>NZ_JAZDCI010000004.1:0-199132 GCF_036312245.1 Brachymonas sp. J145 | reverse complement strand
ACTATAACACGATTTTTGAAGCTGTCAAGGAATTTTGCAAATTCTTTTTCAACCCCCGCCTGGATCAGCGCCTCAGCCCCTCAACCAGACCGCCTGTGCGGCGAAGACGTGAACTATAACAGCTTTTTTGTGGCCGTGGCAAGTCCTCGTCAAAAAATTGTCAAAAAGTTGCGTTAGCCCGTTCGGCCCAGCCTGGGTGCTGGGTGCTGGGTGCTGGGTGCTGGGTGCTGGGTGCTGGGTGCTGGGTGCTGGGTGCTGGGTGCTGGGTGCTGGGTGCTGGGTGCTGGGTGCTGGGTGCTGGGTGCTGGGTGCTGGGTGCTGGGTGCTACTAATGAACGCTGTCATAGACGCCATAGTCATAGCCTACGCAAAACGCAGGGCTCTCAGCCCCCGGGGCTTGCTCATATGCAACGCAGTCTGTTCCATACCTGCGTTGACATGAGATTTTAGCCTTGGCGATTGCATTGTCTGGAGCCGAATCGTAAGCCACCACTACCTTACCTAGCTCTTCATTGCCTCGTGGTTCTGCCAACATCAGACATGTATTGGAAAAAATTGCAACCAATTTGCAATCCTCTCCACATGACGCTGCAGCCAATCGATTTGCTTGATCCTCATTCTTATAGCCTGCCGCCCAAAAGACTTCCCCGAGATTTTTGGGATTCAGATAAACAGCCGCGTAATATTTTTCAGTTCGCAGCTTCTTTTGCAAAAAACGCTCTCTAGCTCCTTTATTTGCAATCGTTCTGCGCTCAATGTAGTCACTCACAGCAACTCTACTCTCCTCTGCACTTTCGCGTATTGCTTCCGCTCTAATAGCTATATCATCTCTATAGTACGAGCTTACTTCCTGTGCCTGCACGCTCAAAAGAGCTGTTCCGACTAAAGCAACTATGACAATTCGCATACGTTTAAATCTATTTTTTATCAACTTTTCTTGGTCCAAATGTCGCTCCCACTGCAGGGAGGCTCATCCTAGTATATTCTGCTGTAGGCGCAGAAGAGCGAATCTCACCAAACTGTTTCGGTAACAAGCCAGAAAACGAGTTGTAGCCATGAAATTGGATACCAACACTACCGCTAAAGAAGTTAAATATTAAACTCGGGGCTGCCAATAACAACATCGTCAACAACATCCCTACCCCGCCAGAAAGCGTAGCGATATCGCGCAGCTGTAGGCTGGTATTGACTCCCAGGGCACTGGCGGCGCTGTTGCCGAGGTCCATGGCGATCAGGGCGGCAATGAGCACGATGATGGCGTGCAGGGCGATGACGGTGACTACGCTGATGATGACCATGCTGAACAGGGTGGCGATGGTGAACTTGAGCCAGTTGACGAAGACGAAGCGCGTGGGCTCGTAGACATACGCCAGTATGCACAATGGCGCGACGACGAGACAGAGGTGGAGTGCGATTTCGTTGAGCAGCATCAAGCCACCTGCAATCAGGGCCGGCAGGCTCTGGCTGAGGCCGGTGCAGAAGTTGAGGAAGTTGGCCATGCTGATGTTGCTGGCCGCCGCTCCGCCATTGGCCTGGTAGACATCGAGCGCAGTCTGCAGGATCAACATCTGGGTGATGACCTTGCCTATCATGTCGGCGGGGTCGCGATAGTTGTCGCCGGTGATGACGCTGGCGATGCTGTTGCGCAGGTCATCGATGATCAGGGTAGAGAGTTCCTGACCGAACAGGGTCATGCCTTGCGCCAGCGAGAGGATGGTGATGACGCTGATGGCGCGCATGAGGAAGGCCTGCATGCTGTCGCGGCTCTGGCCGGTGGCGAGCCGGTAGCCCTGCCACATGAACCAGATGGTGAGCATGACGGTACCGACGGCTACGGCAAAGCCATAGGCACGGGCCATGCCGGCATAACCGAACTGGTGGATCAGGTCGACGATATAGCTGCGAATGCTGGCAAACAGCTGGGCAGAGATAAAGGCGTCAAGCATGGCAATGATTCCCGCTAGGTTTATGGCCGGAACAGGTTCTTGCTGCCGACCAGTTCACGCGCAGCGAGTTTGCCGGCTTGCATCCCCAACTTGGCGACAGCGACCTGGGAAATGCCTCCCAGCAGGCTGGGCTTGCCAGTAACGCGTTGCTGCAGGGCTTCCTGGTATTTTTCCTGATACAGGGTGCGCATGCCCTGATACGCCGCCATGGCGGTTTGCAAGCGCATCTGGTCATTGGCGATCAGGGCTTGCAAGGTTTGCAGCGTGTATTGTTTTTGCTGGAGTTCGGCCAGGGTGCCGTACTGGTTATCGGCCATCATGTCCTGCAAGGCCAGATTGCGCGCTTCGAGTGTTTGCCCAAGATGTTCGATTTCCTGCAACTGGGCGGCGAGGATCTGGCGACTGGCCAGGCAGTATTCCCGAATCGGACCCGGGCGATCCGGGCAATTGGGCGTGGTGTCCAGTCCGTAATAGCGCTGCATGGTGGTCAATGGCGCCGGCGTCTTTTCCAGCGTCTGCCTGGTGGTGGTTTGCAGCATGCCGAATTTCCGGGAATTCCAGTCCTGCTGGTTCTGGGTGATTTTGGAGGTCATGCCTTGCGTGACACGGGTGAAATCGATGCCGGTCTTGATACTGAGTTGTTCCAGCATGGGCGACAGCAGTTTCTGGCCGATCTGGTCACGCAGGATGGTGTTCCCCAAGTGTTCCTTGATGGCGGATTCGGCGACGGTGTTCTGCATCAGGGCCTGCATCGCCTGTTGCATGGCTTTCTGGAACGCCAGATTGGCGGCATCGGTGACTGGAATCTGCGCCTGGGCAGAGATGCTGGCACCGATGAGGCCGATGAGCAGCAGCAGGTAACGGAGCAGTTTCGGAAGAGTGGCTGAAATTCGCATGGTGAATAGGATCCAGATACGGAAGGAGAACAGGTCGGCATTACAGACCAGGGCGCTGTGACAGGCTGTGCTGCGGACTGTCGTGCCGCTGCTGGTCCTGCTTCAGGCCCTGGCGCGCCTTGTCGAGATCAGCACTGAGCAGAGCCTGACCCTGCTGGCCGATGGCGTGCAGCCACTGCCGGCCCTGGTGCTGCTCCTGCACCAGATGCCCCAGCTGTTCCGGGGCGAGTTGCAGAGCCTGCAAGCGCTGGGCCAGATACTGGGCGATCGGGCCTTGTTGCTGTTGCGGAATGTCTGGACAACCCATATGCAGCTGCTGGCACAGGGTGTTGAGCCAGGGACTGCCGTGCTGCGCCGGCTTGTCGACTGCCGGGGATGTCGTCGCCATAGCGGTCTGTGCGGGAGATTCGGTACGAACGAAATGCTCGCTGCGTGGGCGCAAGGCGCCGAGAAATTCCTGCTGCGCGCCGTCCCAGTAGCCGCCGGACTTGATGGTGACGGTAGCCGGGCCGGTGCTGACCTGAGAGCCAAAGAAGCGCATCTGGCCTTGTGCGTCGTACTCTTGGAAGATGCCGACGTGCTGGCCGGCACCATGGCGGCTTTTGAACATGACGATGTCGCCGGGCTGCAGTTGCTGCTCACGCGCCTGTTCGGGCGTGATGGTGTCAAAGTGGCTGCGCGCGAGCGCCGTGGTCTGCGTACCCTTGAACAGCATGGCGGTAGTGAGATGGGCGCCGGGCCACTGGAAGCCGGCATCCTTGAGCGATTGATATACCAGCATGGAACAGTCGATGCCGCGGCGGCCATCGCCGTCGAGGTCGCGGCCATCACGGCTGGGGTCGGTGCGCTGGTCCGGGCTGCGGTTGGGACGGCCCTGCTGCCAGCTGCCATCGGCGCGGCCGTATTCGTGGGTGCCGGGTGCAAAGCGCTGCTGTGCGGCAGCGAGCACAGCCTGGCCGGCAGCGGCGCGCCAGGATTCGGCGGGCTGCAGCGGCTGATCGGCCTGCGGCGAGGCGGGATCGAGGTGCAACTGGCCATGGACCTGCTGGGCATGCGTAAGGGCGCGCTGCATGGTGGGGCCTTCGACGATGCGGATCAGCTTGCTGGCGTAGTGCGGGTCGGTGGCGTAACCGGCACGCTGCAGCGCCTGGGCTTCGTGTTCGTAATCGCCGAGAGTGTCGGACTTGAACAGGCCGGCACGGGCGTAGCGTGGCTGGGTTTGCAGAAAGCGGTTGCGATCCTGCAGCGACGCGGCCTCATCCGGGTAGACGCGGAAGCCGTCGTGCTGCCAGCGCGTGCGGCCGCCCTCCACTTCCCAGACGTGGACCTGCTTTTCCGGGCCTTGCCAGTGGCGATCGGCCTTGATGTTGAACAGGTTGTGCGTATCGGCCAGTGAGGCCTGACGGCCCCAGCGGGTTTCGAGCGCAGCCTGGGCCAGCATCAGCTCCCAGGACAGGCCGGTTTCCTGCGAGGCCTGGACGGCGGCGGGATAGAGTCGGGTGATGAAGGCATCGGCCGAAGACTTGGACATGGTCGGACTCGCTGGGTATCAGGAAGGATGGCGGCGGGCCGCGTGGAAGCGCGGCAGCCATTGTTCGGGTGGCGGCGATTGCAGGCCATCGGCCGCGCCGGGATCAAGCTCAGTCAGGACCTGCTGCAGCAGCTGAATGTTGTGCGTGTTGGCCGAGAGCACGGCGAGGGCATCGTCCAGCCCCTGTAGGTCGAGCCGGCACAGGGCGCTGGCATGGCCTTGCTTGACCAGAAAGCAGCGGCTGCGTTCGTCGAGCTGGGTCAGCAGCTGGAATTCGGCCTCGGTGAGCTTGAGGCCGTCAATGTAATCCCGCCGGTCGGCCTGCGGATTCGGCAGCAGGATCAGCGTGGCGGTCTGTTCGATCAGCGCGGCGGCGATATCGCTGCGCAATGCGTCTTCGGGCGACTGGGTGGCGAAGATGCCGAGGCCGTTCTGCTTGCGGATGGTTTTCTGCTTGTTGCGTGCGAATTCCTTCAGGCCACCTTCGCCGTCGAGGATTTTCCAGAACTCGTCCATGACGTAGAGCAGCGGGCGGCCGTCGATCAGGGCTTCTAGCCGGTGCAGCAGGTAGTGCACGACCGGCGTGCGCAGCTGCGGCTGGTCGAGGATCTCGGTGTAGTCGAAGCCGATGATGCTGGCATCGGCCAGATCGATGCGGTCCTGCGGGTTGTCGAAGACCCAGCCGAGCGCACCGGCGCGGGTCCAGGTGCGCAGGCGGGCGTAGATGCTGTCGTCGCCGAGATTCGTCAGGCTTTTCTGCAGGTTGCCGAGGGTACGCAGTGGCATCGGCGTGTCCAGCATGGCCTGCACGGCGCGCTGGATATCCTCGTCTTCGCTGGCGCTGCAGGACGGCTTGTTGGCGAGCAGCTTGACCCAGTCGACCAGGAATTGCTGGTTGACCGGGGTGGCTTCGCATTGCAGCGGATTGAAGCCGGTCGGTTCGCCTTGCGCCAGGCGCAGGTAGCGGCCACCACAGGCACGCACGAACAGCTCGGCGCCGCGATCCTTGTCGAAAAAGAAAATGGTGGGCCTAGGCTGGTATTTTTGCACCTGCGACAACAGGAAATTGATCAGCGCGGTCTTGCCGGTACCGGACTTGCCGATCACCAGCGTGTTGGCGAGCGCCTTTTCGCCCAGGCTGTCTTCGCCCGGATGGGTGGCGTGGAAATTGAAATAGTAGGGCTGGCCATTGGCTGTCTGCAGCACGGTGACGCAATCGCCCCAGGGGTTGTGGCTGCGCTTGCCGGAGGCGAAGTTGTGCAGCGGGCTCAGGCCGAGGAAATTCAGCGATGACAGCTGCGCCAGCCGTGGCCGGTAGCGCCAGTTGCCCGGCAGCTGGGCGTAGAAGGCACCAGCCACTGCCAGGTCTTCCTTGACCGAGACAAAACCGGCCTGCGACAGTTCGGCACGCGCCTGGGCGATATGGCGCTGCAGCTGTTCCTGGCTGTCGGCGTAGATCGCCAGACTGAAATGGTATTCGCCGAGTACGAAATGGCCGCTGGCGAGTCCGTCCATGGCCAGATCCAGCTCCTCGATCTGGCTGACGCCGCGGTCGCCGGCGCTGATCATCATGCCCTTGGTGCGCTCCAGCACCTTCAGGCCTTGCTGGCGTGCATGCGGCGTGAAGGAATGCGTCAGCACGTATTCCATATCCAGGTACTTGAGGCCGTTGAGCATGCCGGGCCAGGTCTGTTCCGGATAGTCCTTGAGCTGCAGCATGGCACCATAGTGATTCGCGCCATCGGGTGTGCGCACGATGAAATCACCGCCGGACGGACTGAAGATATGGCGCGATACCGGCAGGCTGGCATGGATCGGGCCACGCGGCAAGGGCATCGGCTCGTCCAGCCGGTTGATCAGCCAGGCACAGAAGCGGCTGATGTCGGAGAACAGCGTGCCATGCGCATCCTGCTGCAGGCCGAGCCGGCTGGGAGCGTAATCGTGCAGCACGGCTTCGACATGGCCGGCCAGTTCCTCGATGCGTGTCAGGGCCTGCTCCTGCTCTGCGCGCAGCGAAGCCAGATCGGTGGCGGGCTGCAGCAGGCGCCGGCCTTCGGGCGCGGGGCGATACAGCATGCTGAAGTAGAGCGTGTTCTGCATCAGCTTGCGCCCGGACAGGGCTGCGAAATACTGGTCGGACAGCTGCTGGTTGAAGGTATCGTCGAAAGACGGCTGCAAGTCCAGCTGCATGCGGCGGCGCACATCGTGCACCCAGAACGCGACGTTGGCGTATTCCGGGGCGCGCAGGCTTTGCAGCAGGCGGTTGAAGGTCTGGTGCCGGCTTTCCAGCTCGCTGTCTTCGCGACCGGCGAATGGCAGGCCGTCGAGCTGCCAGCACATCAGGTAGTCGCCAGCGGTGGTCTTGACCACTTCGGGCGCGACATGGCTGGACAGCGGGATATGGGCGCTGATGGGCGGGAGTGCTTCAGGGCGCATGGCCTTACTCCGGCTGGCGTGGTTCGAGCGGGCTGAATACCCACATGCCGCCATGCAAGGCACGCTGGCGTACGCGCAGCCGGAACAGCCAGCGGATGCCGAGCAGGCGGAACACCATGTCGTCGTGGCGTACCATCAGCTGCAGGCTGAACACCACCGGCGGCAGGGCCAGCAGCCAGAACAGGTTGAACCAGGCCGCCAGCAGCAGGCAGCTGCCAGCACCGACAAACAGCGGCAAGATTGGCACACCCAGCAACATGGCCGGGCGGGTGCAGCCGCGGAACACGGTGTCCTTGCGCATGGCAGTCTCCGCGATCAGCCGATGAACCAGCCGGCCAGCTGCGCGGCCGCACCAATGACAACGGCACCGACCAGCACCGGCGAGACATCGCTGATGCGCTTGTGGTTGAAGGCGATCTGGTAGCCGGCAAAGACGAAGGCGATGGTGACGACGGTGATCGAGATCGGCACCAGGGCATCGCGGATCTTGATCAGGAAGCTGCCGACCTTGCCGCCATTGACCAGATCGGCGGCGAGCAGGTCTGGTGCATGGGTCAGGCACAGACTGACCAGCAGCAGCATGCCGAGCGGCTGCAAGCGACGCAGCACGGAGGGACGATGGGCAGGGGCGAAGGATGTGGACATGGAAGTCTCCTGAGGTGGTTAGAAAACGAAACGGGTATCGCCGGGAAGAGCCGGCAGAGCAACGGCGGCGGGAATGCTGGAAAGAGAGGCAGGCGGCGATTCGCTCCGCTGCGCTGGGGATGTGGCGCGCTTGCCATGGCTGGCCGGCTGGCGCCTGCCGACTACCGGAATCGGCATCGCCTGCCCCGTGGCCGCTGGCTGCATGTGCGCCATCACCTTCTGCACGTAGCCATGGCGGAAGCCGGTGGTGAAGTTGCCGGAGTAATAGCAGCTGAAGGCCTTGCCCCAGTCGCCGGCGCGCTGGTAGCACTCCTGCAGGATGCGGCTGCCGGCGCGCAGGTTGTCGCAACTGCCAAACGCCTGCTCGTAGCTGTTCAGGCCCTGGCGCCTGAGGTTGTAACGGTTGACCTGGGCCAGCCCGAGCGAGAAGTTGTAGCCCTGCTGCTCCAGCATATTGGCCGTTGCCACGGCTTCGGGCAGATTGCGTGGCTGGCGCGCGAGGCGGCCACCAACCACGCCGATGGCATAGGGATGAAAGCCGGATTCGACCCGGACCACGTGCTGCAGCACGGCGGCGGGAACGGCCAGGTTGGGGCAATCGGGCATCATGGAGGGAATCGCATCAAATATTTGTACAAATTTCGTTTAAACGAATACTTACGATGTAATATAGCACCTTATTACACGTTGGAGCGAAAATTTGATGCGCCCTGAAGCAAAAACACTACTCTCTCTTGGCCTGGTCCTGCTGAGCGCTTGTGCCAGCGATGGCGCGCCCAACTTTGGCGGGTCGTGGCAGCCGGTCAACCGCTATCCGTCGGCGGCTGCCACCACGCCCACCTATGTCATCAGCGCGCGCGATGCCAGCCTGCGCTCCTTGCTGCAGCGCTGGAGTACGCAAGACGGCCTGCAACTCGATGACCGCCTGAACCAGGACTACCCGCTGCCGGCAACGCTGACCGGCTTCCGCCACCTGTCGCTGCCACAGGCACTGCTGGCCTTGCAGACGCTGTATGCACGCGAACAGGTGATGCTGGAACTGCAGGGACGCCAGTTGCTGGCGTGGCAGGATGGGGCCGCCGAATGCAGGGAGGCCACATGCTGAAGCGCCCTGTCGATCCTGCACACCCCTTGCTGGTGGCGGCGCGCGATTTCGAAACCGGCCTGATCGAACGCAGCCGCCTGAGCGAGCGCAAGGCCTGGCGCGTGGCTGCTGCCTCCAGTCTGCTGACGCTGCTGCTGGCCGGTGGTTATGTGCTGTTGCTGCCGCTGAAGCAGCAAGTGCCCTATCTGGTGATGGCCGATCCGGCCCACGGCACCAGCAGCGTGGCGCGCATCGAGATGCCGCAGGCTGCGGTGAGTGCCAGCGAGGCACTGAACAAGAGCCAGGTGGCGCATTTCGTGATTGCGCGCGAATCGTATGACTGGGACTTGCTGAACCGGCGCGATAGCCGGCTGGTACAGGCCATGGCCAGCGGTGCCGTGCTGAAAGAATACGAGGCGCTCTACAGCAACGGGCACCCGGACAACCCCGACACGCTGTATGGCCGCGCGCAATCGCTGCGCGTGCGCATCCTGAGCACGGTACTGAACTGGAACGATGTCGGCAGCGACGCTGACAGCCCGGTGCCGCGCACGCCGGTGGCGGCCAGCGTGCGTTTCGAGCGCTGGCTGTTCGACAAGGCCAGCGGCCAGTCCCGCCTGCTCGATACCCGGCTCGCCACGCTGAAGATCGGCTACGACGCGACGCTGGAGATGAACGAGGACGCGCGCCTCGAAAACCCGCTGGGCTTTCGTGTGCTGGCCTACCGTGTCGATCAGGATGCGTTCAGCAGCGCTGCAACACCCAGCACCCCGTCTGCAGGAGAACGCGATGCTGCCTTCTAGACCCGCATGGCGCGCGCTGCTCTGCCTGTTGCCCCTGCTGTCGCAGGCCGTGCAGGGCGGCGTGATCCAGGAATACCGCTACCAGCCCGATGCCGTCTATGCCGTGCGCACCGGCCAGGGAATTGCGACCCAGATCGAGCTCGAGGCCGATGAACAGGTGCGCGATTTTGGCACCGGCCAGAGTGGCAGCTGGGAGCTGGTACGGCGTGACCAGGTGTTCTACCTGAAGCCGCGCCACGCGCAGGCCGCCACCAATATGCATATCCGCACCGACCGGCGCAACTACCTGCTGGAGCTGCAGGTGCTGGGCCATGGTGCGCTGACGCCGGCACAGGCACGGCGCCAGGGCGTGCACTACAAGGTGCGCTTCCGCTACCCCGATGCGCCGGCGCGTCAGAACGCGAATGCGGAGCCGGAGACCGGCCCGCAACACGATGCCTACAGCTACTCCGCCAGCGATGACGCCGCCTGGCTGCGCCCCGAGCGCGTCTTCGATGACGGACGCTTTACCTATATCGATCTGTCGCATGACCTCCCCTTGCATGGCGGTCTGCCTGCCGTATTTGGCCGGCAGCAGCAGGACAGCGGGGATTTCATCATCAACAGCAGCTACCAACATGGGCGCATCACCGTGCATGGCGTCTATCCCTATCTGGTGCTGCGCCACGGCCAGCAGGTGCTGGGACTGCGACGGGAGTAAGGCATGGCATTCACATTCCGCCTCGGGCAACAGCCAGCTGTCACACCTGAAACCTCCAGTGCCGCCGATGGGGCACTGCTGGCCACAGAACCAGTGCTGCGAAGCCGCCAGCGGCCACGGCTGAACCGCAAGGCGCTGGTGTTCGCCGCCATGCTGCTGGCCGGCAGTGCCGCCATGGTCGCCTGGAGCATGAGCCGGCTGCCCTGGAGCGATGGCCCCAGCAGTCCAGCACGCAGTTCCGGCGAGCGCGTGGAACTGCCGCAGCAGAGTTTCCAGGCCAGTGCCAGTGCGCCCGCCGCCGCGCTGTTGCCGGATACCTTGCCGCCGCTGCCGCCCTCCGGTCTGCCGTCTGGCCAAGTCACCATGGCGCTGGCCGGGCAGACCGCCCTGCCCACCCCGGTGGAGACACTGCCGGAACCCAGCTTGGCACCTGTGCCACTGGCTCGCCCGCGCAACCCCGCCCCCAAGCTGGCGCCGGAGCCTAGCCCCACCAGCACCAGCGCCGGCCCGCTGGTGGAATCAGCCAGTCCGCCTGCCGCCGAATCCGGTCAAGGCACTGCGCTGGTACAACGTGTCCAGCACCCTGCCACGCTGCTGCCGCGCGGCCGCGTGATCCGCTGCGTGCTGGAAACACGCATCGTCAGTGAGATCGCCGGACTGACGTCCTGCATCGTGACCGAGCCGGTGTACTCCCTCGGCAACCAACTGCTGATCCGGCCTGGCTCGCGCATCAGCGGCCAGTACCAGGAACAGCTGGGTGCCGCCGATCGACTGGCAGTGATCTGGGAGCGCCTGCTGACACCCGACGGGCTGGACGTGCAGTTGATGAGCCCCGGCGCCGATGCGCTCGGTGGCAGCGGCCATCCCGGCGTGGTGGACAAGCACTGGGGCGAGCGCGTCAGCTCGGCGCTGCTGGTCAGCCTGATGAGCGACGTGATGCAGATCGCCGCTGCCAGGCATGCCCCGGCCGCCGCCAGCCCGAGCACCACCAGCATCTCGGTTGACAGCGGCAGCCTGGTGCAGCAGACCAACCCCTACCAGAGCCGCACCGCCGACACGCTGCAATCGGCGGCGCAGACCGCGCTACAGGCTGGCGCCACGCGCGCACCCACCATCACGATCGCGCAAGGCCAGCTGATCACGATCCAGGTGGCGCGCGATATCGACTTTGCCGGAGTGCTGACGCCATGACTACCGACCCGCTGGCCCGGCTGCCCGACGGCTTTCTGCAGTACCAGTACCAGATGCTCGGCATTGCCGACTACCTGACGCGGCCGGACGTGACCGAAATCTGCATCAACCGCCCCGGCGAGCTGTTCCTGGAGACGCACGCCGGCTGGCAGTGCGTGCCGGTGGCCGGCCTGACGCCGGAACGCGTGCGCCATTTCTGCACCACCATCGTCAACGAAAGCCAGACCGGCCAGCGCATTACCGCGGCCGAGCCGCTGGTCTCGCTGACTTTCCCGTCCGGGCAGCGCGCCCAGTTCATCATTCCACCGGCGGTAGAGGCCGAGCGCGTCTCGATCACGATCCGGCTGCCCTCGCGCCAGCCGCCCTCGCTCGAGCAGTATGCGGAACAAGGCTTTTTCGAGCAGTTGGCGCCACAGACACAGCGCCTGCCGGCACACGACCGCCAGCTGCTGGAGCTGTTGCACCAGGGCCGCCATGCCGATTTTTTCCGGCTGGCAGTGCTGCAGCACAAGACACTGGTGGTGTCCGGCGCCACCGGCAGCGGCAAGACCACCTTCATGAAATCGCTGGTCGGCCATATCCCGGAACAGGAGCGGCTGGTGACGATCGAGGATGCGCGCGAGCTGTTCATTGCGCAGCCGAATGCGGTGCACCTGCTCTACTCCAAGGGTGGGCAAAGCCTGGCCCCGGTCAGTGCCAAGAGCTGCATGGAAGCGGCGCTGCGCATGAAGCCAGATCGCATCATCCTGGCCGAGCTGCGTGGCGACGAGGCCTTCTACTTCATCCGCAACTGCGCCTCCGGCCACCCGGGCTCCATCACCAGCTGCCATGCCGGCAGCGTGGCGCAGACCTGGGACCAGCTGGCGCTGATGGTCAAGGCCTCGCCCGAAGGTGCCGGGCTGGAGTTTGGCGTGATCCAGCGCCTGCTGCAGCAGACCATCGATATCGTCGTGCATGTGCGCGCCCACGCCGGCAAGCGCCAGCTCACCGGCATCCATTTCGATCCGCAGGCGCAGCTGGAGGCCACATGCAGCTGATGCACCGGATCGCCCTGCTCCTGCTGCTGGCACCGGCCGCCGTACTGGCGCGCCCGTCACCGCTGGCCGGGCAATGGATGTGTGCCAGCACGCCACAGCAGCTGCCGGCCCTGCTGCAAATCCCCGCCGGCCAACTGCGCCAGCAGGCCGCGCTGCGTGCTACTGCCGACGGCCACTGGCACAGCAACACCCTGCTGACGCTGGTACCCACCGATGGCAGCGCGCCCACGCACTTGCGCCTACAACTCGGCGGCAATAGCCAGCTGCGCGGTCGCCAGTGGCAACAGCAGGTGCTGCAAGCGCAACTGCTGCCCGCAGCAGTCCCGGACCGATCCCTGCCGGCTGCCGCACAACGCCAGTTCGAGGCGCTGGTGCTGTCCTTGCTGCGCGATGCACACGTGCGCCATTACCGATTGCTGCCGTCCGGCCCGGATCAGCTATTGCTGGCACCGATCCCGGACAACCGGCACCACCCACGCCTGGCCTGCCAGCGCATGCCGGAATCGCCCATATGAACGCCCCGCTGCGCCTGACACTGTCGCTGGCTAGCCTGTTGTTGCTGGCGGTCGCCGGCAGCTGGCTGTCCGGCTGGTTGCTGCTGCAATGGTGGAGCCTGCCCGATAGCGCCACGCCCTGGCTCTGGCCGCAGTACCTGCTGCTGCACTTGCCGCAGCTGCAGCCCCACCGGCAGGCCATCCGTATCAGTGGCGGCATCGGCCTGGGCCTGGCGATGCTGCTCTGGTTCGGCACGCTGGTACTGCTGTGGCGCCCGTCCCCGCGCAGCCTGCATGGCGATGCACGTTTTGCCAGCCGCGCCCTGCTGCGCCGCGCCGGCCTATTCCGCAACGCGGCCGGCGGCCTGCTGATCGGCCGCAGCGGCGGGCAACTGCTGCGTGACCACGGCCAGCGCTTTGTGCTGCTGGCCGCACCCACGCGTTCCGGCAAGGGCGTGAGCGTGGTGATTCCGGTGCTGCTGGACTATGCGCACAGCGTGGTCGTGCTCGATATCAAGGGCGAAAACCATGCGCGCACCAGCGGCTACCGCCGCCGCATCGGCCAGCAGGTATTCTGCTTCCAGCCCTTTGCCGCCGATGGCCGCAGCCACCGCTGGAATCCGCTGCAGCATGTGTCCAGTGACCCGGCGCGCTGTGCCGGCGACCTGCGCGGCATCGCCCAGGTGCTATACCCGGAAGGCGACAACAGCGGCAACCAGCGCTTTTTCACCGACCAGGCGCGCAACAGCTTTGTCGCACTCGGCCTGTGCCTGTTCGAGCGCCATGCGCGTGACCGGCGCCTGCAGCTGCCCAAGGCACAGCCCCCCACGCTGGGCCAGCTCTACCGCCTGTCGATCGGCGATGGCCGTCCGATGCGCGACTGGCTGCAGCTGCTGGCAGACGACGATCTGCTGTCTGACAGCTGCCGCACCAGCCTGCGCGCCCTGTGCAGCCAGGCCGATGACACGCTCAGCAGCATCCTCGGCAGCCTGCAGGCACCACTCGGACTCTGGGCCGATCCGCAGCTCGATGCCGCCACCAGTGGCCACGACATCGCGCTGGACCAGGTGCGGCGCCAGCGCATGACGGTCTACCTGTGTATCACGCCGGACCGGCTGGAACAGGCGGCGCTACTGGTGCGGCTGATCTTTTCGCTGCTGGTCCGCGACAACACGCGCACCCTGCCGGAGCAGGATCCGACGCTGCGCCACCCCTGCCTGTTGTTGCTGGACGAGTTCACCAGCATGGGCCGCATCGATATCCTGGCGCAGAGCGTGAGCTATATGGCCGGCTACCAGCTGCGGCTGCTGACGGTGATCCAGAGCATGGCCCAGCTCGATGCCGTCTACGGCACGGAGCAGGCACGCAACCTGGCCACCAACCACGCCACGCAGATCCTGTTTGCCCCGCGCGAGCAGCAGGATGCCCGGCTCTATTCGGAGATGCTGGGCAACACCACACAGCGCCGCCAGCAACGCAGTCAGGGCCGCGATACCAGCCATACCGAGATCCTGGACAGCCGCCCGCTGCTGCTACCGCAGGAGGTCAAGGCACTCGGGCCACAGCGCCAGATCGTGCTGATGGAAGGCCTGGCCGATGCCGCCCTGCTCGACAAGATCTGCTACTACCGCGAGCGGCGCTTCCGGCAACGGCTGCTGCCCGCCACCCCGATTCCCCTGCTGCCCCCAATGGAGCCCACCTGATGCGCAAATCCCTGCTGATGCTTTCCTTGCTCGGTGTCCTGGCCCTGCCCGCGCAGGCGCAACAACCTGCGCTGTTCACCGGCATCACCCGGCTCGCCTGCGAAGCGCTGCTCTGCCTGTCCAGCGGCAGCCATCCGGCGGCCTGTGCGCCAGCGCTGGGCTACTACTTTGGCCTGCGCAAGCTGTTCCGTACCGACCTGTCCACGCTGACCAAACGGCTGAACTTCCTCAACCTGTGCCCGAGCGCCAGTGCCGATGCCAACATGCAATCGCTGACACTGGCGATTGCGCAAGGGGCCGGCTATTGTGATGCCGCCAGCCTGAACCGCAACACCTACGAAACCACGATCCGCGTCTGCCCGTCCCGCAGCGGCCCCATGTGGTGGCGCTACGACGACAGCGATTGCACGCAGCAAACCGTGCAGGCGATCGACCCGGCCATGCCGCGCCACTGCACGGCCTACTACCAGCACGGCTATGTCGCGCCCGGCGACCTGAAGCCGCCGCGCTATGTCGGCAAGCCAGGCTACGACGGTCGCTGGGTGCCAGCCCCCGCCCCATGACAAAACACCCCGCCGCAGACAGATCTGCAACGGGGTGCAGGCGTTCAAGCCGAATCGCTCAGTGGAACTGCGGTGCGCGCTTTTCCATGAAGGCGGTGAAGGCTTCGCGCGCGGCCGGTTCGCCCAGCATACGCGCAAACACGGTGGCCTCTTCGGCCAGGCGCTCCAGCAGCGCGGCCTGCTGGCCCTGCTTGAGCAGGCGCTTGGTTTCCAGCAGCGAGCTCATCGGCTTGCTGGCCAGGCGCTGGGCCTGCGCCAGTGCCAGCGCATTGACCTCGGTCGGCGCGGTGATGCGATTCACCAGACCGATATCGCGGGCGGTTTCGGCCAGGAAAGGCTCACCCAGCAGCAGCAACTCGGCCGCACGCTGGTGGCCGACGAGTTGCGGCGCCAGCAGGCTGGAGCCGGCCTCGGGACACAGGCCCAGGTTGACGAAGGGCATGGCAAAAGCGGCGTTGTCACCGGCATAGACCAGGTCGCAGTGGAACAGCATGGTGGTGCCCACGCCCACTGCCGGCCCCGCCACGGCGGCGATCAGCGGCTTGGGAAAAGTCACCAGCTGGCGCAGGAAGCGAAACACCGGCGCATCGGTGCTGGTAGGCGGATGCTCCAGAAAGTCCTTGATGTCGTTGCCGGCGGTGAACACGCTGGCATCGCCCTGGATCACCAGCACGCGCACGGCATCATCGCTTGCGGCCTGCTGCATGGCCTCGGCCAGCGCGCTGTACATGGCTTCGGTCAGCGCGTTCTTCTTGTCCAGGCGGTTGAAGGTGATGGTGGACACGCCGCCATCGGTATGGATCAGGATATCGCTCATGCCCCCTCCTTACGCTGCGCGGATCATGGTGCCGTACGGCGTATCGGTGAGAATTTCCAGCAGCATGCTGTGCGGCACACGGCCATCGATGATGTGCACGGCATTGACACCGCTGCGCGCAGCGTCGATCGCGCCGGCAATCTTGGGCAGCATGCCGCCGGAGATGGTGCCATCGGCGCAGAGCTCATCGATGCGGGCCGAGGTCAGTTCGGTCAGGAGCTGGCCCTGCTTGTCGAGCACGCCGGGGATATTGGTCAGCATCAGCAGTTTTTCGGCATTCAGCGTCATCGCCAGGTGCGAGGCGACGACGTCGGCGTTGATGTTGTAGCTCTCGTTCTGTTCGCCAAAGCCGATCGGGCTGACCACCGGAATGAACTGGTCGTCCTGCAGTGCCTTGACCACGCTCGGGTCGATGCTCTCGATGTCGCCCACCTGGCCGACGTCGTGCTCCTGCGCCGGATCGTTCAGGTCCTTCAGGCGCAGCTTGCGCGCGCGGATCATGGCGCCGTCACGGCCGGTCAGGCCGACCGCCTTGCCACCGGCCTGGTTGATCAGGCCGACGATGTCCTGCTGCACCTCGCCGCCCAGCACCCATTCGACCACTTCCATGGTCTCGGCATCGGTCACACGCATGCCCTGGATGAAATGGCCTTCCTTGCCCAGGCGCTTGAGCGCGGTCTCGATCTGCGGACCGCCGCCGTGCACCACCACCGGGTTGATGCCGACCAGCTTGAGCAGCACGATGTCTTCGGCAAAGGCCTTTTGCAGTGCCGGATCGGTCATGGCATTGCCGCCGTATTTGATGACCATGGTCTTGCCATGGAACTCGCGGATGTAGGGCAGCGCCTGGGCCAGGATGCCGGCCTTGTCGATGGGGGTGAGGAGGGTCTGGTCAGACATGGGGATTTCGCCTGGTTAACGGCACGTGGTGTGCCATGACATGGACAACAGATCCCCTGCGCGGGGAATCCGGGTACAGCTGGCAATTTAGCATAGGTGCGGGACGAACGGCGCACCTGTCTGGGCCCCGCTCAGGGGCAATCAGGGAGCAGACAATCCGCACGATCGTGAGGATTCCTGGCAAAAGCAGGCCATTTCAGCAAGAATCCGCACGCTCATGCGGATTCTGAAAATATCCGCCGTTCATTCGCCCCACAATGTCGATAGCGGAGCCGCCCAGAGGCCATCGCCCACCGGCAGGGTTTCATCCCCGTCATACAGCAGCACGCCCATGCGGAACTGCTTGCCAGCCAAGCCCGCCCATTTTTTCAGGCCTTTGAAATCGGCTTCACGCACGGTAGCAGCGGCCTTGATCTCGACCCCAATGAGCTGGCCTGCCGCATTTTCAACCACGATATCGACCTCGACCTGCTCCCGATCCCGGTAGTACATCAGCTGGTAATCCCCATCGGCACTGGCGGCCAGGCGCAACAATTCCGCATAAACAAAGGTTTCGAGTACATGGCCGAAACGACTGCGGTCCTGCTGCAGCTCGACTTCTCCCAGGTCCAGCAAGGCAGACAACAAGCCCGAATCGACAAATTGCAGCTTGGGGGTCTTGATGACGCGATTGAGGCGATTATTGGCCCATACCGGCACCCGCCGCAGCAGGTACATCTGCTCAAACGCAGCCACATAGCGCGCGGCCGTCTTGCCATCCAGACCCAGTTGCCCTCCAAGCTGGCTGTAGTTACACAGCTGGCCAGCGGTTTGTGCCAGTGCCCTCAAAAAGCGAGGCAGCTGATCCAGCTTGTCAATACCAGCCACATCCCGCACATCGCGCTGGATCAGGGCATCGACATACTGCCGGTACCAGGCCACGCGCCGCCGTTGTGTGGCACGGGCCACGGCTTCCGGATAGCCTCCGCGCAAGACTCGCTCTTCCAGGGCCGCCTGCCGCGCAGGTGCACCTGCTGGCGGTAGCTGGCCGGCGAATACGGTATCCAGCCAATTGCGCGTACGCCCTTCCATCTCGCTCTGCGACAGCGGCAGCAATGTCAGGGTTTCCATGCGGCCTGCGAGCGAGTCCGCCACTGTGGGCAAGGCCATCAGGTTGGCTGAGCCGGTGAGCAGAAAGCGCCCGGGTCGGCGGTCTTCGTCCACACTTTTCTTGATGGCCAGCAACAACTGCGGCGCACGCTGGATTTCATCGATGATGGCGCGGTCCAGACTGCGGATCATGCCTGCCGGGTCTTCCCGCGCGGCCAGTTGCGTGAGTTCATCATCCAGCGTGAGGTAACGCCAGTCAGGATCTGCCAGCTGTCGCACCAGCGTGGTCTTGCCAGACTGGCGTGGTCCGGCCAGCAGTACGACGGGCGTGTCCTGCATGGCCTCGGCGATGCGCGACGTGATATGGCGTGGGTACAAGACATCTGCAGACATGTCGCGATGATAGCGGCAAATCCGGAATCAAACATCCGCCAATCCGGAATTTGGTTGCGGTAATTTCGGAATATAAACGCGGCAGATCCGGAATCAAATCACCGCCAATCCGGAATCTGCAGCCCGCCACCAGCGCTCAACGCACCCGGCTACCTTCACGCCACACCAGCATGCCAAGCGATGCCCCCACGCCAATACCGATGCTGTTGGCCAGCAGGTCCAGCAGGCTGGTAGAGCGACCCGGCACAAAGCCCTGCAGCCATTCGGTGAGCACGGCAAAGCTGAACAGGCCGAGCAGCAGCCAGGGGCGGCCGCGGCGGCCAAAAGCGCGCCAGCCGGTGAAGGCGAGTACGGCAAAGAAGGTCAGGTGCACCAGCTTGTCCACATGCTGCAGCAGGCCGCCTTGCACGTGCACGCTGCGGTTCAGGAACTGCAGCCAGGCGGCCAGCTCCTGCACGGCGGTGCCGGGCACCAGCAGCATGATGAACACCGCCAGAAAAGATACCGAAAACAATCTCACGCACATACTCCTGCATGGTTGTGCAGCCCAGACGGGCGGAAATCAGCGGCCACGCTGCACATCGGCTTCGAGCACCATACGCACATAACGCGAATAGGGAATGCCCAGAGCCTCGGCCTTGGCACGTATGGCGTTCATCAGTGAAGACGGCAGGCGCATGTTCAGGGAGGCTTCCTTTTTGGACAGCTCAAAGCGCATGGGCTTGAATTCCGACAGGTCGTACTCGGACAAGTCGGCCGAATCCACAAAGCGCTCCGCCTCTTCGTCACTTCGCAGTGCCGAAAATTTCTTGCTTTTGGCGTTCATGGTAGTCAAACTCCTTCTGATGCATAGAACAGACTGCATTGGAGCAACTGCGCGGAAAGCGGGTATCTGGCATCGTCACACTAGGCTCACAAGTCCAGAGCCAACGCAATAGTGGAGTGTTTCAATGGACGAACTGCCGAACCGCTCCGACCAGCTTTAGCTTAGCCTTATAACCCCAGTACTTCATCGAGCCAGCCTGACAAAGAATATTTATCCTTCAGGCTCTTGCTCAACGGCTTATAGGGCGTCGAGAAAAAATCATCTGGAACCTTCAATTTATCACCGCGTTTGAACACCAGTATATTGGCCGGATCATAAAAATCATAATCAATCACTTGTGGATTGGTTGTGATCAGTTTCTTCTCAGCCCCAAGCGCCTCGAAGGTTCGCATGGTCAGTCCGGTTTGCTTGGGGTGCTCAATATCCAGAATTGCCAGCGACTGCGAAAAGATCAATTGCACCCGATCTTTGGAAATCGAGTTAAAACTAAAGTCCTTACGCTGGGAGCCAGCCATTTTTCTATCCAACAGTCGGCGCACCGTGTACACCCAAGGAGCCTGCAAAAACAAGAAAAAGAATGTCCGCACGTTTGGTGGCAGCGCAGCACGAACGCTTTTTACAACCTGGTAGCGATCTGAATGTGCAGTCCCAACAAAACTCAGATCAAACTCCGAAGGAATTTTTCCAGATTCACTATAACCGGGCACATAAAATAATGGCCGGAATTTTAAATTGTACGAAGATGCATCACCCCGATCAAAAGTACTCACCACATCGAAATACGCAAGATTCTTTTTGACATATTTTTTATTGCCAAACGAATCCCACATATACAACACGAATTTTGCGCCAGGGTTCTGCTTACGTAGCTGCTCCAGAATGGTCGGAGTGAACGCCTCTCCAATTACCACAAAGACAATACCAAATTTCGCGTCACTAAATTCCCGAATCTTCTCAGCAAGTTTTTTTTCAGAGTACCAAGAAATTGCCGGCCGAAACACGCGGGCTACCGCCTTCAGAACCGAAGAAGAAAAAGGCCTATCCGAAAGAAAAGTTACTTCCGCACCCCGCCTCTCCAACTCCTTTTGAATTTCAACTTCGTAACCAAAAAATTTTGGCGCTACCAATAAGACTCGCTTATGCAGCATGTCAGCATCAGACATTATCAAGCACCTTCACAACTTTAGCAGGAATTCCAACTGCCACACCATTTTCTGGCACATTCTCAATTACTACAGCATTCGCGCCAATCTGACTGCCATTGCCCAACTTGATTCCCCCAAGCACTTTGGCACCGGCTCCAATAATGACGTTGTCCCCCACTTCGGGGCGCGTTTCAGCCGTAAAACCCAAATCTGCTTCGCGCGCACCCAGTGTCACACCTTGAAATATTGTGGCATTAGTACCGATGGACACGGCGCCTATGACGGTTCCACTCGTGTGCGGAAGCATCAATCCTGGACCGATCTGGCAACGCGGAGTACATTCAACACCGAATAGCAGAAGGTTAAGCCAAGTCAACAATAATCCAAATGGCTTAAATAGCGTGTGCCGCCACACTGCTGCAGCCAACCTTATCAGGAACACGGGAAGAAACCTGGGATTTACCAGTTTCATCAAAAGATGAATAACACCGATTTCATCCGGCTTGCGCTGACTCAGTCGTGCTGCATCACACCGCAGCGTATGAAAAAAAACACTCATCAACTCTCACCCATGAGACCTTTAGAGCGCAGTTCTTCGACAGATTTTTCGTATGCATCTGCACTTTGAGGATCTTCCGAGGATGCCCACTTGAGGAATTCATTGATCCCCTGCCTAAAGCCCACTTGAGGTTCAAAGCCCAACGCAGTTTTTATTTTAGTCATATCAGCTACATTATGGCGAATATCACCCAAACGGAATTTACCAGAAACTTCAACAGCGCTATGCCCACCAAAATATTCATTGATGACATTGGCAATCTCGATCACAGAAGTCTTGATGCCAGTACCCACATTAAAGCTATCAACCATACCGCGATCTTGGCATTCCAGTGCGAGCTTTGTCGCCATGACGACATCATCGATGTAGACAAAGTCCCGTGACTCCAACCCGTCTTCATACACTTCAATTTTCTTCGCTTGACGAGCCAGATTGGAAAAAACCGCCAAAATTCCAGTATAGGGATTTTTAAGCGATTGCCCAGGTCCGTATACGTTTTGATAACGCAGGGCAATGCCCTTCAATCCATTCGTTTTTGCATGCATCAGGATAGCCTGCTCTTGTACCTGCTTGGTCAAGCCATACACAGACATCGGCTTGAAGGGGGCAGACTCAGCGGTGGCTCGCATCTCAACCTGCGTTCCACAAACAGGACATGCAGGTTCAAAGTGGCGATTAGTCATCGCACCATATTCGCGTTGCTCAGGAAACACCTCTCCGTGCTCCTGACAGTAATACGCCCCCTCTCCGTAAATAGCCCGACTCGAAGCAACGACCAATGTTGTCAACTCTGGCGCCACTTTTTCGTTCTGGAGCAGATCCAGCATGATGGCAGTGCCCTGTACGTTCACGCTGTAGTAGCGTTCAATTTCATACATGGACTGTCCAGTCCCAGTTTCGGCTGCCAGATGCACGATTCCTTCCACGCCCTGCAGCCCCTTTCTCAGAGCGTCACGGTCACGAATATCTGCCTTGATCAACTCTACACGACCATCCAGATCAGCCGGGAGCGTATCTACCGTGTGTACCTGCGGGCTGAAGTTATCCAGAATTCTGATTTCGTGTCCGCTTGCCAGCAACACTCTTGCCAGACGTTGACCAATAAAACCTGCACCACCTGTTATCAATACTTTCATTACAATTCCTTCACGAACACAAACTTCAATCAATCACCAGCACATCATTGCTTCACACCATGTTGGCAACTTCCTGCAGCGTTAGAGCCTGCTGATCTTTCGCTGATAGCTGAGGCTCGACAATGCCATTGTCAGCCAAGGGCCAATCAATATTCACGGTCGGATCATTCCAGGCCAGACTTGCCTCGTACTGCGGCGCGTAGTAATCGGTTGTCTTGTAGAGGAATTCCGCCGTGTCGCTGAGCACCAGAAAGCCGTGCGCCAGGCCAGGCGGGACCCACAGCATGCGCTGGCTCTCTTCGCTGAGCTCCAAACCAAACCACTGGCCATAGGCGGGCGAGTCCTTGCGGATATCCACGGCCACGTCAAACACCTTGCCACGCACCACGCGCACCAGCTTGCCCTGGGCCTGTTGCGTCTGGAAATGCATGCCGCGCAGCACCCCCTTCGCGGAGCGGGAGTGGTTGTCCTGAACGAAGCTGTGGTTGGTGCCAGTCAACTCGTCAAACACGCGTTGGTTGAAACTTTCGAAGAAGAAACCACGTGCATCGCCAAAAACGCGAGGCTCCAGGATAAAAACGTCGGGGATCGTAGTCTTGATGGCATTCATGCGTGATCTCCATGCTGCAGCATACGCAGCAGATACTGGCCGTAACCATTTTTCTTCAAGGGCTCCGCCAACTTGGCCAGCTGGGTATCATCGATATAGCGCAGGCGCCAGGCGATTTCTTCCGGGCAGGCGATTTTCAGGCCCTGGCGGCGTTCCAGCGTGGCGATGAAGTGGCTGGCCTCGAGCAGGCTTTCGTGCGTGCCGGTATCGAGCCAGGCATAGCCGCGCGTCATGGTCTGCACCTGCAGCTGGCCGCGCTCCAGGTAGGCCTGGTTGACGCTGGTGATTTCCAGTTCGCCGCGGGCGCTGGGCTTGACGTTTTTCGCGATCTCGATCACGTCGTTGTCGTAAAAATACAGGCCGGTGACGGCATAGCTAGACTTGGGCTGGGCCGGCTTTTCCTCGATGCCAATGGCCTTGCCATGGGCATCAAACTCGACCACGCCGTAGCGCTCGGGGTCGTGCACATGGTAGGCAAACACAGTGGCACCTTCCGTGCACTGATGCGCCTGCTCCAGCAGGTGCGCCATGTCGTGACCATAGAAAATGTTGTCACCCAACACCAATGCGCAGGGATCATCGCCAATAAACTCCTCACCGATCAAGAAGGCCTGAGCCAGGCCATCCGGGCTGGGCTGAACAGCGTACTGCAGCTTGATGCCCCACTGCGAGCCATCGCCGAGCAGTTGCTGGAAGCGCGGCGTGTCCTGCGGCGTGGAAATGATCAGCACTTCGCGGATGCCGGCCAACATCAGGATGCTGAGCGGGTAGTAGATCATGGGCTTGTCGTACACCGGCAACAACTGCTTGCTGATGGCCAGGGTGGCGGGGTGCAGACGGGTGCCGGAACCTCCGGCGAGGATGATGCCTTTGCGATTGATAGTCATGTCAATAATCTTGCTGTTGATAGATGGGCCTCAGGCCAGGATTTCTTGCAGCATACGATCCACACCCTGCTGCCACGGCGGCAAGGTCAGGCCAAGCGCCTGCTGCAGGCGCGTAGTGTCCAGGCGCGAGTTGGCCGGGCGTTGCGCCGGTACCGGATAGGCGCTGGACGGGATGGCGGCGACGGCCTCAGACGCGACGCGCAGGGCCACACCCTGGCCTTGGGCCTGTGCCAGCACATGCTGCGCGTAGCCATGCCAGCTGGTTTCACCGCTGGCGGCCAGATGGTAGGTGCCTGTGCAGGCGGTATCGCCAGCCAGGTACTGGCGCACGGCATGCGCGGTCACATCGGCAATCAGTTCTGCGCCGGTGGGTGCGCCCCATTGGTCGTTGATGACGCTGAGGGCATCACGCTCCTGCGCCAGGCGCAGCATGGTCTTGGCAAAGTTGCCGCCGCGTGCGGCGTAGACCCAGCTGGTGCGGAAAATCAGGTGCGCTGCACCGCTGGCGCGGATCTGCTGTTCACCAGCCAGCTTGCTGTGGCCATAGACGTTGAGCGGGCCGGTAGAGGCATCGACTGGCCAGGGCTGCTGGCCACTGCCGTCAAACACGTAGTCGGTGGAGTAATGCACCAGCAGCGCGTCCAGTGCCTGCGCCTGTTGCGCCAGCACGCCTACGGCGGTGGCGTTGATGGTGTGGGCCAGTTCGGGCTCGCTTTCGGCCTTGTCCACCGCTGTGTAGGCAGCGGCATTGACGATGACGTCGGGCTGCAGCAGCTGGACGGTACGTGCCAGCGCGTCGGGGTCGGCCAAATCACCGTGCAAGGGCTGTCCCTGCCAGTGCGGGTTGCTGGCTGCATCACGGCCGAGTGCCCAGAGTTCCCCCAGTGGGGCCAGGCTGCGCTGCAGTTCCCAGCCAACCTGCCCATTCTTGCCCAATAACAGAATGCGTTTTGTCATGGCTCAGCCCTGCTGGTATTGTTTGCTGACCCAGTCACGGTAGGCACCGCTCTGGACGTTTTGCACCCAGGTCGGGTTGTCCAGATACCACTGCACGGTCTTGGCGATGCCGGTGTCGAAGGTTTCGGCCGGTCGCCAGCCGAGTTCACGTTCCAGCTTGCGTGCATCGATGGCGTAGCGGCGGTCGTGGCCAGGACGGTCAGTCACATAAGTGATTTGTTCAGCGTAGCTCTTGCCGTCGGCACGCGGGCGCAGCTGGTCCAGCAGGCGGCAGATGGTCTGGACGATCTCGATATTGGGTTTTTCGTTCCAGCCGCCAACGTTATAGGTTTCACCCAGCTGGCCGGCTTCGAGTACGCGGCGGATGGCGCTGCAGTGGTCGGTGACGTAGAGCCAGTCACGCACCTGCATGCCGTCGCCGTAGATCGGCAGCGGCTTGCCGGCCAGGGCGTTGACGATCATGAGCGGGATGAGTTTTTCCGGGAAGTGGTAGGGGCCGTAGTTGTTGCTGCAGTTGGTAGTGAGTACCGGCAGGCCGTAGGTGTGGTGGTAGGCGCGCACCAGGTGGTCGCTGGCGGCCTTGCTGGCGCTGTAGGGGCTGTTGGGCTCATACGCGTGCTGCTCGGTAAAGGCCGGCGAGTCCGGGCTGAGGGTGCCGTAGACCTCGTCGGTGGAGACGTGCAGGAAGCGGAAGGCGGCCTGCTTTTCCGGCGACAGGCCGTTGTAGTAGGCACGGACCGATTCGAGCAGGTGGAAGGTGCCAACGATGTTGGTCTGGATAAAGTCTTCCGGGCCGTGGATGGAGCGGTCTACGTGGCTTTCGGCGGCGAAGTTGATGATGGCGCGTGGCTGGTGTGTAGCCAGCAACTGATCAACCAATGCCTTGTCGCCGATATCGCCCTGGACGAAGATGTGGTTGGGGTTGTCCTGCAGCGAAGACAGGGTTTCCATGTTGCCGGCATAGGTCAGCTTGTCGAGGTTGATCAATACCTCATCAGACTGCTTGAACCAGTCCAGCGCAAAGTTGCCACCAATAAAGCCGGCTCCGCCGGTTACAAGAATACTCATTTTTTCCTCAAAAAATTAACGCGCACCGAAGCCGGTGAGCATGGTACGAATGGTCTTGAAGACGATGATCACATCCAGCCAGAATGAGAAGTACTTGATGTAGTAGAAGTCGTGCTCGATCTTGATCTGGGTTTCATCGGCGCCCGTGGCGTAGCCGTACATGACCTGAGCCCATCCGGTAATGCCAGGCTTGACGATGTGCCTGTACATGTAGAACGGCACCTGTTCCGATAGCTCATCGGCAAATTTCTTGTATTCAGCACGCGGACCAATCAGGGCCATGTCGCCCTTGAGCACGTTGAAGAATTGCGGCAGCTCATCAATGCGTACCTTGCGGATAAAGCGGCCAATACGGGTAATGCGCTTGTCGCCATGGCTGGTGGTCTGCTGCTGGTTGACGGTCTGGTTTTCCGTCATGCTGCGGAACTTGTACATCTTGAAGGGCTTTCCCCGGTACCCTACCCGCTCCTGGTTGAAGAAGATGGAGCCGCCATCTTCCAGCTTGATCAGGATGGCTGTGACCAGCATGATCGGCAGGGTGATGGGAAAGGACAGGATGATCAGCACTGATTCCAGCAGGTACTTGATCCACATGTACATGGGCGACGGCAGCAGCGAGCCCAGGTTGTTTTCGTACATGTGCTGGATCTTGATGCGACCGGTCAGCGACTCTTCTGCCTGACGAATGTTGTAGACCAGGCGATGCTGCAACGCACATTCGGCCAGGAATTTTTGCCACTCGTCTGGCATGTGGGGAGTGTGCAGATCCGCCACGATGGCGTCAATGCGAACTCCTTGCGGCATGCGCGGCTCTTCCAGACGATACCAGTTGACCCCTTCGATGCTTTCTACATGATCGGCCCGGCCCATCGGCACATAGGCCAAGGTCATGCGGTGGGAGCGGCGCAGCATATAGGCCTACGCCATCAGCCAGAGCAGGCTCAGCGTAAACCCAATGGTCAGGTAGGGAATGCTGTAACTCATCCGGAACAGGAACAGCACACCCAACAGGACACCATACCATCCCAGCAACACCGGAATACTGGCCAGCACGGAACGCGTCCCTGGAAACCAGTTCATCTTACGTAAGCTGAGCATGGTGGCGACAAAGCCAAGCCCCACCAGCAAGACATTCCAGCTCTCGTACAACTGGCCTTGCGGCAGCAGGTGGCGCCAGGCGGGCAGGAGCAGCAGCGGCAGGCCACAGACGAAGAGCAGGCCCAGCATCAGCCTGAGGTAGAAATACTTGAACATGTGTGGCTCTTGGCCACCGTTGCCATTTTTCATGGTGCGTATCCTCGCACAGGAGGTACAAGAGGATTGTGCATTTGTACACTCCAAGCTGTGCGAACGGGGATCATTGCAAAAGTTTGTGGTTGAAAGGGTACAGGGAATCAATGGTTACGACTGCAGACGACCTGTCAGCCATTGGGAAAAGTCCATACCTACTTCCGGGTGTTTTTGCGCCAAATCGACTGTCGCTTGCAGGAAGCCAAGCTTGCTACCACAGTCATAACGGGTGCCCTGGTAGCGGTAGGCAAAGACCTTTTCGCGGCGCAGCAGGGAGGCGATGGCGTCGGTGAGCTGAATTTCGCCACCAGCGCCGGGCTGGACATGGGCGATTTCGTCAAAGATGCCGGGAGTGAGGATGTAGCGCCCCGCCACAGCCAACGTGCTGGGTGCTTCTTCTGCCTTGGGCTTTTCGACAATACCACTGACATCCAACAGGTGCTCCTTGACTTGCGTGCCGGAAACGATGCCGTACTTGCGCGTGTCTTCACGCGGCACGTCCTGCACGGCCAGGATGCTGGCACGCCATTCGTTGTACTGGGCAATCATCTGCGTCATGATAGAAGGTTGCCCCACCATCAGATCGTCTGCCAGGATCAAGGCGAACGCCTCCTGCCCAACCAGTTCACGTGCGCACATGACGGCATGGCCCAAGCCGAGTGCGCGGTGCTGGCGCACATAGACACACTGCATGTCATCTGGCTTGATGCTGTGGACAACATTCAACAGCTCCTGCTTGCCTGCGGCCTCCAATTCGGACTCCAGTTCGTAGGCGGTGTCAAAATGATCTTCAATTGAGCGCTTGGTGCGCCCAGTCACAAAGATCATCTGACGAATTCCGGCTTCATAGGCCTCTTCGACCGCATACTGGATCAAAGGCTTGTCCACGACAGTCAACATCTCCTTGGGGCTAGCCTTAGTGGCAGGCAGGAACCGTGTACCCAAGCCCGCAATCGGGAAAACTGCTTTACGTAGCACAGCGCTCGATACCGACAAATTTGTCATAAAATTGCAATAAATGAGTAATCTATCCAGCAATTATAACCATATGGCATACTCATCCTGTCAAGTTTGTAGAGCACCAACTCCTGTAGTCCTTCTGATACATTTATAAAACAATTAATGAAAAAGCGTGGCTCTATGCCGTTTCCAGTGGGAATTGACTTCTCAACAAACATGATGATCGGTGGTACAACCGCCCGACACTGACGCTGACCTCGCACCGCATGAACACCCAGATTGAAGCCCTCTTCACCACCGCGCTCGGCCTGCAGCCGCCCTGGCACGTCGCCAAGGTCGAGCTCAACACAGCCAAGCGCCGGATCGACTTCGAGGTCGAGCACACCGGCGGTCGTGCGACGTGTCCGGCGTGTGGGGTCGAGCACCAGCTGATCCACGACCGCGTGCGGCGCAGCTGGCGTCACCTGGACTTCTTTCAGT
This sequence comes from Brachymonas sp. J145, assembly GCF_036312245.1. NCBI lineage: Bacteria > Pseudomonadati > Pseudomonadota > Betaproteobacteria > Burkholderiales > Comamonadaceae > Allobrachymonas > Brachymonas sp. J145. The sequence continues at coordinate 170,986 of NZ_JAZDCI010000004.1, read as the reverse complement.
TCGAAGCGTGGCTGCATGCCGAGATCCCGCGCGTGCAGTGCAAGGGCTGCGGCAAGACCACGCAGTTGCCGGTGCCGTGGGCGCGTGAAGGGAGCGGCTTTACCCTGCTGTTCGAGGCGCTGAGCCTGTCGCTGTGCCGGGAGATGCCGGTGCGCCAAGCGGCCAACCAGTTGCGCGTGGCGCCCAAGCGCCTGTGGCGTCGAGTGCGCCATTACGTCGAGGTGGCCCGTGCCAAGGACGACATGTCGGGCGTGCGCTACGTCGGGATCGACGAGACCAGCGTCAAGCGCGGGCACGAGTACATCACCGTGGTGCATGACCTCGAGGCCAAGCGCTTGCTGTTCGCCACTCCCGGCCGCGATCACGGCACGTTGCAGGCCTTTGCCCAGGACATGCGTGCGCACGGTGGCGATCCGCTGGCCATCGAGCATGCCTGTATCGACATGAGCGCGGCCTACGCCAAGGGGATCGGCCAGTCGCTGCCCAATGCCCGGATCAGCTACGACCGTTTTCATGTCGTGGCGCTGGCCAACGCGGCGATGGACGAGGTGCGTCGCGAAGAGATGCGCAGCTCGGCGGCAGCGGTGCGCGAAGCGGTCGGCGCGCAGAGCAAGAAGACGCTGCGACAGCTGCTGTGGGGCATGCGCAAGAACCCGGTGGGCTGGACCCATGCCCAGTTCGAGGCGATGCACTGGCTGCAACGCTCGAATCTGAAGAGCGCGCGCGCCTGGCGCCTGAAGCAGGCACTGCGGCTGGTCTATCGCGATGCAGCCGCGAGCAACAACGAAGAGATCGCGCAAGGGGCCATGAGCAAATGGCTGAGCTGGGCGCGCCGCAGCCGCCTGGAGCCCTTCAAGCGGCTGGCCCTCACCCTGAAGGCGCACCTCGGTGGCGTCGTGCGCGGCATGCTCGACGGACGCAGCAACGCCTACGTCGAAGCGATGAACGGCCTGCTCCAACAGACCAAGACCGCCGCCCGAGGCTTCCGCAACGTCGAGAACTTCATTGCCATGGCCTACCTGCGCATGTCCAAGCTCAAGCATCTACCGCAGAACCCCCTGGTGCCGGCCGTCGCCCGCGACTACGGGCGCTACCGTCATGTTTGTTGAGAAGTCAATTCCCACTGGAAACGGCATAGAGCCAAAAGCGTATGCGGAAATAGCGATAAGAAAACAAGAAAATCAAATGCCAATTCGCCCCACGAGAAATTACCAACAACTGTTGTGCAAACCGAAATCCATTCACAGGCAATAAATCATCGTCTAGCATTTCAATGAAAAATAAATACAACAGGTCGACAGAATGAAATATCTCAGCATAATATATTACGACTCATTCGCAAGATTTTTTCACTCGATCGAAGAGGAAACCAAAAAAATTGACCCGAATGCTGAGTTTCTCCATTTATCCATCTTTCCCAGCGCTTGGCTCTACATGCTGGCGCGAAGAAAAAAAACTGTGCTACTTCCGCTCAGAATATTTCTGCGGCGAAATTCAGGAGGCAAAAGCGAGCATGATGATGTATTAGAAAAAATCGCAAAATATCACATTACGACTGGGGAAGAGCGCGGCTCAATTTACATAGAAAAAACAAAATTACGCGCCGAGAAGTACTTACATCTAATGCAAGAAATTATCTCCAATTACAATCCCGATGCAGTAATCTTCTCTGGCGACACACGAATTGCATGCGAAGCCCTACAACACCACCTCACCTCTATTAATTTCACGGGAAAACGCTACTATTTTGAGCAAGGCCCAAACTCAACAACAATTCTCGACAATACAGGGGTAAATGCAAATTGCTCGTTCCGATTCAAAACCGCCGAGCTCACAGGATATGGCTTTGAACCAGAGGCAACAGTCAGAAATAAGCGCTACAAGCGCAATCCAATCTATCGAGGCCTAGACTACCTCATAGTCAGCGCATTAAAACTCATCAACAAAGTCCCTCCCGAATGGGATAAGCTTTCATTCAAAAAAATTACAGAAAATGAATATAAAGAGTGCACCAAAAAGCCTTACGCAGACGCAAATTCAAAGAAACCCGAAATTTTAGTTGCATTACAAGTACCAGATGATGCCAATAACATCCACCACAATCCCAACAATATTACAGACGAACTACTATTTCAGTGGGTAGTTAGCGCCAGCAAAACATTAGGCATGCCGATTAAATTTAGGGAGCATCCACTATATAGGCGCAAATATACACCGGGCTTTTACCAGAAAGTCAAAACTACAGAACACACGTACATCTCAAGCGCTAGCCTAGATGACGATCTAGCTAACGCTGCGGTAGTGATAACCGTAAACTCAATGACCGGACTGGACGCGTACTTGAAGCAAATTCCCGTAATCGTCTTAGGCAACTCATTCTACGACCACCTACCAGGCATAATTCACACCAAAACCCGTGAACAATTCGAATCCCATCTGATCGATATACCCAAACAAGGCAACCAAATAATTAAAAAACAAAACCCTCAAAAAATCTTTGCGGAAATGAAAAGCAAATTCTTCATTAACGGTCACTTCTTGGATGAAAACTTATCTTCACACAAGGACATCGCAAAGATTATCACAAACAGCAAAAGTAGCCAGAGCAGAACAGATGAACATTAAGGGCGTATATTATGGCGTAGCGTCTAACATAGCGGGCAATATGCTCATGCTAATTGCTACATTGTGGCTGACACGCATCATGAGTCCTGAGGAATTCGGCATTTTCCGTGTAGGTTCAAACTTCTCCGTTTTAATGATCCCGTTTCTAGCACTAGGAATCGAACGATTAATTAGTCGCTATATCCAAAGTCAATCCAACTATCGTCACTCAGTCGCCAGCGCCCTAATAACATCTGCTGCACTTGTATGCACTGGCATAATGCTATTAGCGGCAAGTTTTACAATTCTCTCAGAGCATATATTTAACAACAACTTGCCAGCATCAATCTATTATGCCAGCATCGCAATTATGCCATTCACCATAGCGTACAATATCGCCAATACCATTTGGCGCCATGTTGATGATCCTGCGCAAGCACAAATTGATTTAAATTTCACACAGCGAATAATTAGAGCCCCACTGCTAGTAGCATGCACACTGGCAATTCCCAGCGCATTATCAGCAAGCCTTGCCATGTTAGCAGCACAAGCAATTTCATTATTCCGAACAAGAAAAAAATACAATCAATTTATAGGGCAAAGGAAAATCACGTTAAAAAAATCCATTAAGATCAACTCTCGTCAGTTACTCTCAATAGGCATTCCAGTAGCACTCTTGGCTTCTGTTGATAGACTGGATGTCTTACTAGTAAATGCCGTATTAGGGGCCAGCAAAGCGGGGAGTTACGACCTGATTTTTATGCTTGCCATGACTGCCATGTTTCCAGCAATGGCACTATCAAAAACCACAGAGCCATATTTGCGCGGACTTTCCTCAGACGCCGACAAACAAAAAAAGTTGAAGCAATTACAAACTCGTGCATTTATAATTTCATGCGTGGCATTAGCTTTAATTTCATTACTCACCCCAATTCTAGCAAAGCATCTTGGAAATGCTGGCCCAGATTTCACTCAATCCGCCTTAATTCTTTCCACAGGCATTGCGTGCTCGACTGCATTTGGCCCAACATTCGAATATCTTCAAATCAATAACAAAACACTGCTTGCATTAATCATCACCATATCTTTGCTGCTAGCATTTCTGGGATTCAAGTATTACGCCGCAACCAGAGGATCAATGATAGCTATTGCCGGCCTGGCTGGTCTTTTCTATTTCACACTCCGACTTTCAATGGCCATCTACATTAGAGCCACAGATAAAATCATGCTTGCAAACCCAATTACAATCGCAATCTCTACAACCATCTATGCAATCGCGGCAATATATAATGCTCATACATACTTGATATAAGCAATACTAGCTCATACACATCATGCAGTCACTCACCATTAGCAAATCAAAGCAAAGCGACATTAGGGTTCTTGCGCGCATATTTCTAGCAATTCTCATTGCATTACTGTATGTATTGAAATATGAAGGAAATGACTACTTCATGTATGAAGAACACTATTATTCAGATGGCACGTTTGAATTCGGTTATGAACTCCTAGCTTCAACCGCAAAATTTCTTGGCCTTGAGTTCAAGTACTTTTACATTGCCTACAGCTCATTTAACCTATTTCTACTTTTTACCTTAACCCGCTGGAAGTTTAGAACCACACTACTTGCACTAATACCACTGATGCTTTTTCCTGGCCTACCACTAAACACCATCAGACAGTTTACTGCCAGCCTGATATGCGCAATAGCGTATGATCGCCACTATCCAAATGAAAACAAAAAATATATCCTTGGAATCATCTTGGCAATGCAATTCCATGTCACCGCGCTATTATTTTTAATACCGCTCGCCTGGAAGAGGACGAAGATATTTCTACTAATTCTAGTCACCAGCATTATTGCATTTGTAGCCCTCGATGCATATACCGGCCTAATCTTGCAAAAAATTATTTTTTACACCGAAGGTGGTGCACACGAAGGCTTTTATGAACAAAGCGGAACCAAATCGATTGCCTTTGTTGTTTTATTTTTTTCATTGATCATATCGGGCTTTCCATTGAAAATTGGCGATTACGAAAAATACCGTCCCGTCATCTTATTATCAAGCATCGCATTGCTTGCCTCTGCATACATGAGTATCTATTTGCGTTTTCTATACCTATTTCTGCCCACCATCGGCATTTGGTTAAGCTCGCATCAGAAATTTAGCAAACAATACATATTGCCACTTGCCTGGATTCTATCTATGATCAATGTCTATATGGTCGTTGCCATCTGGAGCGGAGACGCCTACAGACATAGGAACTACTTGATTGATTTTTTTCTATAACAATGCCGCATATCAATGATTTACAATCCATACTAGCGCAACCTTAAATCACAGCATCATCCTACTTAGCAGAACCTCATCAAAAGACCATCATGAACGAATCAAATACCGTCAAGATTACACAAGAAATCAGCATCTCTAACTCCTTGCCATTCGTACTTTTTGGCGGCCTAAATGTACTCGAAGACATTGACACCACACTACGTACTGCCCAGCATTTTATTGAAACAACTAGCAAACTCAACATCCCTTATGTATTCAAAGCAAGCTTTGACAAAGCCAACCGGAGCTCCATAAAATCTTTTCGTGGCGTTGGCATGGACAAGGGTCTTAAAATTTTCTCCAAGATTAAAAGTGAGTTTAATTGCCCTATTATTACTGACATTCACGAAATCGATCAAGTCAATCCAGTTGCCGAAGTTGTCGATGTCTTACAAATCCCAGCTTTCTTGGCACGTCAAACCGATCTAGTTGTTGCTACTGCAAAAACAGGCCGTGTTATTAACATCAAAAAGCCACAATTCCTCTCCCCCAGTCAAATCAAGCATATTACAACAAAGATAATTGAATCAGGTAACAACAAGATTATACTTTGTGAACGAGGAACTCAATTCGGCTATGATAATTTGGTGGTCGACATGCTTGGCTTTAGAGAAATGATTGAAGCATCAGGCGGCTACCCCGCCATATTTGATGTGACGCATAGTTTGCAGCGTCGAGATGCAGGAAGTGAGGCGTCTGGCGGTAGACGGCGTCAAGTTGTTGAACTTGCTCGCTCTGGCATGGCAGTCGGACTCGCAGGATTGTTTCTCGAAGCCCATGAAAATCCTGACCTGGCGAAATGCGACGGACCAAGCGCACTGCCATTGAAGTCCTTGGAACCGTTCCTAGCTCAAATCAAGGCGATCGATGATTTGGTCAAATCATTCCCCACCTTGGACATCAAATAAGCTGGAGTCTAATTTATGAGTCGTGTTGCTATTGTCATACCTGCTCGCTATGCTTCTACGCGCCTACCTGGCAAGCCTCTATTAGAGATTCTCGGAAAGCCAATGATCCAGCACGTCTATGAACGCGCACTTGAAGTCACAGCATCAGCTGATGTCGTGGTCGCAACCGATGACATCCGAATTGCAGATTGCGTCAGAGACTTTGGTGGCCGTTTCATTATGACTTCCATCCTGCACAACTCTGGCACCGATAGACTAGTAGAAGTCTCCAAACACTTTCCTGCTGATATTTATATCAACTTGCAAGGTGACGAACCATTAGTGCGACCAGATGACATTACCTTGCTAGCACACAAAATGTTAGACGATCCTGAAATCCAGGTCGGTACGCTATGCCACGAACTATCCGAAAACGAGGTAGACAACCCCAATCATGTTAAAGTTGTATTGAGCAACAATGGTGACGCGTTATACTTCAGTAGGTCTCGTATCCCATATCCTCGCAACGATGAAAAGCTCACATATCTAAAGCACATCGGAGTATATGCTTACCGTAGAGATGTATTGAGCCACTACAATACCTTGCCTTCATCCGCACTGGAAGATGCAGAAAGCCTTGAACAACTTCGTCTTTTATCGGAGGGAATTCGCATCAAGGCTTTTAAAGTTCCACCCACAGGACCAGGTGTGGATACAGAGGCTTGTCTAGATCGAGTTCGCGCAATCATGTCTGGAGACGAAGATCCGTCAGCAATTCAATCTCCTCTTTCACAAATCAAACTTGTCATTACTGACGTTGATGGAGTATTAACCGATGGCAGCATCATTTACAACGAAACAGGCGAATGCCTGAAGATTTTCCATGTGCGTGATGGCTTGGGTATTCGCATGCTGGAGGAGTCAGGAATTCGCGTAGCTGTCCTATCAGGCCGTGACTCCCCTACGCTCCGCAAGCGCGTCAAGGATTTAGGTATCAGCTTAGCAAGCTTTGGTGTCAAAGATAAGTCTGACGCTTGTCTAAAATTAATGGCTCAAGCCGGGGTCCCGGCTCATCAAACCGTCTGTATCGGCGATGACAGCATTGATCTCCCTGCCTTTTCTGTTTGTGGAATTAGTTATGCTGTCGCCGATGCACCCTCCTATGTCAAGCGGGCAGCATCATATGTGCTTAAAGCTTCGGGAGGCAACGGCGCATTTCGCGAATTGTCAGACGAAATTTTGAAGTCAAAAAACCTATCATCCATTTATGACTCTGCGCAAGGATTCAAAAAATCCATGTCTGAGCCCCGACAATAAGGAGTATAAAATGTCTAAAATTTTCTCTCAAGCTATTGAAGTTATTAATGCAGAACTTCAGGCCCTGGAGGCCATGCGTGAACGAATGAGTGATTCTATTGTCAAAGCCATTGAAATTATCACATCGACCGAAGGAAGAGTGGTGGTAGTCGGAATGGGCAAGTCCGGAATCATTGGACAGAAAATTGCTGCTACTTTCGCATCTACCGGTACGCCATCATTCTTTGTACATCCCGGCGAAGCATTTCATGGCGACTTGGGCATGATTCGTCCTGTTGACACCGCGCTGCTTATATCGAACTCTGGTGAAACTGAAGAAGTTTTACGTATTCTCCCATTTCTTGAGCATCAAAATAACAAGATTATTGCAATGACAGGAAATATGTCCTCTACTTTAGCAAAACATGCTGATGTGGTTCTTGACGTCGGCGTTACACGTGAGGCCTGCAATAACAACCTGGCACCAACCAGTTCAACAACTTGCACCCTAGTCATGGGCGATGTTTTGGCAGTTACCCTCTCAGTCGAAAGAAACTTCCAACCCGAGGATTTCGCTCGTTTTCACCCCGGAGGAAGCCTAGGCCGCAAACTGCTGACTCGAGTTCAAGACGTTATGCACAAGCAGCTTCCCTTTGTGGCTTCAGGATCAACGCTCAATGAAACCATGATTGCGATGACAACCGGTCGCCTTGGCGTGGCCCTTGTAACTGATACCACTGGAAATCTTCTTGGATTGTTCACAGATGGCGACTTACGCCGGGCCCTGACCAGCACTTCTATCTCACTCTCAGATGCAGTAGACAACCACATGACGACCCAACCTTTGACAATTTCCCCTACCGAAAGGCTAGTTGAGGCAGAAGAAGTCATGCATGCTCACAAAGTTCGATTTCTTGTTGTCATTTCCCCAGATAACACACCTATTGGACTTGTTGAGCTTTTCGACATGTAAGTCATTCCATCAGCATATCTCTTTAAACTTCTTCGATTAGCACCACCGTTTCATATGATCTATTATTTTTTTGACTTTCTCTCGAAGGCGATGATATCCATCTGCACCTCAACTTAGTCACGACACGATCCACCTGCTTATCAATATGCATCAAATTCATAATAACTTGAATATGCTTAGCGAGAAATTTATTTCTAATTTTGACCTGTGCAGCGTATTCCTGCAGGATGATGACCGCTTTCTCTCTCTCTCGCGACAAGCTCCTTGCGTGCAGGTGGATCTGTCCAAGCAACTATGGGACTTACAGGTAGTCAACGCCTTGCAAGCATTGGCTAACTCCCGTCAACTACAATTTGCTCGCAAGCAACTGCTAACCGGCCAGGTCGTCAACCATACAGAAAACCGCCCCGCCGATCACGCCCACTGGCGCCTGTCCTGCCAACACCAGGTTCCCCCTGCCATGCAGCAACTGCTGGATCTGGCTACACAAATTCGCAGCCGTAAGGACATCTCCCATGTCGTCCACATCGGTATCGGCGGCTCCGGGCTGGGCCCGGATCTGGCCTTGCAGGCCCTCACCCCCTGGTGCAACAGCCAACAGGAAATCCGCATCGTCTCCAACCTGGACGGTCACGACCTGCAGGAAAAGCTCCAGTGCCTGAAGCCACAGAACACCCTCTTCATCGTCGTCTCCAAATCCTGGGGAACGCACGAAACCCTGCGCAACGCCACATCTGCCCTGCAGTGGTTCCAGAACAACGGTGGCCTGGACGTTGCCCAGCACTTTGTCGCCGTCACCTCCAAACCGGAACTGGCAGCCCAATTTGGCATCCACACCGTATTGCCCATGTCCGCTGGCATGGGCGGCCGCTTCTCCATCTGGTCTGCCGTGGGTCTGCCTGTGGCCATCGCCATTGGCCCGGATCGCTTTCTGGAGTTTGTCCGTGGCGGTGCCGCCATGGACCAGCACTTTGCCGAACAGCCCTGGGACACCAACCTGCCTGTCTGGCTCGGCCTGCTCGACGTCTGGAACAGCACCTTCCTTCGCCAGACCGGCCGCTGCGTGGCGCCTTACCACCACGGCCTGCGCCGCCTGCCCGCCTACTTGCAACAGCTGGAAATGGAAAGCAACGGCAAGCGCGTGGACATCCACGGCCAGCCCCTCAACTACAACACCGCCGGCCTCACCTGGGGCGAAGAAGGCAGCAACGGCCAGCACGCCTTCTTCCAATGGCTGCACCAGGGCACCTGCAACATGTCCACCGAATTCATCGTGGTCAAGAAACCCACCCATGACTTCGACGGCCACCACGAAGCCCTCATGGCCAATGCCCTCGCCCAATCGCGCGCTCTCATGATTGGCAGCAAGGCCAGCGGCAGCCAGCTCCCCGGCCACCAGGACTTTCCCGGCAACCGGCCCAGCACCACCATCGTCCTGGATGAACTCACCCCCACATCACTCGGCTCCCTGCTCGCCATGTACGAACACCGCGTTTTCGTCGCGGGTGTCATCTGGGGCATCAACAGCTTTGACCAATGGGGCGTGGAACTTGGCAAGACCCTGGCCAAGGACCTGACGCCGCGCTTCCAGACGGGAGACACGACCGGCCTTGACCCGTCTACGGCAGGCCTACTCGGCTGGTTGCGTGAACCGCACAAGCCCGGCTCCGCACAGCCCTGACAGCTTGTATCCCCCCACCAACGGCGGATAATGCGCGCATCCCCCACGCACCCGCGTGGCGGCCCCCTGTTTTCTGCCGTATCCATGCACACCACTTCCCCCATCGCCGTCATCGGCCTAGGCTACGTTGGCCTCCCCCTGGCCGTGGAATTTGGCCGCGTCCGCCCGGTTGTCGGCTTCGACATCAACCCGCAGCGCATTGACGAACTGCGCCAGGGCCACGACGCCACGCTCGAAACCACGCCCGAACAGCTCCAGGCTGCCAGCCAGCTGCGCTACACCAGCCAGGCCGCCGACCTGCGCGACTGCCGCATCTTCATCGTCACCGTCCCCACCCCGGTCGATGACGCCATGCAACCGGACCTGACCCCGCTCATCAAGGCCAGCCAGACCGTTGGAAGCGTGCTCAAGCCGGGCGACATCGTCATCTACGAATCCACCGTCTACCCCGGCGCCACCGAAGAAGTCTGCGTCCCCGAACTGGAAAAAGCCTCCGGCCTGCGCTACATCCACAGCGGCAACGAGGCCGATACCGATCCGGCCCAGGGCTTCTACTGCGGCTACAGCCCCGAACGCATCAATCCCGGTGACAAGGTCAACACCCTCACCAAGATCAAGAAAATCACCAGCGGCAGCACCGCAGCTACCGCCCTAGCCGTCGATGCCCTCTACGCCAGCATCATCACCGCCGGCACCTACCCCGCCAGCAGCATCAAGGTCGCAGAAGCCGCCAAGGTCATCGAAAACACCCAGCGTGACCTCAACATCGCCTTCGTCAACGAACTCTCCGTCCTCTTCGCCCGCCTCGGCATCGACACGGTGGAAGTGCTGGAAGCAGCGGGCAGCAAATGGAACTTCCTGCCCTTCCGCCCCGGCCTGGTCGGCGGCCACTGCATTGGCGTCGATCCCTACTACCTCACCCACAAGGCCCAGGCCGTCGGCTACAACCCGCAAGTCATCCTGGCCGGCCGCCGCATCAACGACAACATGGCGCGCTACGTCGCGCGCAACACCATCAAGCTCATGCTGCAACAAGGCATGGACGCCCCGCGCTGCAAGGTCGGCATTCTCGGCATCACCTTCAAGGAAAACTGCCCCGACATCCGCAACAGCAAGGTCGTGGACATGGTGCGTGAATTTGAAAGCTGGGGCATGCAGGTGGTCGTGAGCGACCCCGTCGCCGACCCGGACGAAGTCCGCCATGAATACGGCATCGAGCTGCAGACCATTGATGCCGAGCACCCGGTGGATGTGCTTGTCGTCGCCGTGGGCCACAGCGCCTACCGCAGCCTCACCCCGGCACAGCTGCGGCCGCTGGCGCACGGGGACAAGCCGATTCTGGCGGATGTGAAGAGCCTGTTTGACCGGCATGCGGCGGGGGCGGAGGGGTTTACAGTGTTCCGGTTGTAATACTCCAGGAATGTGAGCCCCCCATCCATGCGCTATCCCAAACCCTGGAAAAGCTATTCCGAGCAACTTGCATTGCTCCAGTCACGTGGCATGACGGTGAATGACACTGACCGCGCCCTGGACTACCTCGAGCGCATAGGGTACTACCGGCTCAGCGGCTACTGGTTTGCCTTCCGGGAACGCAGCGGAACCTGCTGTCCATTGAGCCTGCAGGGCACAAAGCCCGCCAAAATCCGCGAAGACAAGCTTGCCCTGGACACATTCAAGCCTGGCACCACATTCCAGAACGCCGTAGACCTCTACGTCTTTGACAAGAAGCTTCGACTGCTGGTGCTGGACGCCATCGAGCGCATCGAAATCGCGCTCCGTGTCCATGTCTCCCACACCTTGGGACGCACTGACCCTTTCGCCTATCTGAATCCCTCCCACTTTCACAGGAAGTTCAGCGAAGAACTGGATCCCAAAACCGGCTTGACACCTCACCATGCCTGGCTGAACAAGCAGGCGCAATTGATCAAGCGGTCAAAGGAAGAGTTCGTACAACACAACAAGACCAAGTACGGCTTGCCCTTGGCGATGTGGGTGGCTTGCGAAGTCTGGGATTTCGGAACGCTTTCCAGCCTGTTCAGTGGCATGCATGAATCAGACCAGGATGCCATTGCACACCTGTATGGCGTTCGCAATGGACGTACGCTCTCGACCTGGTTCAGAAGTCTGAACTATCTGCGCAATGTGTGCGCACATCACAGCCGGTTATGGAACCGGAACATCGTTGATCAGCCCAAGCTGGCATCAGCGCAAGAGCTGGGCTGGACGTCTGCTTTCATCGGCAATGCGCATGCTCAGGCGCGCTGCTTCCTGCTGTTGAAGATGACATGTCATCTGCTAATGGTGATCAACCCCCATTCCAGCTGGCCGCAGCGCATGCGAGATCACTTGCTTGCCTTTCCCGACCTGGGGCATCTGGACGTCAACCTGGCAGGCATGGGCGCCCCTGAAAACTGGCAAGATATCTGGAACACACGGACGTAAAAAACCCCTCAGCAACTCATCTGCAAAACAGACTCGTCGAGAGGGGCCGTGTTGCAAAAATTATACCTGCAGGCACCTCATTGTCAACAGAAAACTTGTATGCACACGTATGGTGTACACAAGCTGACAGCTACCGCAACTACTCTCTTGACAGACAATACAACGCACCATGACCACCAAGAACTTCGCCCTTATCGGCGCCGCCGGCTACATCGCTCCGCGCCACATGCACGCCATCCGTGACCTTGGCCACCACCTGGCCGTGGCCTACGACATCAACGACTCGGTCGGCATCATCGACAGCATCTCGCCACAAAGCGAATTCTTTACCGAATTCGAGCGCTTCTACGACTACGCGCACCGCCTCAAGCGCGATCCCGCCACCGCGCTGGATTACGTCAGCATCTGCACCCCCAACTACCTGCACCACCCGCAAATCACCGCCGGCCTGCGTCTGGGCTGCGACGTCATCTGCGAAAAACCGCTGGTCCCCACGCCCGAACTGCTGGACGACCTGGCCCTGGTAGAGCAGGAAACCGGCAAGCGCGTCTACAACATCCTGCAGCTGCGCCACCACGATGCCATCCTGGCGCTGCGAGAAAAAGTCGCCGCCATGCCGGCCGACACCAAGTTTGACGTCACCCTCACCTACATCACCAGCCGGGGCAAGTGGTACCTGGAAAGCTGGAAAGGCGACCCGCGCCAGTCCTTTGGCGTGGCCACCAACATTGGCGTGCACTTCTACGACATGCTGCACTTCGTCTTTGGCCAACTGCAGGACAACGTCGTCCACTACAGCGGCGAAACCAAGGCCGCCGGCTACCTGGAATACGAACGCGCCCGCGTGCGCTGGTTTCTCTCCATCGACGCCAATGACCTGCCCGACGAAGTCAAGGGCAAGAAGACCACCTACCGCAGCATCGACATCAACGGCGAAGAACTGGAATTCTCCGAAGGCTTTACCGAGCTGCACAAGGTCAGCTACGAAGAAATCCTGGCCGGCCGCGGCTACGGCCTGGACGATGCGCGCCACTGCATCGAGACGGTGAATGTGATCCGTACCGCGCAGCCGGTGGCGGCAAGGGATGGGCGGGGGCATCCGGTGCTGGGGCGGCTTATTCGATAATCGGCCAAGGCTCGCGATCTTCAAACGCGGACCGTATCGCCTCAATCAGGCGCAGGGCCAGCGCCTGGTCATCCAGCAAGGGGTACTCTTGCCGCAACTTGCCCGACACTTTCCAACCGTTTTCCTTGATGGAGCGGATCATCCGCGCCGCATCGGCATCCGGCATTTCCAGCACATCCTTGATACGCTCTTGCGCCAGCTGGAACGTCAGTAGCACCCTGGCCTCATCTGCCATTTCATGCTCTACCGTATGGGCAATGACTTGTGCCGTGTAAAGAACATGCTGTGTCAAGTCCGGATAGCGCCATGCCGCCAGAGCGTCTTCATACGCATCAAACACCAGGTTGGAACGCACTCCATCGGCATATGCCGTAACTGGACCAAAGGCGTAATCGCTGGCATAGCGCTGCATGAAGGGCCGGGAAAAGCCCTCCAGCACCTGGTCATAACCCTGCGCGAACTCCCGCACATGGGTGATCGTGGCTGATATCGGCAGAATGATGCCCTGCGGAATAGCGCCATCCCGCTGCAACGTGTCATTGATCAGGAAACGGTGGATCCGTCCATTCCCATCTGCCATGGGATGAATATAGACAAAGCCGAATGCCAGTACGGCGGCGCGCACGATGGCCTCCTGCCCGCGCGTATTCTTCTCCAGCAACTGCAGGCCATCCAGCATCTCCGGGACAGCCTCATGATGCGGAGCGATGTAATGCACCACATCTTCCCGCAAGCTGGATTGCCCCACAAACACCGGTGACATGCGCACACCCAGCCGCATGGCACCGTCCCCCAGAATGCCTTGCTGCAGAACCTGCAAGCCGTCGCAGCCCAAGGGCTCAGGCAAGCGGCCACTATGCTGTGCAATCACATGGGCAAAACGTGCAATCCGGTCAGCCTGGTCCGCTTCCTTTTCAATCAGAAAGCTCGCCCGGGACTCCTTGAACGTCAGCCACGATGCCGTGCGCAACAGCACGTCTGCGCCAAACTCGCTGTCCAGCGCCTGCAAGGCCAAAGACAAGTCAAACGCCAGCGCCTGCTGCAACTCTGAGCTACGCCGTACGACAGGACAAAAAGCTGGTGTACCTGGCAGGTTGTTCCTGATGCGCCAACGTGCATCCAGCTCTGGGTTGCTCCGGGTGAAATAGATGTCAGACGACACCAGATCCAGGTAGCTACCCCGACTCAGATTCGGAACATCCAGCGAGCGCCCGGTCAGCCATTCATAGAGGAAGCCAGTCCTGCGTGCATACTGGCCATAGGGCTCCCTCCGGCACCAGTCTTCCACCAGAGCTGGTGGAATTTGCGCAAAAAGACGACTGAAGAACTCCAGATGCAGCTCTTCGTACTTGAGCCCGAAAGCAAAGTGTCCGGCAAAGCTCCCCTCCGGCGTGTAGCTCGACGGATACTGGTTGCGCACCCATCCATCAGCTGTTTCTGTCCGGGAGCGTGAGCCACCGATCACCGATTGAACGCGCAAGGGCTGCACCAGCTGGATGCCATATTGCTGCTGCAACGCCAGGAAGCCCACATCCATGCTACACATTTCCTTTTTTGCTTACGCGAAAACGTTGACAAACATCGCACTCGTGAAAAATTCGATTTTGATTGTGGCACAACTTGCGCCGTTTGCACCTCCATGAACTGGAGTCACGTTTGCACAAATGCTTGTACAGTTACACGAAAACAGATGCAAAACAAGATTTCTGAACAAATTTGCATACACAGTAAAAGCATCTGCCCATCACATCTTCAGCCATGCTTCAAGCACAATACGCAGCATGACATCCCCCTTGCCCTCCTACACCGCCCACCCCAGCGCCATCATCGACGACGGCGCCCAGATCGGCCACGACACCCGCATCTGGCACTGGGTCCACGTCTGCGGCGGTGCCCGCATTGGCAGCGGCTGCTCGCTGGGCCAGAACGTGTTCGTCGGCAACGACGTGCTGATCGGCAACAACGTCAAGATCCAGAACAACGTCAGCGTCTACGATGCCGTCACGCTCGAAGATGACGTGTTCTGCGGCCCGAGCATGGTGTTTACCAATGTGTACAACCCGCGCGCTGCCGTGGCGCGCAAGGCCGAATATCGCCGCACCCTGGTCAAGCAAGGGGCCACTATCGGTGCCAACGCCACCATCGTCTGCGGCAGCACCGTGGGGCGTTACGCCTTTGTCGGTGCCGGTGCCGTGGTGCAGAAAGACGTGCCCGACTTTGCCCTGGTGGTCGGCGTACCGGCACGTCAGATCGGCTGGATGAGCCGTTTTGGCGAGCGGCTGGCATTGCCACTGGCGGGGGATGGCGAGGCGGGTTGCCCGCACACTGGTGACCGTTACCTGCTGCGGGATGGCCAGGTAGAGATGACGCCAACGGGCAACTAAAGCGCTACGGGCTGCCTTACACACGGATACCGGGCTGCAACGTACAATGCAGGCATTGATGTTTCCACAGGATGACGCTGTCCATGACGCCTTCTTCTACCGTTTCTGCCTCCAGTCGCGTGCGACAGGCACTGGCGCAGGCCATGCAAACGGCACAGCGCTCGACCGCCTATTTCGCCGAATATCGCAAGCAATACCCGGTGGTAGAGCCTGATACCCTGGGACGCGTGGCCCGCCATTACCCGGATGGCCGGGTCGTCGTGCTGCACCCTGCGCCACGTCCATGACACAGCCCCTGGCGCTGTTTTACGCCGGGGCCAACGGAGCGGGCAAATCCACCATGCGCGAGCGGCAGGCCGGTGACTATCCGGACATGCTGCACTTGGATCCAGACGCCATCGCACGCGAAATCTGCCCAGCGGCACCACGCACCGTGGACATTGCTGCTGCGCGTGAGACCCTGCGCCGCTTCCACCAGGTCCTGCAATCACAGCATCCGTTCTCGCTGGAAACCACGCTGTCCGGAGAAAGCATTTTCCGACGTATGCAGGAAGCACGCCGTGCCGGTTACTGGGTAGAACTGCACTATGTCGGCCTGCCCAGCTCTGACTGCAATATCGAGCGGGTACGCGAACGCGCCGAACGCGGCCTGCATGACATCGAACCAGACACAATACGCCGGCGCTACCAGGCCAGCATGCACAATATTCCCAAGGCGCTCAGCCTGGCAAACCTGGCCATGCTGTACGACAACTGGGAGCGCCCCCACCACCCCTATCTGCTGTATCACGATCAGCACTGGCAAGTGCTGGGGCAGCCCCTGCCAACCTGGCTTGCTGCAATACACGACTCCCATGCAATTCATTGACCTGAAAACCCAATACGCCGCGCTGCAAGACAGCATCCACACCCGCATGCAGCGCGTGCTCGACCACGGCCAGTACATCATGGGCCCGGAGGTGGCCGAACTGGAGGCCGCACTGGCGGCACGCACCGGCACCGCCCACTGCATCAGCGTCTCCAGCGGCACCGAAGCGCTGCTGATCAGCCTGATGGCGCTCGGCATCCGCCCCGGTGACGAAGTCATCACCACGCCCTTCACCTTTGCCGCCACGGCGGAAGTCATCGCCCTGTTGGGCGCGGTGCCGGTCTGGGTGGATGTCGAGGCCGATACCGGCCTGATCGATGCCAACCAGATCGAGGCGGCCATCACGCCACGTACCCGCGCGATCATGCCGGTCAGCCTCTACGGCCAGGTGCCGGACATGGACGCCATCAATGCGATCGCGGCGGCGCACGGCAACATCCCGGTAATCGAAGATGCGGCGCAAAGCCTGGGCGCGCAACTGGACGGCCGCGAGAGCTGCAACCTCAGCACTTTCGGCTGCACCAGCTTCTTCCCGAGCAAGCCGCTTGGCTGCTATGGCGATGGCGGTGCCATCTTCACGCACGATGATGCGCTGGCGCAGGCCTGCCGCGAAATCCGCATCCACGGCCAGAGCAAGCGCTACACGCACACCCGCATCGGCGTGGGCGGCCGCATGGACACGCTGCAGTGCGCCATCGTGCTGGCCAAGCTGGAACGCTTTGACTGGGAAGTGCAGCAGCGCCTGGCGCTGGGTGCGCGCTACAACCAGCTGATGGACGCAGCCGGTATCAGCCGCATCGTGCAACGACCGGGCCGCACCAGCGTGTTTGCCCAGTACACCGTCAAGGTGCCGAACCGCGAGCAGGTACAGCAACGCCTGCAAGCCGCCCGCATCCCCACCGCCGTGCATTACCCGATTCCCATGCACCAGCAACCGGCCTACCAGGGCCTGTGCGATCGCCCCACGCCGGTCGCCGATGCGCTCGCGCGTGAGGTGATGAGTCTGCCGATGAGCGCGGACCTGCAGCCGGCGCAGCAGGAGCAGGTGGTGCTGGCGTTGCGGGAGGCGCTGGCAGCCTGACGCCGATTTTCAGGCCATGATGCGAAAGCTAGTGGCCTTGGCGATGGGCCGCACATGGCGCTGCTCACGTCGCATCTCGACAAAACCGTAATTGGCCATGGTCTTGAGCGTGCGCGACAGATTGCCCGGCTTGCGTCCAGTCAACTCGGCCAGCGCGCTGATCGATTCCGGCTTGCTCTGCTGGATCACCTGCAGCAAGGCGCGATTCTCGTCACTCAGCACTTCGGCCAGCGACCGCATGGAAGTAAACCACACCTTGGGCTCCCCCGGCCTGGGCTTGTACTCGCCACGTGCAATCGCCAGCACACGCTCGCGCATGCGCTCCTGCGACATGATGCCAATGACTACTGCCTTCATCGCTGTTTCAACTCCTGCAGGACCTGGTCTGCTTCCTGAAAAAAATCCACCAGCAACTGGTGGGCATCCTGAAAGACATACGGCACCCCCTTGTCTCTGGCATGTCGATGCCGATGATCATAGGGCAGACGCCTGCCGACAAACTTGAACTTGTTGGGTGGCCTGACGGCATGGGCATTGTCATAGCCCAGGATCCGCGTGCCATACGGTTCGTGCAAGGACAAGGCATAACGCACCCCATGCGGAATATCCGGACTGGCTGGCACACGCCAGGCATCAATCTTGATCCAGTAGCCATTGCCCTGATCCAGGACTTGCCCATCCAGATCCAGCAAAGTGGAAATGCCATCGTCTTCTCGCTCGAACATTGTATCAGCTGATGATATTTATATAAATGAGGGAAAAATCCCTTCACGATCTCATTTTAATTCTTATTTACTACACTTATCGAGCCGCAAGCTGCGGAATAATAAGCGCATGAATTCCCCCACCCCCAAGGCCCTGCCGTGAGCCTGCTCCGCGCCACCCTCACCCTGCTGGCCGGCGGCGCGCTGGCGCAGCTGATTCCGCTACTGCTCGGCCCGCTGATCACGCGGCTGTTCACGCCGGAGGCGTTTGGCCTGTTCACCAGCTTCAGCACCATCGCCGCCACGGTGGCGGTCGTCGCCTGTGCGCGTTACGAATTCGCCCTGCCCATGGCGCGCGACGGACGCGAAGCGCGTGCGCTGCTGGCGCTGTGCCTGCGCATAGGCTTGATCGTGCTGTTGCTGTGCCTGCCGCTGGCCTGGGCGCTGCATGCGCTGGGCTACCTGCCCTTGCCGCAGCTACTGCCGCTGGCGATGCTGGCGGCCGGCCTGTTGCAGCTGCTGATGCTGTGGAGCAACCGTGCGCACCGCTTTCGTGCGCTGGCAGTGGCGCGGGTGCTGCAATATGGCGGTACCGCCGTGCTGCAGGTGGCCATCGGCTATGCACTGTGGCTGCAACACCGCGCGCCGGTCGGGTCGGATCAGGCCTGGGCGCTGCTGGCGGCACCGATAGCCGCCGCGCTGATCGCCTGCCTGGTACTGCTCCGTCCGGCACCCGAGGGTGGCTGGCGTGGCGTGCTGCCGGGTTCGGCCGATGGCGCCCTGGCCAGCGCCATGCGCCAGGCTGCGCGCGAACATCGGGATTTTCCGCTGCTGAACACGCCGCATGCCTTTCTGGGCACGCTGCAGGATGCGGTGGCGGTGGCGCTGCTGATCACCTGGACCGGCGAAGCGGCCGCCGGCTTCTGGGGCCTGGCGCTGCGCTATCTGAAAGCACCGGCCACGCTGGTCGGCAGCGCGGTGTCGCAGGCACTCTACCCGCGCCTGAGCGGTGCGCAACCGGAGGAAGCCCGCCGCGCCGTGCGCCAGGTGATGCTGCTGCTGGCCGCCATGGGCATCGTGCTGATGCTGGTGCTGATGCTGGCCGGGCCCTGGCTGTTCGTGACCGTGTTTGGCCCGCAGTGGTCCGAGGCCGGCGAGCTGGCACGCGCACTGGCACCGTATATTGCCGCGCACTTTGTCGCGGCGCCGCTGGCGGTGGTCACCATGGCCTGGAAGGCGCAGCGCTGGGCCTTCCGCTGGGCGCTGGTGGGCCAGGCGGCGTTTGTGCTCTCGCTGGCGCTTGGCCTGCAGCTCGGCGGGCTGGTGGCCGGTGGCTGGGCGGTATCGGCCGCGATGCTGCTCTACTTTGGCATCTACTTCTGGCGGCTGGCCTTCTGGCGCGATATTCCACAGCCGGAACCGCAGGACCCGGCCGACCCTGGCGTGCGTGAACTGGTCGAAGAACAGCCCTGAACGCCCTGGCATAGGGGACAATACGCATTGCATGTCCGATTCCAGCCTGTCCCTGCGCCTGCGCGCGCACCTGAACCGCCTGCGCCGTCGTCTCTGGCGGCTGCTGTTCTTTCGCGTGCTGTTTGGCGAATCCAGCCAGGGCCGGGCACTACCGCACACGCGCATCTCGCCCAGCAGCTGCATCGAGCACGAAGAGCGGCTCACGCTGGGTGACGACGTGTTCATCGGCCACTTCAACTTTATCGAAGCCAGCAGCGGCATCAGCATCGGTGCCGGCACGCAGGTGACCAATTTCATCAGCATCGTCAGCCACAGCACGCACCGCAGCGTGCGCGTGGCGGCGCGCCTGTCCGGCGTGCCGGCGGCCGCGCCTGATGGCAGCCAGCCCAGCGATATCCGCGCACCGATTGCGATTGGTACGCACTGCTTTATCGGCCCGCACAGCCTGATCGAAGCCGGCACGGTACTCGGCAAGGGCTGCCTGGTGACCGCCGGCAGCCGCGTGCGCGGCCAGTTTGGCGACTTTGCCGTGCTGGCCGGCAACCCGGCGCGCGTAGTGGGCGATACGCGCCAGCAGGACGCCGCCTGGCTGCAGCAGCACCCCGACTACCGCGCCGCCTACGAGCGCTGGGCCGGCCAACTTCCCGCATCCGACGCATGAGCCGTTCCCGCCCGTACGATCCCGCCGCTTCCCCGATCAGCCAGGCCGTGGCCCGCGCCAGCCAGCCGCAGGTCCAGCCGGCTGCCGCATCGCGCCTGCGCTACGTGCTGATTGGCGATGGCGACAGCCCGCATCTGCTGAAATGGGCGACCGCGCTGCAACCGCTGGTGGAGCTGTGGATCTGCAGCAGCCGCGGCTTTGCGCCCGAACTGGCCCGGCTGGTGCCGCAAGCCCGGCGGCTGGCGCTGGACACCGACCCGGCCCATGGCGGCGGCAATATCGCGCTGCTGAAAAAAGCGCCGCAAGTCGCGCGCTGGCTGCAGCAGGTCGATGCCGACTGGATCAACCCGCACTACCTGACCTCGCACGGCACGCTGGCGCTGCTGGCCAAGCGCTTTGGCCGGCTGCGCGGCCGGCTGATCGCCTCGGCCTGGGGCAGCGACATCCTGGTCACGCCGCAGCGCCACGCGGCCTACAGCTGGCTGACGCGCTCCATCCTGCGCAGCGCCGCGCTCTGCACCAGCGATTCGCAGCACATGACGGGCATCATGCAGCAGTTGGGCGCGCGCGAGGTGCTGACTTTTCCGTTCGGGCTGGACAGCCTGCCAGTGCTGTCGCGCCAGCCAAAACAACCCTGGCTCTGCTACGCCAACCGCGGGCTGGAGCCGATCTACCAGCCGCAGCGCGTGCTGGAGCTGTTTGCCGCCATCGCCGCCTGGCAGCCACAGGCGCAACTGCTCATCGCCAATGACGGCAGCCTGCGCCCGCAGCTGGAGCAGTGGGTGGCGCAGCGCGGCCTGCAGCCGCAGGTGCGCTTTGTCGGCCGCCTGTCGGCGCAGCAACAGGCCGAGCACTATGGGCGCGCCCAGTGGTACCTGAGCCAGCCTGAGAGCGATTCGGTCGCGGTCTCGGTACTCGAAGCCATGGCCTACGGCTGCATCCCGCTGCTGAGCGATCTACCGGCGAACCGCGAGCTGGTGCACGATGGCCACAATGGCTGGATCGTGCCCGCCGACGCCATCGATCTGGACCAGGCCGTGCCGCAAGCCCTGCCGGCGCTGCAGGCGCGCGCCGCCGACATCGCGCGCCAGAACCGCGACTGGGTGCAACAACATGGCCTGTTCCCGCCGGCGATCCGCCAGCTGGTGCAGACCCTTTCTTCCCGATGAACATCCTCTACCTGAACCACTACGCCGGCAGCCCGCGCCACGGCATGGAATACCGGCCCTACTACCTGGCACGCGAATGGGTGCAGGCCGGCCATGCGGTGCGCATGGTCGCCGCCGACTACAGCCATGTGCGCGCACGCCAGCCCGAACAGGCCGGCAGCCGCCACCATGAGCTGATCGACGGCATCGACTACCACTGGTATCCAACACCCGCCTACAGCGGCAACGGTCTGGGCCGCGTGAAGAACATCTGGAGCTTTCTGCGCCAGGTCTGGCGCGATGCCGGCGAGATCGCACGCACCTTCCGGCCGGACATCGTGATTGCGTCCAGCACCTACCCGATGGATATCTGGGTCGCGCACCGCATCGTCAAGCTGGCGCGCCAGCAGGGCGTGGCCAGCCGGCTGGTGTTCGAGGTGCATGACCTGTGGCCACTGTCGCCCATCGAGCTGGGCGGCATGTCGCCCTCACACCCCTTCATCCGCCTGTGCCAGGCCGCCGAAGACTACGCCTATCGCCATGCCGATGTGGTGGTGAGCATGCTGCCCAAGGTCGCCGGCCACATGCAGCAGCACGGGCTGGACCTGCACAAGCTGCATATCGTGCCCAACGGCATCACGCTGGACGAATGGCAGGGCGAGCCGCCACCGCTGCGCGATGACGTGGCCGCGCACATGCGCGCCTGCAAGCAGGCCGGGCTGCAGCTGGTCGGCTACGCCGGGTCGCACGGCACGCCCAACGCGCTGGAGGTGATGCTGCAGGCCGCCGCGCTGCTGCGTGACGAGCCGTTTGCCTTTGTGCTGGTCGGCGACGGCCATGAAAAAGCCAAGCTGCAGGCACAGGCGCAACAGCTCGGCCTGGAGAAGGTGGCGTTTTTTGATCCGATTCCCAAGGCGCAGATACCGTCCTTCCTGGCGGTGGCCGATATCGCCTATATCGGCTGGCAGCGCGTGCCGATCTACCGTTTCGGCATCGCGCCGAACAAGCTGATGGACTACATGATGGCGCGCTGCGTCGTGCTGCACTCGGTCGAGGCCGGCAATGACCCGGTGGCCGAAGCCGGCTGCGGCATCACCGTGCCGCCGGCCGATCCGCTGGCGATTGCCGAAGGCCTGCGCCAGCTCGCCGCGCTCGACGCCGGCACGCGTGCCCGCATGGGCGATGCCGGCCGCCAGTTCGTGCTGGAACACCACACTTATCCGGTGTTGGCACGCCGATTCCTGCAAGCCTGCGACAATAGCCAGCCATGAATACCTTCATCCCGTTTGCCCGCCCCGATATTGGCGAGGAAGAAATCGAGGCCGTTGGCCACGCCATGCGCAGCGGCTGGGTCACCACCGGCCCGGAAACGCGCGCCTTCGAAGAGGAGTTTGCCGACTACCTGGGTGGCGGCGTGCAGGCGATTGCCGTCAACTCGGCCACCGCTGGCCTGCACCTGGCACTCGAAGCCATGGGCATAGGCCCGGGTGACGAGGTGATCGCGCCAACGCTGACCTTTACCGCCACCACCGAGGTGATCCGCTACCTGGGCGCCGATCCGGTGCTGGTGGACTGCGATGCGGTGACGCTGAACATCGACGTGACCAAGATCGAGGCCGCGATCACGTCACGCACCAAGGCCATCATGCCGGTGCACTACGGCGGCCTGGCCTGCGACATGACGGCGATCCAGGCGATTGCCGATCGCCACGGCCTGCGCGTGCTGGAAGATGCGGCGCACGCCCTGCCCACCACCCACGCTGGCACCCTGGTCGGCCAGCTGCCCAGCGATGCCGCAGTGTTCAGCTTCTACGCCAACAAGACCATGACCACCGGCGAAGGCGGCATGGTGGTGACGCGCAACGCCGAGATGGCGGCCCGCATGCGCGTGATGCGCCTGCACGGCATCAACCGCGATGCCTTTGACCGCTTTACCAGCAAGACGCCGGCCTGGTATTACGAGATCGTGGCGCCGGGCTTCAAGTACAACATGACGGACATGGCCGGCGCCATGGGCCGGGTGCAACTGCGCCGCCTGCCGGCCTTTCTGCAGCGCCGCCAGCAGCTGGCCGCACGCTATCTGGAAGGCCTGCACGACCTGCCACTGATCCTGCCGGCTGATGCGCCTGCGGGCGATATCCACGCCTGGCACCTGTTCGTGCTGCGCCTGCCCGACAATGCCGGCATCACGCGCGACGAGGTGATCCAGCAGCTCAGCGATGCCGGCATTGGCACCAGCGTGCACTACGTGCCGCTGCACCGCCAGCCCTACTGGCGCGATACCTACGGCCTGACACCGGCGATGTTCCCCGAGGCCGAAAAAGCCTACCAGCACATGTTCAGCATCCCGCTGTTCACCGCCATGAGCGATGCCGAGCAGGAGCGCATCATCGAGGCGCTGCAGCACATCCTGGGCTGAACGCCCTGCCTTGCCCTGCATGAAATCGCTGCTGCTCAAGCGCCTGTTTGACCTGCTGGCCTCGGCCGCCGGCCTGCTGCTGTTGGCGCCGCTGCTGCTGGCGATTGCCGCCTGGGTCAAGCTCGATTCGCCCGGGCCGGTGTTCTTCCGGCAGGAGCGCATCGGGCGCCAGGGCCAGCCATTCCGCATCTACAAGTTCCGCAGCATGCGCCAGGACAACGCCGGCCTGCAGATCACCGTGGGCGCGGACGACCGCATC
The DNA here is from genome assembly GCF_036312245.1 of Brachymonas sp. J145. Classification (NCBI taxonomy): domain Bacteria; kingdom Pseudomonadati; phylum Pseudomonadota; class Betaproteobacteria; order Burkholderiales; family Comamonadaceae; genus Allobrachymonas; species Brachymonas sp. J145. Next base: position 146,647 of record NZ_JAZDCI010000004.1, on the reverse strand, counting down.
ACGCGCAGCGGCCAGCTGATCCGCGCCTACAAGCTGGACGAGCTGCCGCAGCTAATCAATGTGCTGCTCGGCGACATGAGCCTGGTCGGGCCGCGTCCCGAGGTGCCGCGCTACGTGGCGCTCTACCCGGACGAGGTCCGCGCCGAGGTACTCAGCCTGCGTCCTGGCATCACCGATCTGGCCTCCGTACAATACCGCAGCGAAAGCACGCTGCTGGCCAGCAGTGCCGATCCCGAACGCACCTATGTCGAGATCATCCTGCCGGCCAAGCTGGCGCTGTGCCGGCAGTACGTGCGCGAGCGCAGTTTCCTGCTCGACCTGAAGATCATCGCCATGACCGTGGGCATCCTGCACAAGCCCTGAACCCTGCCCTGCCGCATGTCTGCCACTTCCCGCATTTTTGATTCCAACACCCTGCCCAAGCAGCTCATGGCGATGCTGATGGACGTGCTGTGCGCCTGGCTGGCACTCTGGCTGGGCATCAGCCTGCGGCTGGACCTGTGGGTGCCGCCAGATGCCACGCAGCTTACCGCCTACCTGCTGGCCCCGGCGCTGGCGATCCCGATCATGGTCAAGTTCGGCCTGTACCGGGCGATTTTCCGCTACACCGGCTTCAGCGCCATGGTCACCACCATCCAGGCGGTGGCCGTGTATGGCGTGCTGTTCTTCATCTACGTGGTGTTCTTTGGCAATCCGACGGCCGTGCCGCGCAGCGTCGGCATCCTGCAGCCACTGCTGTTCCTGCTGCTGGTGGGCGGCAACCGTGCCTTTGTGCGCGGCCTGTTCATGTACACCAGCGGCCACGAGACGCGCCAGCAGGGCCGGCTGCTGGTCTATGGTGCCGGCGAAACCGGCGTACAGACGGCCGCCGCGCTGCACAACGCGCGCCAGTACACGCTGATCGGCTTTGTCGATGACGATCCGGCCAAGGCCAACCACAGCATCAACGGGCTGGAGGTCTGGCCCTCCAGCCGCCTGCCCGAGGTGGTGCGCGACAGTGCCGTCACCGACGTGCTGCTGGCGATTCCGAGCCTGTCGCGCAGCCAGCGCAACCAGATCATCCAGAGCCTGCAAGGGCTGCCGGTGCATGTGCGCAGCGTGCCCAGCATGGCAGCGCTGGCCAGCGGCCGTGCCGGCCTGCAGCAGTTCCAGGAGCTGGATGTGGAAGACCTGCTCGGGCGCGACCCGGTGCCGCCGCATGCCGAGCTGATCCGCCGCAACATCGCCGATCAGGTAGTACTGGTGACTGGTGCCGGCGGCAGCATTGGCAGCGAGCTGTGCCGCCAGATCCTGCGCCAGGGGCCGCAGCGGCTGCTGCTGGTCGAGCACAGCGAATTCGCCCTGTACAACATCTACCAGGAACTGCAGGCCGAGGCCGCCACGCTGCCGCAGGCGCCCGAGCTGGTGCCGCTGCTGGGCAATGTGCGCAAGCTGCAGCACATGCGCGAGATCATGCAGACCTGGCAGCCGCACACGGTCTACCACGCCGCTGCCTACAAGCACGTGCCGATGGTGGAGCACAATCCGGTGCAAGGCCTGGCCAACAACGTGTTCGGTACGCTGGCCGTGGCGCGCGCCGCGCTCGAGCACGGCGTGCCGCACTTTGTGCTGATCTCCACCGACAAGGCGGTGCGCCCGACCAACATCATGGGCGCCAGCAAGCGCCTGGCCGAGCTCTGCCTGCAGGCGCTGGCCGACAGCCCGATGCTGTCGTTTGCCGCGCTCGATGCCGCCGTCGGCCGTGAGATCAATGAACAGCCGGTCCACAACCGCACCTGCCTGGCCATGGTGCGCTTCGGCAACGTGCTCGGCTCCTCCGGCTCAGTGGTGCCGCTGTTCCGCCAGCAGATTGCCCATGGTGGCCCGATCACGCTGACGCACGCCGATGTGACGCGCTACTTCATGACGATCCCGGAAGCGGCACAGCTGGTGCTGCAGGCTGGCGCCATGGGATCGGGCGGTGACGTGTTCGTGCTGGACATGGGCGAACCGGTGCAGATCCTGCATCTGGCGCGCCAGATGGTGACGCTATCCGGCCTGACCGTGCGCGACGCGCAAAACCCGCAAGGCGATATCGCCATCCAGATCACCGGCCTGCGCCCCGGCGAAAAACTCTACGAGGAATTGCTGATCGGCGACCACCCGGAACCGACCGAGCATCCGCGTATCATGAAGGCGCACGAGCAGTTCCTGCCCTGGGCCGAATTGCAGCCGCGCCTGGCGCAGCTGCTGCAGCACATGGATGCGCACGATGTCGATGCCATCAGCCAGCAACTGCTGGAACTGGTCAACGGCTACCGCGCCGGCCCGGTGGTCGACTGGATGTTGTTACAACAAAAAAGCACGGTCGTTCAGTAAATCGCTACAATCGGCTTTCACCACAACCCACACCCGCCCAGGAGGAGACACCATGAGCGATCTCAACGCCGCATTCGAAGCCGCTTACGAGCGCACCCAGCAACTGACCAAGCGTCCCGACAACGCCACCCTGCTCAAGCTGTACAGCCTGTACAAGCAGGCCACCGAGGGCGACAACACGCGCCCCAAGCCCGGCTTTGCCGACATGGTGGCGCGCGCCAAGTGGGATGCCTGGAACGCGCTGAAGGGCACCTCCGGCGACGATGCACGCCAGCAGTACATCGACCTGATCGATTCGCTGGACTGATCCACGCTGCCGATCCCGGCTGCACGCCAGGCCTGTACGCTGCGGCGTCAGGCCTTTTCTTTTTGGCCGCATCGGCATCCCGCGCTACACTGCCAGCATGAGCAGTCCGACCTCCGCCTCCCGCACCCTGCAGCTGCCCGCCGAGATCCGCCAGCAGATCCCGGACTGGGTTGCCACGCGCCGTGACATCCACGCCCACCCCGAGCTGTGCTATGAAGAGCACCGCACCTCGGAACTGGTGGCGGAAAAACTCGCGCAGTGGGGCATAGAGGTGCACCGCGGCATCGGCCGTACCGGTGTTGTCGGCATGCTGCGCAACGGCACGTCAGAGCGCGCCGTCGGCATCCGCGCCGACATGGACGCGCTGCTGGTGCAGGAAGAAAACACCTTTGCCCACGCCAGCCGCCACCCCGGCAAGATGCACGCCTGCGGCCATGACGGCCATACGGCGATCCTGCTGGGTGCGGCACAGCACCTGGCCAGCACACGCGCTTTTGATGGCACGGTCTATTTCATCTTCCAGCCGGCCGAGGAAGGCGGTGCCGGCGCCCAGGCCATGATCGACGACGGCCTGTTCACGCGCTTCCCGATGGACGCGGTGTTCGGCCTGCACAACTGGCCCGGCCTGGCAGCCGGCGACGTGGCGGCCTCCGCCGGCCCGGTGATGGCATCGAGCAACGAATTCCGCATCACCCTGCGCGGCAAGGGCGGCCATGCCGCCATGCCGCACAACGCCAATGACCCGGTGCCGGTGGCCTGCCAGCTGGTGCAGGCGTTCCAGACCGTGATCTCGCGCAACACGCGCCCGGCCGATGCCGCCGTGGTCTCGGTCACCATGCTGGAAGCCGGCGAAGCCACCAACATCATCCCGGACAACTGCACGCTGCAAGGCACGGTGCGCACCTTCTCGATCGAGGTGCTGGATCTGGTCGAGCAGCGCATGCGCGAGCTCTCCATCCACACGGCCCGTGCCTACAACATGGAGGTCGATTTCGAGTTCCTGCGCAACTACCCGCCCACGGTCAACAGCCGTGCCGAGGCGCAGTTCATGCACGATCTCGCCAGCGAGCTGCTGGGCGCGCGCCATGTGCACAAGCAGGAGCCGACCATGGCGGCGGAAGACTTCTCCTTCATGCTGCAGCAGAAGCCCGGCTGCTACCTGTTCCTCGGCAATGGCGATGGCGAACACCGCCACCTTGGCCATGGCGAAGGCCCGTGTCTGCTGCACAACCCGAGCTACGACTTCAACGACGAGGTGCTGCCGGTCGGCGTCATGCTCTGGGTGCGCCTGGCCGAGCGCTGGCTGGCGCCCGCACAGCCGGCCTGACACGCAGCCGTTTTTCCCGATTCGCCCATGACCCGATCCCGACGACTGCCAGCCGTACCCACGCGCTGGCTGCAACTGTTGCTGCTGTGTACCCTGCTGGCCGGCAGCGGCCTGCTGCAGGCGCAGGACAGCGCCAGCCCCGCCAGCCCCGCCAGCCCCGCCGCGAGCAGCGCCACGGCCAACAGCCTGCAACAGGACATCAGCCAGTTGCGCAGCACCGCAGACGCCCTGCCCGAAGCCGAACAGAAGCCCGTCCTCACGCTGCTGGACGATGCCGAACAGCGCCTGGCCGATGCCACCGCGCTGCAACAGGAGCGCCGCCAGCTGGAACAGGCGAATCGGCAAGTGGCCAGCCCGCCCACCACGGCCAGCCCGGAACAGATCGCCCAGGCCCTGCAGCAATGGACCGAGCGCCTGCCCACCCAGGCCAGCAACAGCCAGCTGGAACAGCTGCTGGCCGATGAGCGCGCCGCCCAGGCCGGGTTGGAGCAGCAGCTGCAGGCCAACACCCGCGCGCTGACCGACCTGATCCTGCAGCCGGCGCAGGTGATGGACGAGCTGAACGCGCTGCGCCAACAGGTGCACACGCCGCCGCCGGCCAGCAGCAGCCCCGATGCCGATGCCGCCTCGCAGGCACGCCAGCTGCTAGATGCCGCCAGCTACCGGCAGGCCGAAGCCCGGCTGGCATTGCGCGAGCTGGAGCTGGCCAGTACCGAAAGCCGCCAGCGCCGCCTGGAAAGCCGCCAGGCCGAGCTGAAACAGCAGCTGGCGCTGCGCGCCCCGCGCATCGGCTGGCTGGAACAGCGCCTGGCGCAAAACAGCCAGCAGCAGTTGCAGCAACTGGCCGACCAAATGCAGCAGCTGGCCCAGGCCAGCAGCGACGACGATCCGGCCATCAGCGCGCTGGCGCAGCAGAACCTGGAACTGGCCAGCCTGCTGCAGACCGAATCACAGGCCGTGGTGCAGGACCAGCAGCAGCTGGCGGTACAGGAAGCGCAGCGCGACCGCATTGTCGAATCGCTGCGTGAAACCCGCGCCCGGCTGGAGCTGGGCAGCAGCAGTGTCAGCATGGGCCAGTGGCTGTGGAAGCAGCGCCAGGGCATGCCGTCCAGCTATGCGCTGCAGCTGCAGCGACGCAAGCTGGAGCAGCAGATTGGCGAGCTGCGCCTGCAGCTGTACAACCTGAACGAACAACAGCGCCGCCTGCAGGAAGCACGCAGTCAGAGCGCAATGCTGGTCAGCCAGCAGGCGTTGGCACGCTGGCAGCAAACCCAGGGCGAGCTGATCGGGCAGCTGGTGCCGGTGCTGCGCCGCCACATCGTGCTGCTGGAGCAATCACATGCCGCCCTGTTCACGATCGAGGAGCGCGGCTCCGAGCTGCGCAAGCTGATGGACCAGCAGCTGCTCTGGGTGCCCAGCCATGCCGCCATCAACGCCAGCTGGCTGCGCGAGCTGCCGGCCAGCATGCGCGCCTCGCTGGAACCGGAAGCCACGCCGCAGATGGCGCGCCTGCTCTGGCAGGACCTGCAGCAACGACCGCTCTCCTACCTGCTCGGGCTGGCGCTGCTGATTGGCCTGTTTGCCGCCGGCAACCATGCACGCCGCGAGCTGCAGCGCCTGGGCCAGCTGACACGCAACCCGCTGCAGGACAGTTTTCTGCACACCATGCTGGCGCTGCTATGGACGCTGGTGCTGTCGCTGCCCTGGGCCGCGCTCGTCTGGGGCAATGGCTACATCCTGCAGCGTCTGGGTGCCGGCGTGTCGCCACTGGTCACGGCCTGGGGCCAGGCGCTGGTGCAGCTCAGCGGCCTGGTGATGGTGCTGGCCTTTGCCAAGGCGCTGTTGCGCCCCGACGGGCTGGCGCAGGCGCACCTGTACTGGCGCAGCGAACGGCTGGCCTCGCTGCGCAAGGTGCTGCCGGTCGCGCTGGTGACGATTCTGCCGGTGGCGCTGCTGGCGCTGGTACCCCTGCATGCCGGCTCCGATCTGGCAGTCGGCGGCCAGGCACGCTTGGGCCTGATGCTGCTGGCGCTGTTGATGGCGGTGCTCAGCCTGTGGCTGGGCCAGCTGGCCACGCATGAGCAGCACCAGCAGCAGCCGGAATCGGCCACCGCCATGCGACGCTTGACACGCCTGCTGCGCTGGCTGCTGCCGCTGGCCTTCCTGTTCTGCCTGGTGATTGCCGCCATGGGCCATGTGCTGTCCAGCGCCATCGTGCTGCAATCGCTGATGAGCAGCATGGCGGTGCTGATCAGCGTCGGCGTGCTGTCCGGCCTGTTCAAGCGCTGGCTGCTGCTGAGCGAGCGCCGCATCGCGATCCGCCAGATGGAGCGCGGCGAAAGCGCCGCCGACAACAGCACCGTGGTGGACCTGGAAGCCGGTGAAACGCCGCGCCAGACCGCGCCCGAGCTGACGCTGGTGAACATCAGCGCACAATCACGCCGGCTGGTGCGCACGCTGCTGATCACGCTCTTGCTGCTGGGCCTGCTCTGGGCCTGGGCCGAGGTGCTGCCGGCGCTGTTCAAGCTCGATGACGTGGTGCTCTGGCATGCCAGCGGTACCGGTGCCGCCGGCGAAAAGACCGATATCCCGGTCAGCCTGGGTGACGTACTCGGCTCGATGCTGCTGCTGGCGATCATGATCAGTCTGGCGCGCAACCTGCCCGGCCTGGTCGAGATCCTGCTGAGTGCGCGCAACCTGGTGTCAGCGTCGGCGCGCTACACCATCACCACGCTGCTGCGTTACGCCATCACGATTGCCGGCATGGTTCTGGCGCTGCAGACGCTGGGGCTGCGCTGGTCGCAGCTGCAGTGGATGGCGGCGGCGCTGTCGGTGGGCCTGGGCTTTGGCCTGCAGGAGATTTTTGCCAATTTCGTCTCCGGCCTGATCCTGCTGGTAGAGCGGCCGTTCCGCGTCGGCGACACCATCACTATCGGCAACCTGACCGGCACCGTCAGCCGCATCCACACGCGTGCCACCACGGTGCTGGATTACGACCAGAAGGAAGTGCTGATCCCGAACAAGACCTTCATCACCAGCGAGGTGGTCAACTGGACGCTGAACAACACCGTCACGCGGCTGGTGCTGCGCGTGGACGTGGGCTACGACAGCGATCCGGCACAGGTGCATGCGCTGCTGCGCCAGGTCGCGCGTGACGACCCGCGCGTGATGAGCGAACCGGCGCCGACCTCGGTGTTCGTGACCATGGGGGCCAACGCGCTCAACTTCGAGTTGCGCGTGTTTGTCGACATGAATGACCGCATGGGCGTCAACACCGACCTGAACGCGCGCATCCTGGCCACGCTGAAGCACCACGGTATCGAAATCCCGTTCCCGCAGATGGATGTGCATGTGCGCGATGTGCCGGCAGCGCCCGCCAGTGTGGAGCCGGCTGACAAGCAATCCGGCGCACAGACCGGCTGACGCCAAGCGCGGAATCGATCCTGTTTACTGTTGCTGCTGTTGCGCTTGCTGCGCCAGCAGCGACTGCAGGTGCTGGTGCGCAATGGTGCGCGCATCGGGCTCTTCGGCCATGCACAGCAGGCCTTCGAAGATCAGGCTTTCCACCAGCTCGAACGGCGTTTCCATGTAGGGCGCCATTTTCCAGCCGGCACCGCCGGTCATGATGCACATCGGCGGCAGGCCGCAGCGCTTCTGCACGTGGCGCACCATGCGCTGTACCGCGCCGGCAATGGCAAAGGTGCCGCCGCTGGTGAGCGCATCACTGGTGTTGGTGGGAAACTCGGTGACGTTGCCGGTGGGCACATGCAGGCCGGCAGTGCCCGACTCCAGTGCGCGCAGCATGATGCCGTGGCCGGGCAGGATCATGCCGCCCATGAACAGGCCGGACGGATCGATCGCCTCGATGGTGACGGCGGTACCGACCATTACCAGCAGCACCGGGCGCAGCGGCCGGCCCTGGCAGTGGTGCAGCATGCGGCGGTAGGCGCCAATGATGGCGACCCAGCGATCCGCGCCCAGCCGCGTGGGCAGGTCGTAGCCGTTGGTGACGCCAGCCTGCCGGACGCTGGGCACGACCCAGCTGGCCTCCAGCTGAGGCCAGATTTCCATCTGTTCCTCGACACGGCGCTTGAGCGCATCGCCGGCGACCACGCACCCCAGCATGCGCTGCGGCGTCGGCAGCGCCTTCCAGGGTCCATCGGCCAGCTTGTCGATGTTTTCCAGAAATTCGGCGCCATGCGCCAGCATCACCGCCTGCGGTGCGGGCTGATCGTACAGCGCCCACTTGAGGCGGGTGTTGCCGATGTCGACTGCAAGAAAGCTCATGGCTGCATTATCCACATCCAGTGCGAATTAATTGACGAATACTTACCATAATTTTGCCAGTACCCCTTTCGCTGTCACATTTTCGCGCTACGCTGGAGCATCCTCAACTCATTTCAGGAGATACACATGGGTCTGTTCAGTTTCATCAAGGACGCTGGCGAAAAACTGTTTGGCGGCAAGAAGGTCGAAGAAGCCGCTGCAGCGAATGACACCGCCTCCCTGGCCCAGCTCAACGCCGAAGCCGGCGCGGCCATCAAGCAGTACATCGAGACCCAGAACCTGGGCCTGACCAACCTGGCCGTGATGTTTGACGGCGCCAGCGGCAAGGTCATCCTGACCGGCGACGCGCCCAACAAGGAAGCTGCCGAGAAGGCCACCCTGGCTGCCGGCAACGTGGCCAGCGTGCGCGACGTGGACAACAACCTGAACGTGGCTGACGGCGCCGGCTCCGACGCCCAGTACCACGACGTGGCTTCCGGCGACACCCTGTCCGCCATCTCCAAGAAGTACTACGGCGATGCCAACAAGTACATGGTGATCTTCGAGGCCAACAAGCCGATGCTGTCTGACCCGAACAAGATCTACCCGGGCCAGAAGCTGCGCATCCCCGCGCTGTAATCCCCGCCGCACGCGCTGATCGTGCCACGCACCTGCCGCCTTCGGGCACAGGTGCGTTTTTTTGTGCCTGTGGCCAGCCCGCCAATGACACGCAGCCGCCACGCCACTTTCATAGAATGGGCCTATCACCCGTGACGAGAGAGCCCGATGAACGCTGCCACCCAGCCCCTGACGCCGCCCTTCGTGGCGCCGCAATCCTTTGACGATGCCGATGCCGCCCTGCAGCAGGTGCAGCTGATCTACCGGCAGGCGGTGGAGCACCTGCGCGAGCAGTTCCGCCTGTTCGTGCAGGACGGCAGCCTGCCACAGCCGGTACGCGCCTACTACCCACAGATACGCATCCGCACGCAACAGCCGACGCGCCAGCCGCGCGCCGGCCAGGGCCAGGCCTACGGTTTTGTCGCGCACGCCGGCGTGTTCGAGACCACGCTGACCGATCCACAGCTGTTTGCCAGCTACTACCGCACGCAGTTCCAGCACCTGCTGGACAACCACCAGGCACCGCTGGACATCAGCACCAGCAGCCAGCCGCTGCCACTGCACTTTGCGCTGGATCCGAGCGAGCAGATGGAAGGCAGCATGGACGAGGCACAGCGCGCGCGCATGCACACCACTTTCGACTGGCCGGACCTGGCCAGCATGGACGATGCGATTGCCAACGGCACCCATGTGCCGCGCCATGGCGAGGCGCTGCCGCTGTCGCTGTTTACCGCGCCGCGCGTGGACTACTCGTTGCAGCGCCTGCGCCACTACAGTGGTACCGCGGCACCGCATTTCCAGAACTTCGTGCTGTTCACCAACTACCAGTTCTATATCGACGAGTTCATCCGCCTGGGCCACGCCGCCATGCAGGACGACCGCAGCGGCTACACCGCCTTTGTCGAGCCTGGCAACGTGATCACGCAGCACGTCAGCCTGCCGACACCGGACGGCTTCGTGCAGGGCAGCCATCCGCAGCGCCTGCCGCAGATGCCGGCCTACCATCTGGTCGGGCCGGACCACAGCGGCATCACCATGGTGAATATCGGCGTCGGCCCGAGCAATGCCAAGACCATGACCGACCATGTGGCGGTGCTGCGCCCGCATGCCTGGCTGATGCTGGGCCACTGCGCCGGCCTGCGCAACAGCCAGCAGCTCGGCGACTACGTGCTGGCGCACGGCTATGTGCGCGAGGACCACGTGCTGGACCACGACCTGCCAGCCTGGGTGCCGGTGCCGGCGCTGGCCGAGATCCAGCAGGCGCTGCAGCAGGCGGTGGCCGAAGTCACCGAACTGCCGGAGGACGGCCTGAAGGCGATCCTGCGCACCGGCACCGTGGCCACCACTGACAACCGCAACTGGGAGCTGGAAGGCCACAACGCGCCGGTGCAGCGCTTCAGCCAGAGCCGCGCCATCGCCATCGACATGGAAAGCGCCACCGTGGCTGCCAACGGCTTCCGTTTCCGCGTGCCCTACGGCACGCTGCTGTGTGTCAGCGACAAGCCGCTGCACGGCGAGATCAAGCTGCCCGGCATGGCCAACCACTTCTACCGCCAGCGCGTGGACCAGCATCTGCGCATCGGCATGCGCGCGCTGGAGCTGCTGCGCAGCGGAGCCACCGGCCAGTTGCACAGCCGCAAGCTGCGCAGCTTCCAGGAGGTCGCCTTCCAGTAAGGCTGCTGCGGAACGTGATTTTTCTGGCATTGGCCGGCCAACACCTGCTGCAACGCATCATTTTTGTGCAGTGCAGCGTTAAAATGGATGCACTGTGCATGCTGGCTGACGCTGTCTGCCGCCGCTGCCAGGCCTGCCCCTGCAAGCCCTGAAAGGAGGCTGAACCATGAATGCCCCGACCCCTGCTTCCGCACTCGACCCGGTCGCCGTGATGGAACTCTTCGATACCAGCCACCAGCAGATTGCCGCCATGCTGGCGCGCCTGTCACAGCTGTCGCTGGACTTGGCCGAACAGGGCACCACGCTGCCGCTGCGCCAGGAGGCCCGCGCCGTGCGCGACTGGCTCGGCAAGGAAGCACGCGAACACCATCTGGATGAAGAACGCCATATTTTCCCGCCGCTGATGGCCTCGGGTGACGAGGAACTGATGCACGTGACGCGCCTGCTGGTGCAGGACCACGGCTGGCTGGAAGAAAACTGGCTGTCGATCCAGCCCGAGCTGACCGCGGCTGTCGAAGGTTTCACCACCTTCAATGCCGAATCGCTGAAGGAAACCACGCGCCTGTTCTGCCAGCTCTACGCGGACCACATGCTGCTGGAAGAAAGCGTGGCCTACCCGGCGGTGAGTCCGCTGGTGCAAGGCGAATCGGGCCAGGCCATCCGCAACGAAATCGAGCAGCGCCGCAACCTGCGCGCGCAACTCAAGGGCTGATCCGGCCCCTCACGGTGGCAGCCACCCTGCTGCCACCACCCCACCCCGTCTGCTCACAATCCCGTCATGGACGCGGGTTAAGATACAGGCAGACTTCACACTCTCCAGGAGATCAGAATGAGCATCAGCAAAGTAGGCATCGTCGGTGCCGGCACCATGGGTAACGGTATTGCCCAGACCTGCGCCGTCAACGGCATCAACGTGGTCATGGTCGATATTTCCGAAGCCGCCGTGCAGAAAGGCCTGGCCACCATCGCCGGCAGCCTGGACCGCCTGATCAAGAAGGAAAAGATGACCGAAGACGACAAGGCCAAGGCGCTGTCGCTGGTCAAGGGCAGCACCAGCTACGACGACCTGAAGGACGTCGACCTGGTGATCGAGGCCGCTACCGAAAACCACGAGATCAAGAACAAGATCCTGAAGCAGATCGACGAGACAGTGCAGGCTGGCGCCATCATCGCCACCAACACTTCCTCCATCTCCATCACCGACCTGGCAGCGCAGACCAGCCGCGCCGACAAGTTCGTCGGCATGCACTTCTTCAACCCGGTGCCGATGATGGCGCTGGTGGAAGTGATCCGTGGCGTGCAGACCAGCGACGCCACCCACGACGCCGTGAAGGAACTGGCCGAGAAGCTGGGCAAGTCCCCGATCACCGTCAAGAACAACCCGGGCTTTGTCGTCAACCGCATCCTGGTGCCGATGATCAACGAAGCCTTCTTCGTGCTGGCCGAAGGCCTGGCCACGGCAGAAGACATCGACGCCGGCATGAAGCTGGGCTGCAACCACCCGATCGGCCCGCTGGCACTGGCTGACCTGATCGGTCTGGACGTGTGCCTGGCCGTGATGGACGTCTACCTGAAGGAGCTGGGCGACAGCAAGTACCGCCCCTGCTACCTGCTGAAGGAATACGTGGCCGCCGGCCGCCTGGGTCGCAAGACCGGCCGTGGCGTGTACGACTACAGCAAGTAATCGCTACGCCCTGCGCTGGCTGCTGCGGCAGCCAGCCGGCAACAGCCAAACCGCCCGATCGTCAGATCCGGCGGTTTTTTTATCGCTGTGCGGCGGCGTTCAGGGGCTGACGCGCTGCACGCCCCAGGGCCAGTTGCGGAAGGCCGAGCCTTCGGGCGCCTCGTTGACGACCTGGGCCTGCTGCGGCTGTACCGTGCCACTCTGTGTTACCGGGCTCCAGACGCCGGCAGGTGCCTGCTGTACCGGCGTACCGGCCGGTGCCGGCAGGGTTTCGGCCGGCGCGTTGTCATCGCTGCGGTTCAGCACCGTGCCGCCGCCCATGGAGACGCCGACACCCACACCGCTGCCCCAACCCCAGCCACCGCTGCCACGACCGAGGCCGATGGTGCCGCTGACCGGGCTGGTCGGGCTGCCGATCGGCGTGCTCATGGTGACACCACCCCAGCCGCCGCCGCTGCCCACGCCAATGTTCACGCCGCCGAGCACCGGCCAGCCGTTCACATTGCCGGCACAGCCGGTCAGGGCCAGTACGGCAGTACCGGCCGCCAGTGCAGCCGGCATCTTGCGCCAGATCTTGTTCATATCGCTTTCCTTTCGCACGGGAAACCAGGGCATCGTGCCCCTTTGCGGTTGGATACCATGCTAGCGCAAGCGTTCCCTGCCGTCATGCCGTGTTGCATCTGGCAAAGCCATGGCCGTGCGAAAGTGCACAGTGTCAGGCCGGACGCAGTTGCAGCCGCACGTCATCGCCCACCGCCTGCAGTGCCTGCAGCTGCCAGCGTGCGGCATCAGCCACACGCTCCAACGGCGGCAAGACCGCCAGCGGCTGGCCCGGACCTAGCAGCACCGGGGCCACATAGGCGACCAGCTCGTTGACCAGGCCTTGCTGCAGCAGCGCGCCCGCCAGCTGCGCGCCCGATTCGACATGCAACTCGTTCACTTCCTGCCGGCCCAGCTCGCGCAGCAGCGCCACCAGATCGGGACGGCCAGCGGGATCGGCCGGCAGCTGCAGCAGCTCTGCCCCAGCCTGCTGCAAGGCCACGGCACGCTGCTGCCAGCCGGTATCGGCCTGTGCCACGCTGGCAATCAGCACGCGGCGCTGTGCCACCTGCAGCAGCTGCGCAGACAGCGGCGTGCGCAGCTGCGTATCCACAATCACCAGATGCGGCTGGCGCGTGGCCTCGGGCAGGCGCACGTTGAGCAGCGGGTCATCGGCCAGCACGGTACCGATGCCGGTGAGCACGGCACAGGCGCGGGCGCGCCAGTGCTGCACCTCGGCACGCGCCGCCTTGCCGGTAATCCACTGGCTGTCGCCGTTGTCCAGCGCCACGCGGCCATCGAGCGAGGAGGCGGTCTTGAGCCGCACCCAGGGCAGGCCTTGCTGCATGCGGCGCAGAAAGCCGATATTCAGTTCACGCGCACGAGCTGTGATCTCGTCAGGAGCCAGTTCCACGGCGATACCGGCGGCCTGCAGCCGGGCCATGCCCTGCCCTGCCACCAGCGGGTTCGGGTCCAGCAGCGCAATGCAGACCTTGCCCACGCCGGCAACGATCAGCGCATCGCAGCATGGCGGCGTGCGGCCCTGGTGCGAACAGGGTTCGAGCGTGACGTAGCAGGTGCTGCCGCGCACGTCCTCGCCACGGCTGGCGGCATCGCGCAAGGCCATCACCTCGGCATGCGGGCCGCCACGTTGCTGCGTGTAGCCCTGGCCCTGGATGCGGCCATCCGGGCTGACGATCACCGCGCCGACGCGAGGATTCGGGTTGCTCAGCGTGAGTGCGTTGGCGGCCAGATCAAGGGCAAGAGAAAAATAGTCCATGGCTGCGATTATCAGGCCGCCGGCAGCCGACGCGCCACGCGGGTCAGGCCGGATTCCAGCGGCTGCAGCAGTTGCCAGCGTTGCGTATCGGCCAGTTCGGCCCGCACGCGGCGTGCGCCCAGCGGGCCATTCAGGTCGATATTGGCGCAGACCAGCAAGCCGCCCGGTGCCAGCAGCGTGTGGAAATGCTGCACCAGGATCAGCGGCGGCATATTGCCATCGAAAAAGATCAGGTCTTGCGAACCTTCCGACAATTGCAAGGCCTGCATCACCGTGGCAAACGAGCCTTCGTGCAGCTGCACGCGCTGCTGCAGCTGGAGTGCCGCAATCTGCTGGCGTGCCAGTGCGGCATGTTCCGGATCGCCTTCGAGCGTCAGCACCTGGCCTTGCGGGCTGGCCAGCGCCATCAGGCAGGCGGTGTAACCCAGGCCGGTACCGAACTCCAGCATGCGGCGCGGCTGGTGCTGCTGCACCAGCTGCCACAGGCCGATGCCGTCTTCGAACGTGTGGGCGTTGCAGGCGTGCTGTTGCTGGTGGGTGCGGGTGGCTTGCTGGATGGCTTGCAGGGCTGCGGGCAGGGTGGCGGGAGGCGTCATGCGAGGCATTCTGCAGCAAAAAGGGACAGACTTTTCAGCCTGTCCCTGCCTGCTTGCGTCAGATGCCTTACCGGATCACACCAGCAGCGCATTCACCCGCTTCACATAGCCCGCCGGATCGGCCGGCATGCCGCCTTCGGCCAGCAGCGCCTGGTCAAACACGATATGCGCCAGATCGGCAAAGCGGCCGTCTTCGGCCTGGGCCGATTGCAGCTTCTGGATCAGCGGATGCTCCAGGTTCACTTCCAGCACCGGCTTGACGTCCGGCACCGGCTGGCCGGCCTGCTTGAGCAGGCGCGCCAGCTGCATGCTCATGCCGTTGTCACTGGACACCAGGCAGGCCGGGGAATCGACCAGGCGCGTGGTGCTGCGCACGTCTTCGGCGACGTCGGCCAGCACCTGCTTGAGCTGCTCCAGCAGCGGCTTGGCAGCTTCCTGGGCGGCTTCGGCGGCCTTCTTCTCTTCCTCATCCTGCAGCGCGCCCAGATCGACCGCGCCCTTGGCCACGCTTTGCAACGGCGTGCCGTCAAACTCGGTCAGATAGCTCAGCGCCCACTCGTCCACGCGATCCGTCATCAGCAGCACCTCGATGCCCTTCTTGCGGAACAGTTCGAGCTGCGGGCTATTCTTGGCGGCGGCCTGGTTTTCGGCGGTGATGTAGTAGATCGCCTGCTGGCCTTCCTTCATGCGCGTCTTGTAATCGGCCAGGCTGACACTCACGCTGTCGGTTTGGGTGCTGGCAAAGCGCAGCAGCTTGGCGATACGCTCGCGGTTCCTGGTGTCCTCGCCCAGGCCTTCCTTGAGCACGGCACCAAATTCGGCATAGAAGCGCGCGTACTTGCCCTGGCCACTGGCATCTTCGGCAAAGGCAGCGGCGGTTTCGGCAGCCGGTGCGGCATCGCTCTTGTCCTGCACATCAGTGATGCCGTCTTCGGTCTCGACCGGTTCCGGCGCCGGCACGGCTTCACCGCTGCCGATATCGATCTTGCCTTCCTGGCTTTCCGGCGGCGTCGCCTGCTGGCTGGCCAGATCTTCCAGCATGGATAGCACGCGGCGCGTGTTGCCTTCGCGGATCGAGCGGATGTCGCGGCTTTCCTGCAGCAGCTCGCGGCTGACGTTCAGCGGCAGGTCGGAGGCATCGACCACGCCCTTCACGAAGCGCAGGTACTGCGGCAGCAGCGCCTCGGCCTTGTCCATGATGAAGACGCGGCGCACATAGAGCTTGAGGCCATGCTGGCTGTCGCGCTGGTACAGGTCGAACGGGGCGTGTGCGGGAATGTAGAGCAGCTGGGTGTATTCGGTATTGCCTTCGACGCGGTTGTGGCTGTAGGCCAGCGGATCCTCGAAATCATGCGCCAGCTGCTGGTAGAAGGTGTTGTACTGCTCGGGCGTCAGGTCCTTCTTGTTGCGCGTCCACAGCGCCTGAGCCTCGTTGACCTGCTCCCATTCGCCGGTCTGCACCATGTCGCCGGGCTGGCCGTCCTCGCCCTCTTTCCACTCTTCCTTGGGCATCATGATCGGCAGGCTGATGTGGTCGGAGTACTGCGCGATGATGCTCTTGAGCTTGTAGCCGTTCAGGTAGTCCAGCTGGTCCTCGCGCAGGTGCAGCGTGATGCTGGTGCCGCGCTGCTCGCGCGTGATGGTCTCGGTGGTGAATTCGCCGGTGCCGCCGCTGATCCAGCGCACGCCCTGCTCCGCCGGCAGGCCGGCGCGGCGGCTTTCCACCGTGATCTTGTCGGCCACGATAAAGCCGGAATAAAAGCCCACGCCAAACTGGCCGATCAGCTGCGAATCGGTCTTCTGGTCGCCGGTCAGGCGGCTGACAAAGTCCTTGGTGCCGCTCTTGGCAATCGTACCCAGGTGGTCGATCGCCTCCTGCTCGCTCATGCCGATGCCGTTATCGGTAAAGGTGATCGTCTTGGCCGCCTTGTCGATCGCCACATGCACTTGCAGCGTGGCATCACCTTCGTACAGTTCGGGCTGCTCCAGCGCCTCGAAACGCAGCTTGTCGCTGGCATCGGACGCGTTGCTGATCAGCTCGCGCACGAAGATGTCGGGGTTGGAATACAGGGAGTGGGTGACCAGATGCAGCAGTTGTGCGACTTCGGCCTGGAATGCGTGTTGATGGGTACTCATGCTTGTCTTGGTGGTCTTGTTGGAATGAAAAATCAACAGGTTGGAATCTGTCCTACACAGGTAGGGCAAGGCGTCCGATTTTCAAGACAGGCGTCCACAGCGATACTTTTTCACGGCTGACGATTGTTTACAGGCCAAGCGGAACTGCTTCCGGCAATTTGGTCTAACATCCGAAACGTCAGATCCGTGCAGCCGGCCTGTTGCCAGGCTGCCACCAGAACACAGGGAGATCCCATATGTCCAAGAAGCCTCTGATCACCATGGCACGCCGCGCTGCCGTCGCCGTTGCCGTCACCGCCACCCTCGCCGGCTGTGCCACCTCCACTACCGGTTCCGTCACCGGCAGCAACCGCTCGCAGCTGCTGCTGGTCTCCGAAGCCGAGATGGTGCAGGCCTCGCAACAGGCCTTCAACCAGCGCAAGAGCGCCGCCCAGTCCAAGGGCGTGCTGATCAGCAGCGGTGCCGACTACAACCGCGTGGTCAACATCATGCGTCGCCTGTCGACCCAGGTCGCCCATTTCCGCCCCGATGCGGCACGCTGGAACTGGGATCTGGCGCTGATCCGCAACAACGATGTCAACGCCAACGTGATGCCGGGCGGCAAGGTCACGGTCTATACCGGCCTGTACCAGAAGCTGAACCTGACCGATGACGAGCTGGCGGCCGTGATCGGCCACGAAATGGCACACGCCCTGCGCGAACACTCGCGCGAGCAGGTGTCGCAGCAGATGGCCGGTGACATGGCGCTGTCCATCGGCGGCTCGCTGCTCGGCTTGAGCGGCGGCATGATGGACGTGGCCGGCATTGCCAAGCAGCTGGCGCTGGACCTGCCCTACTCGCGCACCATGGAAACCGAGGCTGACGTGTTCGGCCTGGAACTGGCCGCACGCGCTGGCTACAACCCATCCGCCGCGCTGACGCTGTGGCAGAAGATGGCCGCCAACGGCGCCGGCCAGGGCTCGGCCTTCTTCTCCACCCACCCGAGCGCGTCTGACCGCACCGCACGCATCCAGGCCGCGCTGCCGCAGGTGATGCCGCTGTACCAGGCAGCGCGCCGCAAGTAAGCCGGACCGGCTTGCCGCAGCACCGCCAGATCCGCAGGGACTGGCGGTTTTTTCATGGGAACAGGCGACGACAGATATAATGCGCAGGTATTCATTTTTACCGCACGATGCCTGACGCTTCCCTTGCCTCCTCCCCCCTGCAGGTACTCCAGCAGGTCTTCGGCTACCCGGCCTTTCGCGGCCAGCAGCAGGCCATCATCGAACGTGTCAGCAGCGGCGACGATGCGCTGGTGCTGATGCCCACCGGCGGCGGCAAGTCGCTCTGCTACCAGATCCCGGCCATCGTGCGGCAGCGCCAGGGACTGGGTTGCAGCATCGTCGTCTCGCCGCTGGTGGCGCTGATGCACGACCAGGTCTATGCGCTGCAGGAAGCCGGTGTTGCCGCCGCCTACCTCAACTCCACGCTCAGCCTGGAGCAGGCACGCCAGGTCGAACAGGATCTGCTCACCGGCCGGCTCACCATGCTGTATGTGGCGCCGGAACGCCTGACCACGCCGCGCTTCCTGGATCTGCTGCAGCGGCTCTACCAGCGCCAGCAACTGGCGCTGTTTGCGATTGACGAGGCGCACTGTGTCAGCCAGTGGGGCCACGACTTCCGCCCCGAATACCGCCAGCTCGATATCCTGCCGCAGCAGTTTCCCGGCGTGCCGCGCATCGCGCTCACCGCCACGGCCGATCATCTGACGCGCCAGGACATCGCCGAGCGCTTGCAGCTGGAACAAGCCGAATCCTTTGTCAGCAGCTTTGACCGCCCGAATATCCGCTACACCATCGTCGAGAAACGCGATGCGCTGGCCCAGCTCAAGCGCTTTATCGAGGACGAGCACGAAGGCGATGCCGGCGTCGTCTACTGCCTGTCGCGCAAGCGCGTGGAAGAAGTCGCCGAGGCACTGGTGCGCGAAGGCATTGATGCCATGCCCTACCACGCCGGCATGGACGCCAGCCAGCGCCAGGCCAACCAGGACCGCTTCCTGCGCGAGGAAGGCGTGGTGATGGTGGCCACCATCGCCTTCGGCATGGGCATCGACAAGCCCGATGTGCGCTTCGTGGCGCACCTGGACCTGCCGCGCAATATCGAGAGCTACTACCAGGAAACCGGCCGCGCCGGCCGAGACGGCCTGCCTTCGCACGCCTGGATGGCCTATGGCCTGCAGGATGTGGTCAACCAGCGCCGCATGATCGATGACAGCCCGGCCGATGACCAGTTCAAGCAGGTACAGACCGGCAAGCTGGACGCGCTGCTGGCGCTGGCTGAAGCCATCGACTGCCGCCGCGTGCGCCTGCTGGCCTATTTTGGCGAGCCATCCCGGCCCTGCGGCAACTGCGACAACTGCCTGAATCCGCCCGATGTCTGGGACGCCACCGAGCTGGCGCGCAAGCTGCTGTCCACCGTGTTCCGGCTGCAGGAAAAATCCGGCTTCGGCTTTGGTGCCGGTCAGGTGATGGACGTGCTGCGCGGCCGCGATACCGACAAGGTCAAGCAGTATGGCCACGACACGCTCAGCACCTTCGGCCTGGCGCGTGGCGCCAGCGAGGCCGAGCTGCGCACCGTACTGCGCCAGCTGGTTGCCACCGGTGCGCTGCTGGTCGATGCCAGCCGCTTCAACACCCTGCACCTGACGCCGGTGGCGCGCCCGATCCTGCGTGGCGAACAGCCGGTGCTGCTGCGCCATCTGGTCACGCCAAGTGCGCGCCGCCGCGCCTCCGGCACTACACGCAGTGGCAGCAGCAAGCTCAGCGTGCTGGCCGCGCAACTCGACGATGCCGGCCGCCAGCGCTTTGACGCGCTCAAGCGCTGGCGTGCCGAGACCGCGCGCGAGCATGGCGTGCCGGCCTATGTGATCTTCCACGACAGCGTGCTGGCCGCCATTGCCGAGGCCTGCCCCGATACGCTGGACGCGCTGAGCGGCATCAGCGGCGTGGGTGAGGCCAAGCTGGAGCGATATGGCCGCGCCGTGCTGCAACAGCTGGAACTGGCCTGAAACGCCTCCCCCGCCGGAGGGGAGGCCAGCTCCCCCAAAAGGACATGTTTGCGCCAGGTCAAAGCCCCACTATTTTTATCGGATAAGAATCTCCCTTCCGCCTTCCCAACCTGGAGATTCCCCGATGGCCACCATTCCCCTGCAACCCGTCGGCATGCCGCACGACCATTCGCGTACCGATGCCATCTATGGCTTTGATGCGCGCGGCGTAGCCAAACGCTTCCGCCATGCCGCCATCTTTGGCGCGCTGGACTCCCTGCAGCCCGGCGAAACCATGCGCTTCGTGAACGACCACGACCCGATCCCGCTGCTGCACCAGATGATCGACCGCTACGGCGACCAGGGCATCCAGATCACCTACTTGCAGCGCGACATGGACGGCGTGGTGATCGACTTCCTGCGCAAGTGAGCCGGGGCCTGATCTGCCATGACCGCCCACGCCTCCGGACAGGCCGTCGACACGGCGCGGCCGCCGATGGAACTGGTCTGCCCCGCCGGCAGCCTGCCTGCACTGAAGCAGGCGGTTGACCACGGTGCCGACTGCGTCTACCTGGGTTTCAGGGACGCCACCAACGCCCGCAACTTTGCCGGGCTGAATTTTGACAACAAGGCCATCGCCAGCGGCATCGACTATGCCCATGCGCGTGGCCGCAAGGTGCTGCTGGCACTCAATACCTATGCCCGCAGCGAATCGGTCGATGTCTGGCGTGGCGCGGTCGATCGCGCCGCCGACATGGGCATCGACGCCATCATCATGGCCGATCCCGGCCTGATGCAGTACACCGCACGCCGCCATCCGCAGGTGCGCCTGCACCTGTCGGTGCAGGGCTCGGCCACGCATGCCGCCGCCATCAATTTCTACCACGAGCAATTCGGCATCTCGCGTGCCGTGCTGCCACGCGTGCTGTCGCTGACGCAGGTCGAGCAGCTGATCGACAAGACCCCGGTCGAGATCGAGGTGTTCGGTTTTGGCAGCCTGTGCGTGATGGTGGAAGGCCGCTGCCAGCTGTCGTCCTACGCCACCGGCGAAGCACCGAACATGCAGGGCGTCTGCTCGCCGGCCAAGGCGGTGCGCTGGCAGGAAACCCCCAAGGGGCTGGAAGCGCGCCTGAACGGCGTGCTGATCGACCGCTATGCCGAAGGCGAAAGCGCCGGCTATCCGACCCTGTGCAAGGGCCGCTTCGACGTCGGCGAGCTGCGCAGCGAGGACGGCTACTACGCGATCGAAGAGCCGACCAGCCTGAACACGCTGAGCATCCTGCCGCAGCTCTACCGCATGGGCGTGCGCGCCATCAAGATCGAAGGCCGCCAGCGCAGCCCGGCCTATGTCGGCCAGGTCACGCAAGTCCTGCGCGAGGCGCTCGACCACTGCCACGACAACCCGCACCTGTACACGCCGCGCTCGAACTGGATGACGGCACTGGCCGACGTCTCCGAAGGCCAGCAGCAGACGCTGGGCGCCTACCACCGCCCCTGGAAGTAAGCAAGCCATGACCGATTCCCCCTCCCGCATGCAACTGGCCCTGGGGCCGCTGCTCTACTACTGGCCGCGTGACACCGTATTCGACTTCTACCAGCAGATGGCCGAGGCCCCGGTGGACATCGTCTACCTGGGCGAAGCGGTCTGTTCTCGCCGCCACGAGCTGCGCCTGAGCGACTGGATCGACGTCGCCCGCATGCTGCGCGATGCCGGCAAGCAGGCGATTCTCTCGACCCAGGTGCTGGTCGAGTCCAGCGCCGATGCCGCCACCGCACGCCGCATCATCGACAACGGCGAATTCCTGGTCGAGGCGAATGACATGGGCGCGGTACAGATGGTGGCCGGCAAGCTGCCCTTTGTCGCCGGCCCGCACCTGAACCTGTACAACCAGCCAACGCTGCAGTGGATGGCCGATCTCGGCGCCACGCGCTGGCTGCCGCCGCTGGAGCTGAACCAGACCGATCTGCAGTCGCTGCAGCAACTGCGCCCGGCCGGCCTGCAGACCGAAATCTTTGCCCTCGGCCGCATGCCGCTGGCGTTTTCGGCACGCTGCTTTACCGCGCGCCACCGCAATCTGCCCAAGGACGATTGCCAGTTCAGCTGCATCGACTATCCCGACGGCCTGCTGCTGCAGACGCGTGATGGCGAAGCCTTCCTCACGCTCAACGGCATCCAGACGCAATCCGCCCATGTCTGCAACCTGGTGCAGGAGCTGCCGGCGCTGCAGGCCATGGGCGTGGACGTGCTGCGCCTGAGCCCGCAATCGCAGCACATGGCCACGCTGGTGCAGCTCTGGCGCGATGCCCTCGAGCAGCGCCTGACACCGGCCGAAGCCCACGCGCAGATGCTGCCGCTGCTGCCGGACCAGCCCTGCAACGGCTACTGGCATGGCCGCTCCGGCATGGAGCAGGTCAGCGTGCCGGCCTGATCGCCTCCCGGAGAGCCATGATGTCTTCTACCCACCTGATCCCCGATGATTTCACCCTGCCCGCACCGGTGTCGGGCGTGCTGCAGCGCCTGCCGCGCTGGCCCGGTGCCCTGCTGTTTGTCGGCGCGCTGAACCTGACGCTGGCACGCCAGCTGCCGGAAGACGTGGCCGAAGCCTTGCAGGGCCGCACGCTGCGGCTGGCCGTGCGCGATGCCGGCGTGCACTGCGACTTTTGCTGGCAGGGCACGCGCTTTGCGCCGCTGCACCGGGTGCAGGGCACACCGGACCTGATCATCCGTGCCCACGCCAGTGATTTCATCGCGCTGGCGCGCCGCTCGCAGGATCCTGATACGCTGTTCTTCAACCGGCGCCTGAGCATGGAAGGCGATACCGAACTCGGCCTGATGGTCAAGAACACCCTCGACGCCATGGAGCTGCCGGTGTTCGACCCGCGCCAGTTCCAGCTGTCCGATCTGCGCCGCCTGCCGCGCCCGCCACATCCGCGTGCGCTGTTGCAACGCCTGCGGGAGCGACTGCCGCCCCGCTGAGAGTCCAAGGAGGTCTCATGTCCAAGCCCCGTGACCAGCAAGCCCTGGTGTATTCCTGCTCCGGTTGTTCCAGCGCTGCCCAGCTGGCCAACCACGTCGCCCTGCAACTCGACCGCCGTGGCGTGGCCGAGATGTCCTGCATTGCCGGCGTAGGCGGTGATGTGCCTTCGCTGGTCAAGCTGGCCGCTTCGGGGCGTCCGATCATCGCGCTGGACGGCTGCCAGCTGCAGTGCGTGCACAACACGCTGGCACGCCACCAGATCACGCCGGACCGCCATTTCCAGCTGCAGGAACAGGGCGTGCGCAAGAAGCTGCACCAGGATTTCGATCCGGAACAGGCCGAAGAAGTGATCGGCCATGTCATCGCCGACATCACCGCCACGCCGCTGCCCGAACGCAACCAGTCTGCCGGCGTCCAGCCGAAGGCGAAAGACAGCGACGCCGCATGAACCCGCGGCGCATCGTGGTCGGCATCTCCGGCGCCAGCGGTGCCGTGCTGGCGGTGCGCCTGCTGCAGGCCCTGCAGACGCTGCCCGGGATCGAGACCCATGTCACCGTCAGCGATGCCGCCTGGCTCACGCTGCGCCACGAACTGGACCTGGGGCCAGCCGATATCGCCGCGCTGGCGCACCAGATCCACGACATCAACGCCGTTGGTGCCACCATTGCCAGCGGCTCGTTCCGCTGCAGTGCTATGGTGATCGCGCCCTGCTCGATGCGCACCCTGGGCGCGATCGCGCACGGTCTGGGCGACAACCTGCTGACGCGCGCCGCCGACGTCATGCTGAAGGAGCGCCGTCGCCTGGTGCTGGTGGCGCGCGAGGCGCCGCTGAACCTGGCGCACCTGCGCAACATGACCAGCGTGACCGAAATGGGTGCCATCATCTACCCGCCGGTGCCGGCGTTCTACCAGCATCCGCAGACCATGGAAGACATGGTGCGCCACTGCGTGGCCCGGCTGCTGGACCTGATCGACGTACCGCATGCGCTCGCGGCAGGCTGGAGCGGCCTGCCCGACGCCGACATGCCAGCCCCGACCCCGCATTGACCCGCCCCGACCATGTACCGCGACCTGCGTGATTTCATCCAGCAGCTGGAAAGTGCCGGCCAGCTGCGCCGCATCCACAAGCCGGTCTCGCCCTATCTGGAAATGACGGCTGTCTGCGACCACACCTTGCGCCAGGGCGGCCCGGCACTGCTATTCACCCAGCCCACCGGCCACCAGCACCCGGTGCTCGGCAACCTGTTCGGCACGCAGCAGCGCGTGATGCAGGCCATGGGCGTGCAGTCGCTGGCGCAGGTGCGCGAACTGGGCCACGTGCTGGCCGACATGAAGGAGCCATCCGCGCCGCAAGGCCTGCGCGAGATGCTCGGCATGAGCGGCCTGCTCAAGTCGCTCTGGCACATGGCACCGCGCACCGTGGCGCATCCGCCCTGCCAGCAGATCGTGCAACAGGGCGACGAGGTCGACCTGACGGCACTACCGATCCAGCACTGCTGGCCCGGCGATGTGGCGCCGCTGGTGACCTGGGGCCTGACCATCACGCGTGGCCCGCACAAACCGCGCCAGAACCTGGGCATCTACCGCCAGCAGCTGCTGTCGCGCCATCAGCTGATCATGCGCTGGCTGCCGCATCGCGGCGGCGCACTGGACTTCCGCGAGCATGCGCTGGCGCATCCGGGCCAGCCGTTCCCGGTAGCGGTGGCGCTCGGTGCCGATCCGGCCGCGCTGCTCGGTGCCGTGGTGCCGGTGCCTGATGCCCTGTCCGAATATCAGTTCGCCGGCCTGCTGCGCGGCAGCAAGACCGAAGTCGCCCGGGCGCTGGGCAGCACGCTGCAGGTGCCGGCGCATGCCGAAATCGTGCTCGAAGGCCATATCCAGCCCGACGCCAGCCACCCGAGCGGCTATGCACATGCACTGGAAGGTCCGTATGGCGACCACACCGGCTACTACAACGAGCAGGCCGAGTTCCCGGTGTTCACCGTGGACCGCATCACGCAGCGCCACGATGCGATCTACCACTCGACCTACACCGGCCGCCCGCCGGACGAGCCGGCCGTCCTCGGCCAGGTGCTCAACGAGCTGTTCGTGCCGCTGCTGCAGCGCCACCTGCCGGAAGTGACCGATTTCTACCTGCCGCCCGAAGGCTGCAGCTACCGCATGGCAGTGGTGCAGGTACGCAAGGCCTACCCCGGTCACGCGCGCCGCGTGATGATGGGCATCTGGGGGCATCTGCGCCAGTTCATGTACACCAAGTTCATCATCGTGGTAGACGAGGACGTGGACATCCGCAACTGGAACGACGTGGTCTGGGCCATGACCACGCGCTGCGACCCGGCGCGCGACACCATGCTGGTGGAAAACACCCCGATCGACTACCTCGACTTCGCCTCGCCCGTCAGCGGCCTGGGCAGCAAGATGGGGCTGGACGCCACCAACAAGTGGCCGGGTGAAACCACGCGCGAATGGGGCCGGCCCATCAGCATGCCGGCCGAGGTGCTGAACCGGGTAGAAGCGCTACTGGTGCCGTGACGCCAGCTGGCCGACACTGGTGCCAGTGCAGCCTCCCGCTCCCGGCCCCGGATTGACGGCTGCACGCAACATTCCGGCCGCCAACGTGACACATTTGATTATCGCTTTCCCTAGGTTTTGGTAACACGTTGTGGCTCCGCTGATATAGTTCGCGCTTATTGAGCGATTCTTGATCTAAATCAATCTGGAGACCCCATGAGTCAAACCACCACGGCCGGCAACCCGGTCATCGATATCGGGCACGCGCTCGACCAGGGACCGTTTACCGCCCTGCAGAAAGGCGTGATCTTCCTGTGCGCCATGGCCATCGTGCTGGATGGCTTTGACGGTCAGCTGATCGGCTTTGCCATTCCGATGATCATCAAGGAGTGGGGTATCACGCGTGCCGCCTTCGCCCCTGCCGTGGCCTCCGGCCTGATCGGCATGGCGGTGGGCATGGCCATGGCCGGCAGCATCGCCGACCGTATCGGCCGTCGTCTGGTACTGGCCTTCAGCGTGCTGCTGTTCGGCGCCGCTACCGTGGCGATCGGCTTTGCCCCGGATGTGCAGAGCATCATCATCCTGCGCTTCGTCGCCGGCCTGGGCATTGGCGGCGCGCTGCCGAGCTGCTCCACCATGACGGCCGAGTACGCCCCGGCGCGTTCACGCACCATGGCGGTGACCATCTCCATCGTCTGCTTCCCGCTGGGTGGCATGCTGGCCGGCCTGTTTGCCGGCTGGGTGCTGCCGACCTACGGCTGGCGCGCGCTGTTCTGGATTGGCGGCGCCATCCCGATGGCCTTCAGCCTAGTGCTGTTCGCCTTCCTGCCGGAATCGCCGCGTTTCCTGGCCCGTCAGCGACAGCGCTGGCAGGAGCTGGTCAAGCTGCTGAACCGCCTGGAGCGCCCGACCCCGGCCAACGCCGAGTTCACCGATTCCCTGGAAGCCGCTGCTTCCGCCAACGCCAAGCAGGCCGTCGGCTTCAAGGGCCTGTTCACCAGCGATTATGCGCGTGACACCATCGGCCTGTGGCTGGCCTTCTTCATGGTCGTGCTGTCGCTGTACAGCGCCTACAGCTGGCTGCCGACAATGCTGACCAGCGAAGGCCTGCCGGTCGCACTGGCCAGCCAGGGCCTGACCGCCTACAACGTCGGTGGCGTGGTCGGTTCGCTGCTGTGTGCCCTGATCGTGAACCGCTTCGGCTCGCGCATCCCGATGATCATCATGGCGCTGCTGGCAGGTATCGTGGCGGTGGCCATGATGGGTATCGATACCAAGCAGGACACGCAGATGCTGATCACCGGCTTCGGTATCCACGGCCTGTTCGTGAGTGCCTCCCAGGTGCTGCTGTACGCCCTGTGTGCCTATGTCTACCCGACGGCCATCCGCGCTACCGGTACCGCCATGGCGCTGGCCGTGGGCCGTGGCGGCGGCATCGTGAGTGCCTTTATCGGCGCCGCCGTGATCACCGCTGCCGGCGCCAATGGCTTCCTGACGCTGCTGGCTGTCGGCATGTTCGGCTCGGCCTTCGCGCTGATGCTGATCAAGCGCCACATCCCGCCGGTCAGTGGTCGCATCACCAAGGTCTGAATCCCTGGCATGACACCAGTTTCCAAACGACTGGGCATGTAAACGGATCATGATCCCGCCAGGCCTGTCTGCTTGCAGACAGGCCTTTTTCGTGGACGCTGGGCTGGGGGGATGCAGGCAGGAGCGCTTTGTGCGTCTCTGGCGCGCCCAGACGTCCGCTAACGCCGCACCAGGGCGTCGGCATACTGTCCCCACCATCCTGTGGATCAAGGCTGCAGGCAGCCTCCAGACAGCAGAGCAGCATAGATCCCTTGGCTCACGCCCTGTTGATCGGGCAAATCACGATCTGATCAGCAGCCCTGCAGCCTCCCATCATGCGTAGCCTTGACGTGCAGACTTGCTGGTCTTGCTGCCTTGCTGGCCCCGCCGTCGCACCCTGCCCGCCATACCGCAGTTCGCTGCCACACGCACGGCAACAACGCTCCCCCGCTCCACCACACGACCTGCCGCAGCAGCACACAGACACCACAGCCCACACACAAAGGGCTCCCCAGGCAGATGCCGGAGGAGCCCCAAAAAGAACGACCCGCCAACCGGCAAGGCCGGCGGGCGGGTCGATCAGGCTTGACTAGCGCTGGATCAGCGCTCGTCGAAGCTCAGGACCACGTTCGGGCTGGTGGCGCGCGCCTGGCAGCTCAGGACATAGCCCTGTGCCACTTCGTCGGCTTCCAGAGTGAAGTTCTTGTCCATCACGGTGTCGCCAGACACCACCTTGCAGCGGCAAGTGCAGCAGACACCGGCCTTGCAGGAGAACGGCAGATCCAGACCGGCATCCAGTGCGGCGTCCAGCAGGTGGTCGTCCGAGCTCACCGGGATCTCGTACTCCTTGCCGTCCAGCACCACGGTCATCATCTTGTCCTTGGCCGCAGCGATCTTGGCATCGGCCGCATCGGAGTCAGCCTGCACCTTGGCCGCCTGGGCCGGAGAGGTGGCGAAGCGCTCGCTGTAGACGCGGCTTTCGGGCACACCGGCAGCCACCAGGGCCGCAGCGGTAGCGTCGATCATCGCCTCGGGACCACAGATGAACACCTCGTCCATGCTCTTGGCCGGCAGCAGCGTGTCGATCAGGGCCTGCACCTTCTCGGCGTCGATGCGGCCTTGCAGCAGGTCCACTTCCTGCGCCTGCCGCGACAGGATGTGGATCATGGTGAAGCGGCCGGCGTAGCGGTCCTTCAGATCCTGCAGGGCTTCGTTGAACATCACGCTGGACATGCGGCGGTTGCCGTACACCAGGGTGAACTTGGACTCGGGCTGCTCTTCCAGCGTGGTCGCCGCGATCGACAGGATCGGGGTGATGCCGGAGCCGGCCGCAAAACCGACGCGGTGCAGGGCACGGGCCTTCTTGACCGTGAAACGGCCTTCCGGCGGCATCACCGACAGGGTCTGGCCGGGCTTGACGTTCTCGGCAGCCCAGTTGGAGAACAGGCCGTCGATCACCGGACGGATGCCGATCTCGATCTCGCCGTTGTTGGTGAAGCGGCTGCGCGAGCTGCTGATCGAGTAGTTGCGGCGCACATCCTGGCCATCGATGGTGGCGCGCACGGTCAGGAACTGACCGGGTTCGAACTGGAAGTCAGCGCGCTGGCTTTGCGGAATCTCGAAAGCGATGGCTACAGAGCCAGCCGCTTCCGGATTGACGCGCTTGACCTTCAGGTCATGAAAACGAGGAATGGACATGAAAGTCTCCCAATCTCTTTTTAATAGGGCTTGAAATAGTCGAAAGGCTCCTGGCAGTCCAGGCACTTGTAAAGGGCCTTGCAGGCAGTGGAGCCGAAGTGCGAGGATTCCGTCGTATTGCTGGAACCACACTTCGGGCAGGGCACCACCTCGGGCCTGCTGGCCTGGTGCACAAAGCGCAGCACGCTCTCCCCTGACAACGGCTGGCTGGCGCAACGGTTCTGCGGCGGCGCAATGCCGTAGGCCCGCAGTTTCTCGTGCGCTTCATCCGTCATCCAGTCGGTCGTCCAGGCCGGTGCCAGCTGGGTGACGACGCGGCCCTGCAGGCCGGCGGCCTGCAGCGTGGCGCTGACGTCATCCTCGATCTGGCCCATCGCCGGGCAGCCGCTGTAGGTAGGCGTGATCACCACTTCCAACCCCTCTTCCCCCATGCGGATATCGCGCAGGATGCCAAGCTCCCGCAGCGACACCACGGGGATTTCGGGGTCGGCCAACTGTTCCAGGGCGGCCCAGGCCGCCTGGACAGTGTCCTGATCGAACTGCGTACTCATGGCCTTACCAGCTGGCGCCCGGGTGGGCGCGTGCCAGACCCTGCATTTCGCTCAGCAGGAAGCCCAGATGTTCGGAGTGCACACCTTCCTTGCCCTGGGTGATGTAGCCACCCGGGAAGGCCGGACGCGTCAGCGTAGCCTGTGCCAGGGCGTCATTCACCAGCTCGTCCCACTGCGGGCGCAGCACGGCCATGTCGACACCGACGCCAGCTGCCAGGGCAGCCTGTTCCATCGCGGAGTTCTTCCAGAATTCCTCGGTGTAGGGCATCAGGTGGTCCAGGGCAGCCTGGGCGCGCTCGTGCGACTCTTCCGTGCCGTCACCCAGACGCACCAGCCAGTCACGCGAGTGACGCAGGTGGTAGCGCACTTCCTTCAGCGACTTGGCAGCGATGGCAGCCAGTTGCTCGTCGGAAGAAGACTGCAGGCGATCCCACACCAGCACCATCAGGGCGCTGTACAGGAAGTTGCGCACGATGGTGGTGCCGTAGTCCATGTTGGACTTGGCGTAACCGACCAGCGCGGAGTGGTGCGGCAGTTCCAGCAGCGTGTAGTTGCGGAAATCCGGCACGTCGCGGAAATAGGCCAGCTGGTCTTCCGTCGCGCCGTTGCCGATGCGCTCGGCGGCCTGCTGGTACAACAGGCGCGCCTGACCGATCAGGTCCAGGCTGACGTTGGCCAGGGCGATGTCTTCCTCGATCGCGGGGCCGTGGCCGCACCATTCGGCGTTGCGCTGGCCCAGCACCACGGCGTTGTCCGCCAGGTGCAACAGGTATTCAGTCGTTGCGCTCATTACATGTGCCCCACTTCTTCCGGGATCTCGTAGAAGGTCGGATGGCGGTAGATCTTGTCGGCGGCCGGATCGAACAGCTCGCCCTTGTCATCCGGGTTGCTGGCGGTAATCTTCTTGGATTCCACCACCCAGATGCTCACGCCTTCCTGGCGACGGGTGTACACATCACGTGCGGCTTCGAGGGCGTGCGCCGCGTCAGACGCGTGCAGGCTACCACAGTGCTTGTGCTCCAGACCCTGCTTGCTGCGGACGAATACTTCCCACAGGGGCCAATCCTTAAGTTCGATGCTCATGCTGCCTCCTTGATTTGACGTTGCTGTTGCTTGCGGGCGTGGGCGTTTGCGGCTTCGCGAACCCATGCACCATCGTTGTGCGCTTTCACGCGGGTGGACAAACGCTCCTTGTTGCAAGGACCATTGCCGTTAACGGTTTCCCAGAATTCGTTCCAGTCGATCTGGCCGTAGTCGTAATGACCACGCTCTTCGTTCCACTTCAGGTCCGGATCGGGCAGGGTCACGCCCAGCACCTTGGCCTGCGGCACGGTAGCGTCGATGAACTTCTGACGCAGATCGTCGTTGGAAACGCGCTTGATACCCCAGCGCATGCCCAGGGCACTGTTGGGGCTGTCGGCGTCCGGGGGGCCAAACATGGCCAGGCACTTCCACCACAGGCGGTTCACGGCGTCCTGCACCATGGCCTTCTGTGCTTCGGTACCCTGCATCATCACCAGCAGGCCTTCGTAGCCCTGGCGCTGGTGGAAGGACTCCTCTTTACACACGCGCACCATGGCACGGGCGTAAGGACCGTAGGAGCAGCGGCACAGCGGCACCTGGTTCATGATGGCAGCGCCATCCACCAGCCAGCCGATCACGCCAACGTCGGCCCAGTTCAGGGTCGGGTAGTTGAAGATGGAGCTGTACTTGGCCTTGCCGGAGTGCAGGTCGTCCAGCATCTTGTCGCGGCCGGTACCCAGGGTCTCGGCAGCGCTGTACAGGTACAGGCCGTGACCGCCCTCGTCCTGCACCTTGGCGATCAGGATCGCCTTGCGCTTCAGGCTCGGAGCGCGGCTGATCCAGTTGCCTTCGGGCAGCATGCCGACGATTTCGCTGTGGGCGTGCTGGCTGATCTGGCGCACCAGGGTCTTGCGGTAAGCCTCGGGCATCCAGTCTTGCGGCTCGATGCGGCCGTCAGCGTCGATGCGGGCATCGAACTTGGCCATCTGCTCGGCCGATTCGGTAGACAGAACCGGTTTTTGCTGCTTGCCCGGCTCGTCCGAAACACTAAAGGACTGTGTATACATAGTGAAGTCTCCTTACTACTTGGGGAAATTGGAGTCGGCTGGGCAGCCTCAGGCAAGCCAGGATGGCTTGCGCTTCTCCAGGAATGCCCCGATTCCCTCGCGGGCTTCGGGGGTCGCACGCTGGCGCGCAATGCGCCGGGCAGTCTCTTCTCCAGCGGCTTCGCCAATCGGCAGGCCGTGGATCGCTGCCACCAGGTCCTTGGCCGCCTGCTGGGCACCAGGGCCGCCGGTGAGCAGCGGTTCGACCACGGCCTTCACCGTGGCATCCAGATCATCACGGGCGCACACTTCGTGCACCAGGCCGATCAGCTGGGCGCGCTCCGCGCTGAAGCGCTCGGCACTCTGGAAGTAACGCAGCGACTGGCGCGGGCCGATGGCACGCAGCACATAGGGGCTGATCACCGCCGGGATGATGCCGAACTTCACTTCGGAGGTCGCGAAGCTCGCGTCATCGCTGGCCACCGCGATATCGCAGGCGGCGGCCAGGCCGGTGCCGCCACCCAGGGCTGCACCCTGGACGCGGGCTACGGTCGGCTTGGACATGGTGGCCATGCGGCGCAGCATGCCGGCAAAACGCAGGGCATCGGCGCGGTTCTCTTCCTCGGTGAAGGTGGAGGCACGCTTCATCCAGTTCAGGTCGGCGCCGGCAGAGAAATGCTTGCCCTTGCCGCCCAGCACCACCACGCGCACGCTGTCGTCCTGATCCAGCTCGGCAAACGCCTGATCCAGTTCGGCAATCAGCTGCTCGTCAAACGCGTTGAACACATCGGGGCGGTCCATCCACACGGTGGCGACCGCGCCGTCGCGCTCGATGCTCAGGGTCGTGTACTTGCTCATGCGGACACTCCGGCTCAGACGCTCTCGATGACCATGGCAATGCCCTGACCAACGCCAATGCACATGGTGCACAGCGCGTAGCGGCCGCCGCGACGCTTCAGCTCGTAGGCTGCGGTCGTCACCAGACGCGCACCGCTGGCACCCAGCGGGTGACCCATGGCGATGGCACCGCCATTCGGGTTCACGTGCTCGGCGTCATCGGCCAGGCCCAGATCGCGCACCACTGCCAGTGCCTGTGCGGCAAAGGCTTCGTTCAGCTCGATCACGTCCATCTGCGCCAGGGTCAGGCCGGTCTGGGCCAGCACCTTGCGCACGGCCGGAGCCGGGCCAAAGCCCATGATGCGCGGCGCCAGGCCAGCCGTGGCCATGCCGACGACGCGGGCGATCGGCTTCAGGCCGTACTTGCCAGCCGCCTGCTCGGAAGCCACCAGCAGCGCACAGGCGCCGTCGTTGACGCCAGAGGCGTTGCCTGCGGTCACGGTCAGGTCGGGACCGTTCACGCCCTTCAGCTTGGCCAGCTGCTCGATCGTGGTTTCCGGGCGCGGATGCTCGTCGGTCGTGAAGATGACCGGATCACCCTTCTTCTTGGGAATGGTAACGCTGATCAGCTCGTCGGCAAAGCGGCCGGCGGCGTTGGCTGCGGCCCAGCGCTGCTGCGAGCGCAGTGCCAGCGCATCCTGGTCGGCGCGGCTGATGCCGAAATCGGCCGCCACGTTGTCGGCCGTCTGCGGCATGGAGTGCGTCTCGTACAGCTGCTTCATCACCGGGTTGATGAAGCGCCAGCCGATCGTCGTGTCCTGCACGCTGTTGCTGCGGCTGAAGGCGGATTCGGCCTTGGGCATGACGAAAGGCGCGCGGCTCATGCTTTCCACGCCACCGGCGATCATCAGCTCGGCTTCGCCGGCCTTGATGGAACGCGCAGCCAGACCCACGGCGTCCATGCCGGAACCGCACAGGCGGTTCACGGTGGTACCGGGCACATCGACCGGCAGGCCGGCCAGCAGGCCGCTCATGCGGGCCACGTTGCGGTTGTCTTCGCCGGCCTGGTTGGCACAGCCATAGATGATGTCATCCACCAGATTCCATTCGACCTGGGGGTTGCGCTCCATCAGCGCCTTGATCGGCAGGGCACCCAGATCGTCGGCACGGACGCTGGACAGGGCACCGCCGTAACGGCCGATGGGCGTACGGATGGCATCACAGATAAAAGCCTGGTTCATGTCGGGAACTCCTTACAGTTGCTTCGGACGGTTGTCGAACACACGACGGGCCTTGCCGGTCATGGTGCGCGGCAGCGTGTCGAAATCGACCACGATCACCTTGGTGGAAATGCCGATGTTGGTCTTGATGTGGTGCGTCAGTTCCTTGGCGATGGCCGCCACTTCGTTCGGGCTCAGGTGGCCGGAGAACTCGCGCTGCAGTTCGCAGTGGACTTCCACGTTGTCCATGTGACCGGTACGGTTCAGGTGGATCTGGTAGACGCCAGCCAGACGCTTGTCGCGCAGGATCTGCTCTTCCACCTGGCTCGGGAACATGTTCACGCCACGCACGATCAGCATGTCGTCGGTACGCGCGCCGATCTTGCCGATGCGGCGGAAGGAGCGGGACGTCGGCGGCTGCAGGCTGGTCAGGTCACGCGTGCGGTAGCGGATCACCGGGAACGCTTCCTTGGTCAGGGAAGTGAACACCAGCTCGCCTTCGCTGCCGTCGGGCAGCACTTCGCCGGTTTCCGGATCGATGATTTCGGGGTAGAAGTGGTCTTCCCAGATCACCGGGCCGTCCTTGGTTTCCACGCACTCGCAGGCGACGCCCGGGCCCATGACTTCGGTCAGGCCATAGATGTCGATGGCGTCAATGCCCAGCTTGCGCTCGATTTCGCCACGCATGCCTTCGCCCCAAGGCTCGGCACCAAACACGCCGACGCGCAGGGAGATGTCCTTGGGATCGATGCCCAGGCGCTCGAATTCCTCGGCCACGACCAGCGAGTAGGACGGCGTCACCATGATGGCGTCCGGCTTGAAGTCCAGGATCTGCGCGACCTGCTTCTCGGTCTGGCCACCGGACATCGGCACCACAGTACAACCCAGGCGCTCGATGCCGTAGTGGGCACCCAGACCGCCGGTGAACATGCCGTAGCCGTAGGAGTTCTGCACCATGTCGCCCGGGCGCACGCCGGCGCCGTACAGGGAGCGGGCAATCAGGTCGGCCCAGTTGTCCAGGTCGTTGGCGGTATAGCCCACCACCACCGACTTGCCGGTGGTGCCGCTGGACGCGTGCACGCGTGCCACTTTCTCGCGCGGCACGGCCAGCAGGCCAAACGGGTAGTTGTCGCGCAGGTCGATCTTCGTCATGAAGGGGAATTTCGACAGATCGGACAGCGTCTTCAGGTCATCCGGGTGCACGCCCTTCTCTTCACACTTGGCGCGGTAGGGAGCCACGTTGTCGTAGGCGTGGCGCACCGACCACTTCAGGCGCTCGAGCTGCAGCGCAGAGATTTCATCACGGCTGGCCGATTCGATCGCGTGCAGGCCCTTGCCGTTGGTTGCGGGTTGATGTTTCATGGATGTCTCCAGATTGTCTGTTGTGGGAGAAAAGTGCGACTGCTCAGGCCGCGTCAGTGAAGCTGGTGGTCACTTCGCCACGGATGCGATAGCTCTTGCCGCGGAACAGGGCCACGACCGGGCCACCGACCACGCTGACCGTGACGTCATAGACGCCAGTACGGCCGGAAGCGGAGCGCTCCTCGCCGCGCGCTTCGAGCAGGTCGCCCTCGCGCGCCGGCGCCAGAAAATCGATATGGCAGGCCGAAGCCACCGTATTCAGGTTGTAGCTGTTGCAGGCGTAGGCAAACGCGGTGTCGGCCAGTGTGAAAATCATGCCGCCGTGCGCAATGTGGTGGCCGTTGGCCATGTCCGGACGCACGCGCATGCGCAGCGTGGCCTTGCCGGGCGTGACCTCGATGCGCTCCATGCCGAGGGCGTGGGCGGTGGCATCGCGTTGCCACATGGCATCGGCAGCCGCCGTGGCCAGTGCTTGGGCTTCCTGCGGCGTCAGTTCGGGTTGCTTATCCATGCTGCTTGCCTCCTGCCAGTACGGTCTGCTGGATCCAGGGCGAGACGCGATAGCGGTCTTCGCCGTAGAACGCGGCCAGGTTAGCCAGCACGTCACGCACATGCGCCAGGCCGACGTCTTGCGCCCAGGCCAGCGGGCCGCGCGGGTAGTTCACGCCCAGTTGCATGGCCACGTTGGTGCTCTCGACATCGCAGACGCCGGTATTGACGGCATCGGCCGCTTCGTTGGCCAGCATGGCGACGGTACGCATCACGGCCAGGCCGGGCACGTCACGCAGCACGGACACGGCGTAGCCGGCAGCCTGCAGCAGGCCGGTCACGGCCTCGGTGGCAGCAGCATCGGCCTGCAGAGCGGCGGCAATGGCCAGGCGCGTGGCCTTGGTGTAGTCCAGCGCCAGGTCCACCAGCACCAGGTTGTTGCAGCCCAAGGCATGGGCGCGCTGGGTGGCCGTGCGGCCATCGGTCAGGCAGAGCACGGTGTCGCCAATCTGCGCCACGCGGCCATCGGCCTGCGCCGGCTGCTGCGTGAAGGCCACGCCCGCCTGTTGCAGACGGCTGGCCAGTGCCTGTGCCAGCGGGCAGTCGCCATGCAGCACGATGTTGGCCGGTGCGGCCACGGCGGCAGCGGTTTGCGGTTGCGGCTTCTCGGCGCCTTCCGCGTAGTCGTAGAAACCACGGCCGGTCTTGCGGCCCAGGAAACCGGCATCCACCAGATCCTGCTGCATCAGCGAGGGCAGGAAGCGCTGGTCGTTGTAGAAGGCGTTCCAGACCGACTTGGTCACGGCAAAGTTCACGTCGTGGCCGATCATGTCCATCAGCTCGAACGGGCCCATGCGGAAGCTGCCAGCCTCGCGCAGGATCGCGTCCAGCGTGGCGATATCGGCCGCACCCTCGCCTGCCAGACGCAGGCTTTCGGCGTAGTAGGGACGCGCCACGCGGTTGACGATGAAGCCGGGCGTGGACTTGGCGTGCACCGGGGTCTTGCCCCAGGCAGCGGAAGTGTCATAGATGATCTCGGCCACCTGGCGGTCGGTAGCCAGGCCGGAGACGACTTCAACCAGCTTCATCAGCGGAGCCGGGTTGAAGAAGTGCATGCCGACCAGCTGCTGCGGACGCTTCAGCGCCGCGCCGATGGCGGTGACGGAGATCGAGGAGGTGTTGGTGGCCAGGATCGCGTCTGCAGCGACGATGTCTTCCAGTTCGGCAAACAGCTTGCGCTTGACGTCCAGGTTCTCGACGATGGCTTCGATCACCAGGGCGGCATCGGCAAATTCCTGGTTGCTGGCGGCCGGCAGCAGGCGTGCGCCGGCGGCTTCGGCCTCTTCGGCGCTCATGCGGCCTTTCTCGGCCAGCTTGTCGAACATCTTGCGGATGTTGGCAATCGCCTGTTCGGCGGCACCTTCACGGGCATCCAGCAGACGCACGGTGTGGCCAGCCTGGGCGGCGACCTGGGCAATGCCGGCGCCCATGGCACCAGCACCAATCACGGCAACCACACGGCTGGTGGGCAATGCTTGACTCATGTTCAGGCTCCGGTAAAGCGCGGTGCGCGTTTTTCCAGGAAGGCAGACACGCCTTCCACATAGTCGGCGCTGCGGCCCATTTCACGCATCAGCATGCCTTCCAGCGTCAGGTGCTGTTCCAGCGTGTGGCTGGAGGCAGTCAGCATGGCCTGGCGCGTGCGCACCAGGGCCTTGGTCGGCATGGCGGCCAGCTGGGCAGCCAGGGCGTCGATGCGGGCAGCGAAGTCGTCGTTCGGCACGGCTTCCCAGATCAGGCCCCACTCGGCGGCCTTGGTGGCCGGCAGCTTTTCGCCGGTCATGGCCAGGCCCATGGCGCGGGCAAAGCCCAGGCGCTGCGGCACGATCCAGGAGCAGGCGGTATCGGGAATCAGGCCGATCTTGGCGAACGGCAGCATGAAGGCGGCCGATTCGGTGGCCACCACCATGTCGCACACCAGCGCCAGGCTGGCGCCGGCACCGGCGGCGATGCCGTTGACGGCGGCGATGGTCGGCACGCGCAGGCTGGCCAGTTGCATCACCAGCGGCTTGTAGCGGCGTTCCACCACGTCACCCAGGTCGGGCGGCGTGCCTTCGCCGGGCACGAAGCGCACTTCGGCATCGGCCAGGTCCTGGCCAGCACAGAAGCCACGGCCATTGCCGGTCAGCACCAGCACGCGCACGCTGGCGTCGTCCTGCACCTGTTGCAGCGCAGCGCGCAGCTCGTCGTGCATGGTGCCGTTGAAGCTGTTCATCTTGTCCGGGCGATTCAGCGCCAGTCGCGCCACGCCCTGCTGGATGTCCAGCGTGATGGTTTCAAACGTCATGCCGGACTCCTCAGACGTGGTAGCGGCGCTGCACCACGCGGAAGCGGTTGGCCACGAAGGCGGAATCCGCATAGGAGGCGTTGGCAGACGGGTTGCCACCAGTGCCGTGGTAGTCGGAGAAAGCGGAAGACTGGTTCACGAACACGCCGCCCAGTAGGTTGATCGACAGGGCGACCTTGCCGCGCCAGGTGGCTTCGGTCATGGCGTCCAGGTAGTCCTGCTTGGTGGAGTAGACACCCACGGTCAGTGAGCCGTGCGTCTTGACGATGCGCTCGGACAGGGCCAGCGCGCCAGCGGCGCTGTCGGCCTTGACGACAAAGCTGATCGGGCCAAAGCGCTCTTCCATGTAGGCGGCTTCGTCGGCAGCATCGACCGCCAGCAGCACCGGGGTGCGCACGTCGGCGTTCGGGAAATCGGGGTTGTCCAGCTTCTTGGAGGCCAGCACGACCTTGCCCAGCTGACCGCTGTTGGCCAGGTCGACACGCTCGGCCGTAGCCGTGGACTGCATCGCGCCCAGCACGGCGTGGGCGACTTCGGGCTTGCCCAGGAAGCGCTCGATGGAAGCACCCAGGTCGGCGCAGACTTCGTCGTAGCTCTTGTGGCCCTGGTCGGTCTCGATGCCTTCTGCCGGCACGATCACGGCCTGGGTAGTGGTGCACATCTGGCCGGAGTACAGCGACAGGGTGAAGGCCAGGTTGTTCAGCATCGCCTTGTAGTTGTCAGTGGACTCGATCACCACGTTGTTCACGCCAGCCAGCTCGGCGTAGACCTGCGCCTGGCGGCAGTTGTCGATCAGCCACTCGCCAAACACGTTGCTGCCGGTGAAGTCAATCGACTTGACGGACTCGTGCTGGGACAGAGCCTGGGTCACGCTGCGCTTTTCAGCGACGCACAGGGTCACCAGGTTGGGGTCGATACCGTTCTCGGCCAGCACGGCGCGGATGGTACGCACGGTGATGGCAGCCGGCAGGATGCCGTTGCTGTGCGGCTTGACGATCACGGCGTTGCCGGTAGACAGCGCAGCGAACAGGCCGGGGTAGGTGTTCCAGGTCGGGAAGGTGCCGCAACCGATCACCAGGCCGATACCGCGGCCGACGATCTCGAAGTGCTTCTTCATCACCAGCGCCGGGTTCTTGCCCTGCGGCTTTTCCCAGTGGGCGGTGGTTGGCACGAAGCTCTGCTCGCGCCAGGCGTAGGCCACGGCCTCAAGGCCACGGTCCAGCGCGTGGGCGGAACCGGCCTGGAAGGCCATCATCCAGCCCTGGCCGGTGGTCATCATGACGGCGTGGCCCATTTCAAAGGCCTGCTTGTGCAGACGATCCAGGATTTCGACGCAGATGCCCATGCGGCCTTCGGCGCCCACGGCCTGCCAGCCCTTCATGGCGTCCAGACCGGCAGCGATCAGTGCCTCGTGGTCGCACACCGGGTACTTGATGTTCATCTCGATGCCGTAGGGAGAGGCTTCGTTGCCACCCCAGCCAGTCTGGCCCGGCTGATCCAGTTCGAACTGCTTGCCCAGATGCGCCTCGAAGGCGGCCTTGCCATCAGCGGCAGCGGTTTCGCCGTAGAGCTTGGGGCTCGGCATCTCGGGATAGGGCGACCAGTAGCCGCGCGTGGCGATGGCGTTGAGGGCGCCATCCAGGGTAGCGCGGTGCTTTTCGAACAGGGGATGAGACATGTGCTAGCTCCAGAACTTGGGGGTAAGTGGGGAGAGCAGAGGCCACATGACACGCCAAAACGACAACGTGCTACAGGCAATCTGCATTTCGAAGATGAAATGTATCACGTTTGATCCAAGTCAAATTAGTGGTTTCCCCTATACGTGACTCAGAATCGTGTTGCCAAGTGTTGATTCGGTGACACTTCAGAGACAGTTGGCAAGGGCCTGTCCTGAACATACACACTACCATGTACGACACAAAAAAACCCGGCTTTCTTGCGAAGAGCCGGGTTAATCCCTGTCTGCCAGCGGGTCAGAACTGTTCGTGCGGACCGAGGTAGCGCCACTGCCCGACCGGCAGCTTGCCGAGCACCACCTGGCCGATGCGCACGCGCTTGAGGCCGACCACTTTCAGACCGACCGCTTCGCACATGCGGCGGATCTGGCGCTTCTTGCCTTCGACCAGCACGAAGCGCAACTGCTCCAGGTTTTGCCAGTCCACCTGCGCCGGCTGTAGCGGCACGCCGTCCAGGCTCAGGCCATGGCGCAGCAGCGCGAGCTGGTCCGCCGGGAACACCGACTGCACGTCCTGACTGACGATGCCACGCGGCGACTGGTATTCGACGCGCACCAGGTATTCCTTGTCGGTGGTGCTGTCCTCGCCGATCAGCTGGCGCGCCACGCGGCCGTCCTGCGTCAGCACCAGCAGGCCGGTGGAATCGATGTCGAGTCGACCTGCCGGCGCCAGGCCGCGCAGCTGCTGCGGCTGGAAGCGCTGGCGCACCTGGCAGTCCTGCCAGCGGCTGGCGGCGCGGATCAGGCTGGCGGCGCTCTGGTAGCCGTCTTCGGGCTGGCCGCTGACATAGCCAACCGGCTTGTGGATCAGGATGGTGACGCGCTGCTCCTGCTGGCCACGCGCCGCCTTCTGCACGCGGATTTCGTCCTCGATACGGACGCGCTGGCCGGTTTCGGCTGCTTCGCCATTCACCAGCACCCAACCTTGCGCGATCCATTCATCGGCCTCGCGGCGCGAGCACAGGCCAAGCTCGGCCATGCGCTTGTTGAGGCGGATGCCGGTGGTCAAGCTGGGCGCAGCAGCCGGGCGCGCACGCACCGGGGCGGCATCGGCCGGCAGGCGGTCGGTGGGTACGGCGGGCGCCAGCGGAGCGCGGCGTTCACGTGGCGGTTGCGCGGAAGCTGCATCGCGGTCACGATAGCGCCCTGCACCGTCGGCATCGCGCCAGCGGTCTTGCGGGCGCTCTTGTGGCCGCTCCTGGCGGTTGCGTTGCGGCGCACGCGAATCGGCATCGTCACGGCGACGCGCGCGCGGCGGGCGATCCGGGTCATCGCGCCAGGCACGACGCGGATGCTCGTCACGTTCTGGCCTGCCATCTTCCGGGCGGCGGCGCTGCGGCGGGCGATCCAGCTGGCGCGGCATCGGACGACCCTGGCCATCGGTCGGGGCGGCACCCTCGTGGCGTTTCATGCCGGCGCTGCGCAGCACCGGCTTGCCCTCCCCTTTCAGTGCAGAAGGATCGTCACTGCGCCAGACATTGGCACGCGGTGCCGGCGGCCGCAGTGCGGCGGCGGCGCCGTGCGAGCGGTAGCCCTTGCTGCGCATGCCACCGGACGGGGCCGGCTGGGCGGGCGTATCAGCAGGTTTAGACTTGGCCGGACGGTGCAGGACGGGACGGGAGGGCGGCTTGGAATCGGTCATGCGGCATTATCGCGCGCCGGCCCGCTGCTGGCTATTCCGCCTCGAAGGTTCCGCGCCGCAACAACTCCAGATCCGACACCAGCAAGCCGCCATAGCCAACCCGGATCGCGCCATGCGCCGCCAGCACGCGCAGCGCCTCGTTCACGCGCTGGCGTGACAGGCCTACCAGATAGGCCAGCTCCTGCTGCGTGATGCGCAGCATCTTGTCCGCCACCGTCGGGAACAGCACCGGGTTGAACAGCGCCGCGAGGTTGCGCGCCACGCGCACATCCGGACTGTCCAGCCGTTCCACCTCGCGCGCGGCGATGAACTGGCCGAGGCGCTCATTGAGTTGCCGCATGATGAAGCGGTTGAAGGCAATCGAGTGGTCCAGCAGCCAGTGGAAGGTCTCGATCGGCAGCACTGCCACCGTGCTATTGCGCAAGGCCTGGATGTTGTAGCGATAGGGCTCACGCTTGATCAGCGTGCCCTCGCCAAACCAGCCGCCCGGCGCCAGGCCGGAGAAGGTGATGGTCTGCCCTTGCGAGCCGTCATTGCTCATCTTGAGCAGACCTTCGAGCAGGCCAAACCAGTAGGTTGGCGCGCGCCCGGTACGGCAGACCAGCTCGCCGGCATGCGCCTGCCCGACACGCATGTCCTGCGCCACGCGCAGCTGGTGCTCCGGTTCCAGCAGCCGCCACCAGGTGATGTCCTGCAACTCTTCATGCGTGGCAAAACGGTGCCGCTCCAGCAGGGGCGGCACGCTGGAAGCAGTGGAAGCGACTGACGGGGCGGAAGATGGGGCGTACATGCTGGCTACAGGCCAAAAAGGGGAGACTGGAAAATTGTCAACAGGATGCTGTTTTAGCAGCAATGTGACACGGTAGCAAAACAACAGCCCTCCCCGCCATCAGGGTTATTCCCACAGAGGGATTGCCCTAGATTGTCAACAAAAAGACACTCAAACAACAAAGTCACCGATAACATTCGCCAAAGACATTTAGCCCGTAGCGACTTGTTACTGACGCAACGGACTTCTACAAACACACGGAGACAACGAGGCAAGCGCATGACCATGACCTTCCCCCGATTGCTGCTGGAGCATGCAAGCCAGCGCCCCCAGGCCCACGCCCTGCGGGAAAAAGAATATGGCATCTGGCAGACCTGGAGCTGGCAGCGCGCTGCCGACGAGGTGCGCTGGATGGCCGGTGGCCTGGCCAGCCTGGGCTTCCAGGCCGGCCACAACATGGCCATCGTCGGCAACAACCGGCCGCACCTGTACCTGACCTTCCTGGCGGTGCAGAGCCTGCGCGGCATCCCGGTGCCGATGTACCAGGATGCGGTAGCCACTGAAATGGCTTTCGTGCTAGGCGATGCAGACATCCACTTCGTGTTTGCCGAAGACCAGGAGCAGGTCGACAAGATGCTGGAGCTGCGCGAAACCATGCCCGGCATCTCACACATCATCTATGACGATCCGCGCGGCATGCGCAACTACAGCGAGCCGGGCCTGATCAGCGTGGACGAGCTGTTCGAACTGGGCCGCGCCTACGAGCAGCAGCATCCCGGCTTCTACCAGCAGTCGGTAGACCAGATCCAGCCCGATGACGTGTCGGTGATCCTGTACACCTCCGGCACCACCGGCAAGCCCAAGGGCGTGTGCCAGACGCATGCCAGCTTCATCGGTTCCGCGCGCGGTGGCCAGCAGGTCGACGGCCTGAACCCCGGCGACAACATGATCTGCTACCTGCCGCCGGCCTGGGTGGGTGACCACCTGTTCTCGATTGCGCAGTGGCTGGTGGCCGGCTTCACCATCAACTGCCCGGAATCGGCCGAAACGCTGAGCATCGACATGCGCGAAATCGGCCCAAGCTACTACTTCGCGCCGCCGCGCGTGTTCGAAGGCATGCTGACTTCGGTCTCGATCCGCATGGAAGACGCCAGCAAGCTCAAGCAGAAGATGTACAAGGCCGCCATGAACGTGGCGCAGCGCGTCGGCTCCGACATCCTGGACGGCAAGAGCGTGGGCACCGGCGACCGCATCAAGTATGCGCTGGGCAACTGGTTTGTCTACGGTCCGCTGAAGAACGTGATGGGCCTGAGCCGCATCCGCGTCGCCTACACCGCCGGTGCCGCCATCGGCCCGGACCTCTTCCGCTTCTTCCGCTCCATCGGCGTCAACCTCAAGCAGCTCTACGGCCAGACCGAGACCTGCGCCTATGTCTGCCTGCAGCAGAACGGCCGCGTCAAGCTCAACACCGTGGGCGAGGCCGCTCCCGGCATCGAGCTGAAGATTGCCGATAACGGCGAGGTGCTGGTCAAGGGCGTGTCGGTGCTCAAGGAGTACTACAAGCGCCCCGACGCCACCGCCGAGGTGATCGACGAGAACGGTTACTTCAAGACTGGCGATGCCGGCGTCATCGACAGCGATGGCCAGCTGCGCATCATCGACCGTGCCAAGGACGTGGGCAAGCTGGCCAGCGGCGCCATGTTCGCACCCAACTACATCGAGAACAAGCTCAAGTTCTTCCCGCAGATCAAGGAAGCCGTCTGCTTCGGCCACGACCGCGACAGCGTGATGGCCTTCATCAACATCGATTACGAAGCCGTCGGCAACTGGGCCGAGCGCCAGAACCTGCCCTATGGCGGTTATGTCGATCTGGCCGCCAAGCCGCAGGTGCTGGAGATGGTGCGCGAGTGCGTCGAGAAGGTCAACGCCGACCTGGCGCGCGAAGCCGGCATGGCCGATACCCAGATCGCCCGCTTCCTGGTGCTGCACAAGGAGCTGGATCCGGACGACGACGAGCTGACCCGTACCCGCAAGGTGCGCCGCGGCTTCATCTCCG
This sequence comes from Brachymonas sp. J145, assembly GCF_036312245.1. Taxonomy (NCBI): domain Bacteria; kingdom Pseudomonadati; phylum Pseudomonadota; class Betaproteobacteria; order Burkholderiales; family Comamonadaceae; genus Allobrachymonas; species Brachymonas sp. J145. The sequence goes on along the minus strand of NZ_JAZDCI010000004.1, from coordinate 103,004 downwards.
ACAAATACAAGGTGCTGGTGGACGCGCTGTACGAGGGCAAGTCCGAGCAGTTCATCGAGACCCAGGTGAAGTTCGACGATGGCCGCACCGGCAAGGTCAGCGCCACGCTGAAGCTCGCCGACGCCAAGACCTTCCCTGCCACCCAGGCCGCGGCCTGATCACGACCGACGGAAGACCGCAACATGACTACGAAAAAAATCGGCGACGTCATTCTTGACATCAAGAACATCAGCCTGCGCTTTGGCGGCGTGAAGGCACTGACCGACATCTCCTTCAACGTGCAGGAGCACGAGATCCGCGCCATCATCGGCCCCAACGGCGCCGGCAAGAGCTCGATGCTGAACTGCATCAACGGCGTCTACACCCCGACCGAAGGTTCCATCACCTTCCGTGGCAAGACCTTTGACCACATGAACAGCCGCCAGGTGGCCGAGATGGGCGTGGCCCGTACCTTCCAGAACCTGGCCCTGTTCAAGGGCATGAGCGTGCTCGACAACATCATGTCCGGCCGCAACCTGAAGATCAAGAGCAACATCTTCCTGCAGGCGCTGCGCTTCGGTCCGGCTGAGCGCGAAGAGATCCGCCACCGCGAATACGTGGAACGCATCATCGACTTCCTGGAAATCCAGGCCTTCCGCAAGACGCCGGTCGGCACCCTGCCCTACGGCCTGCAGAAGCGCGTCGACCTGGGCCGCGCACTGGCGATGGAGCCGCAGGTGCTGCTGCTGGACGAACCGATGGCCGGCATGAACGTCGAGGAAAAGCAGGACATGAGCCGCTTCATCCTGGACGTGAACGAGGAATTCGGCACCACCATCGTGCTGATTGAGCACGACATGGGCGTGGTGATGGACATTTCCGACCGCGTCGTGGTGCTGGACTACGGCAAGAAGATCGGTGACGGCAGCCCCGAAGAAGTGCGCAACAACGAAGACGTGATCCGGGCCTATCTGGGCTCCAGCCACTGAACCGGCGACCACGCAAGGAGACAACAACATGGGATTTTTCCTCGAAACCCTTCTCGGCGGCCTGATGACCGGCATGCTGTATTCGCTGGTCGCGCTCGGCTTCGTGCTGATCTTCAAGGCCAGCGGCGTGTTCAACTTTGCCCAGGGTGCCATGGTGCTGTTCGCCGCACTGGCGATGGCGCGCCTGGCCGAATGGATTCCGCAGTACCTCGGCATCAGCAACATGATTGCCGCCAACCTGATCGCCTTCATCGGCGCCGCGCTCATCATGTTCGTGGTGGCCTGGCTGATCGAGCGCCTGGTGCTGCGCCACCTGGTGAACCAGGACGGTGCCACGCTGCTGATGGCCACGCTGGGTATCACCTACCTGCTGGAAGGCGTCGGCCAGACCCTGTTCGGTAGCCAGATCTACTCGATCAACATCGGCATGCCCAAGGATCCGGTGCTGGTGATGGAAGGCCTGATCGAAGGCGGCGTGCTGATCAACCGTGAAGACCTGATTGCAGCCGCGATTGCTGCCGTGCTGGTTGCCGCGCTGACGCTGTTCTTCCAGAAGACGACCACCGGCCGTGCCCTGCGCGCCGTGGCGGACGACCACCAGGCCGCCCAGTCGATCGGCATTCCGCTGAACCGCATCTGGGTCATCGTCTGGTGCGTGGCCGGTATCGTCGCCCTGGTGGCCGGCATGATCTGGGGCTCCAAGCTCGGCGTGCAGTTCTCGCTGGCCACCGTGGCACTGCGTGCCCTGCCGGTGGTGATCCTGGGCGGCCTGACCTCGGTGCCCGGCGCCATCATCGGCGGCCTGATCATCGGTGTCGGCGAGAAGCTGTCCGAAGTCTACCTGGGCCCCATGGTCGGCGGCGGCATCGAGATCTGGTTTGCCTATGTGCTGGCGCTGGTGTTCCTGCTGTTCCGTCCGCAAGGCCTGTTCGGTGAAAAGATCATCGATCGCGTGTAACCCATAACGATAAAACTGGAGACTTCCCATGCTTTACCGCGAAAACGGTCAATACAAGACCACCTACCGTGCCGATCAGGCCATGCTGCCGATCAAGCAGGACCGCTTCTTCATGCTGGCGCTGCTGGCCGTGGTGTTCATCGTGGTGCCGGCGATTGCCAGCCCCTACTGGTTCAACGCCGTGCTGATCCCGCTGCTGATCATGTGTCTGGCGGCCCTGGGCGTGAACGTGCTGGTTGGCTACTGCGGCCAGATCTCGCTCGGCTCCGGTGCCTTCATGGCGGTCGGCGCCTACGGTGCCTTCAACCTGCTGGCACGTGTCGACGGCATGCCGCTGATCATCTCATTGCTGTTTGGCGGCCTGTGCGCGATGGCCTTCGGCATCCTGTTCGGCCTGCCCTCGCTGCGCGTGAAAGGCCTCTACCTGGCAGTGGCCACGCTGGCCGCCCAGTTCTTCAGCGACTGGATGTTCCTGCGCATCAAGTGGCTGACCAACAACTCGGCGTCCGGCTCGGTCTCGGTCAGCAACCTGAGCCTGTTCGGCATCCCGCTGGATACGCCGGTGGCCCGCTACCTGTTCGTGCTGAGCGTGCTGGTGATCAGTGCCGTGCTGGTGAAGAACCTGGTCCGTGGCGCCATCGGCCGTGAATGGATGGCGATCCGCGACATGGACGTGGCTGCTGCGGTGATCGGCATCCGTCCGATGTTCGCCAAGCTGTCGGCCTTTGCCGTGAGCTCCTTCATTGTCGGCATGGCCGGCGTGCTGTGGGCCTTCATCCACCTGGGCTCCTGGGAGCCGGGCGCGTTCAGCGTGGACCTGTCCTTCAAGCTGCTGTTCATGGTGATCATCGGCGGCATGGGCTCGATCATGGGCAGCTTCTTCGGTGCCGCCTTCATCGTGCTGATGCCGATCTTCCTGACCAACTTCCTGCCCTTCGTGGCTGGCCTGTTCGGCATGAGCATGTCCACCGCCACCATCTCGCACATCGAGTTCACCATCTTCGGCGCGCTGATCGTCTGGTTCCTGATCGTCGAGCCGCATGGCCTGGCCAAGCTGTGGAGCATGGCCAAGCAGAAACTCCGGATCTGGCCCTTCCCGCACTGATTGCCAATCCGACTGTCCTTTTTCCGAATCTGAATTTCCCACTTTTTCCACTTTCAACACACCAGGAGACAAACCCATGACTACACTCCAATTCCGCCCCGCCCTGCTGAGCGTTGCCGCTGCAGCCCTGCTGGCCCTGGCCGGCTGCGGCGACAAGGGTTCCAGCACCAGTACTGCTGCCAGTGGCGCAGCCTCCGGCGCTGCAGCCGGCACCGCTGCCGCCCCGGCAGCCACCGGCGGCGGCGGCAAGTCCGTCACCGTGGAAGCCAGCGCCGACAAGCAGTTCTTCCCGCTGCTGTCCTACCGTACCGGCCCCTACGCACCCAACGGCATCCCGTGGGCTGACGGCAAGCAGGACTACCTGAAGCTGGTCAACGAGCGTGACGGCGGCATCAATGGCGTCAAGATTGCCTTCGAGGAGTGCGAGACCGGCTACGCCACCGACCGCGGCGTGGAGTGCTACGAGCGCCTGAAGACCAAGCCCGGCGTCGCCATGTTCGACCCGCAATCCACCGGCATTACCTTCGCCCTGACCGAGAAGGCCCCGGTCGACAAGATCCCGCTGCAGACCTTCGGCTACGGCCTGTCGGTGTCGCAGGATGGCACGCACTTCAAGTGGAACTTCCCCAACATGGGCAGCTACTGGACCGGCGCTGACGTGCTGATCCAGCACCTGGGCCAGAAGGAAGGCGGCCTGGACAAGCTGAAGGGCAAGAAGATCGCCCTGGTCTACCACGACAGCCCGTTCGGCAAGGAGCCGATCCCGCTGCTGCAGAAGCGTGCCGAAATGCACGGCTTCGAACTGCAGATGCTGCCAGTAACCGCACCGGGCGTGGAACAGAAGGCCACCTGGCTGCAAGTGCGCCAGAGCAAGCCTGACTATGTGCTGCTGTGGGGCTGGGGCGTGATGAACTCCACCGCCCTGAAGGAAGCGCAAGCCACCGGCTTCCCGCGCGACAAGATGTATGGCGTGTGGTGGGCCGGTGCCGAGCCGGACGTGAAGGACGTGGGCCAGGGTGCCGCCGGCTACAACGCGCTGGCACTGAACGGCAGCGGCCAGCAGTATCCGGTGATCCAGGACATCCTGAAGCACGTCTATGACAAGAACAACGGCACTGCCTCCAGCCGTGACGAAGTCGGTACCGTGCTGTACAACCGCGGCGTCGCGATCCAGATGCTGTCGGTTGAAGCCGTGAAGGCAGCCCAGGAGAAGTTCGGCAAGGGCAAGGTCATGACCGCCGAGCAGGTGCGCTGGGGCATGGAGAACCTGAACCTGGACAAGGCCAAGCTGGAAGCGCTGGGCTTCGGTGACATGATCCACCCGATCGCCACCACCTGCCAGGACCACATGGGTTCTACCGCGGCCCGCGTCCAGACCTGGGACGGCAGCAAGTGGAACATCCAGACCGACTGGATCCAGGGTGATGCCGCCGTGCTGGATCCGCTGATCAAGGAAGGCGCTGCCAAGTACGCCAGCGAGAAGGGCATCCAGGCCCGTACCGCTGAAGACTGCAACGCCTGATCGTTGATCCCGGCAGTCCGCTGAGCCGGACTGCCCCGCTGCCCTGGCAGCGGCAAGGCGGTGCCCCCGCGCCCCCTTGCCAGTGCCGGCACCCTGCCCCACCGACAACAATACCTACGGAGACAACGCCCATGGACACCACCACCCCCGCCGCAGCCGCCAACCCGCGCCTCGACGCACCCGCGCTGGTCACGGTCAACGGCATCGAAGTCATCTACAACCACGTGATCCTGGTGCTCAAGGGCGTGTCCCTGAGCGTGCCCGAAGGCGGCGTGGTCGCCATCCTGGGCGGCAACGGTGCCGGCAAGACCACCACCCTGCGCGCCATTTCCAACCTGCTGGCCGGCGAGCGCGGTGAAGTCACCAAGGGCACCATCGAATACCGCGGCGAGCAGATCCAGAACCTGTCGCCGGCCGACCTGGTCAAGCGCGGCGTGGTGCAGGTGATGGAAGGCCGCCACTGCTTCGCCCACCTCACCATCGAGGAAAACCTGCTGACCGGTGCCTACACGCGCAAGGACCGTGGCGAAATCGCCGCCAACCTGGAAAAGGTCTACAACTACTTCCCGCGCCTGAAGACGCGCCGCACCAGCCAGGCCGCCTACACCTCCGGCGGCGAGCAGCAGATGTGCGCCATCGGCCGCGCGCTGATGAGCAACCCGAACATGGTGCTGCTGGACGAGCCCTCCATGGGCCTGGCGCCGCAGATCGTGGAAGAGGTGTTCGAGATCGTGAAGGACCTGAACACCAAGGAAGGCACCACCTTCCTGCTGGCCGAGCAGAACACCAACATGGCGCTGAAGTACGCCGACTACGGCTACATCATGGAAAGCGGCCGCATCGTGATGGATGGCACCGCCGAACAGCTAACCAGCAACGAGGACGTGAAGGAGTTCTACCTCGGCATGGGTGGCGGCGAACGCAAGAGCTTCAAGGACGTGAAGAGCTACAAGCGCCGCAAGCGCTGGCTGGCCTGAAGCCGGCCCGGATCTCCGGATTTTTCAAGCCCTGGGCGCACGCCACTGCCGCGTGCAGGCTGGCTGCGCCCTCCATCTGACCTTTTGCTTTCTGTCCGACCATGCAGACCTATTACGACACCCTGGAAATCCGTCCGGCCGAGGAGCGCGAAGCCGCCCTGTTTGCCGCCCTGCCGAAGCAGATTGCCCATGCCCAGCAGAACTCGCCGGCCATGGCCGAGATCCTGGCTGGCGTGGATGCCGCCAGCATCACCAGCCGCGAGGCACTGGCAACGCTGCCGGTGACGCGCAAGTACGAACTGCTGGAGCGCCAGAAGGCGCAGCGCGCATTGAACGCCTTTGGCGGCTTCAGCGCGATTGGCTATGGCCCCAACATGGGTCGCGTGTTTGCCAGCCCGGGCCCGATCTACGAGCCTGAAGGCAAGGCGCGCGACTACTGGCGCATGGGCCGCGCCATGCACGCCAGCGGCTTCCGCAGTGGTGAGCTGGTGCACAACTGCTTCAGCTACCACTTCACGCCGGCCGGCAGCATGATGGAAAACGGTGCCCACGCCCGTGGCTGCACCGTGTTCCCGGGCGGCATCGGCCAGACCGAACAGCAGGTGCAGGCGATGCTGGAGCTGCATCCGGCCGGTTATGTCGGCACGCCGAGCTTCCTCAAGATCATCCTGGAAAAAGCCGCCGAGATGGGCGTCAGCCTGCCCTCGGTGACCAAGGCCATGGTCAGCGGCGAGGCCTGCCCGCCCAGCCTGCGCGACTGGTTTGCCGAGCGCGGCGTGCAGGTGTTCCAGTGCTACGCCACCGCCGATCTGGGCCTGATCGCCTACGAGACCAAGGCGCGTGAAGGCATGGTGCTGGACGAGCACGTGATTGTCGAGATCGTACGTCCCGGCACAGGCGACCCGGTGGCCGAAGGCGAAGTCGGCGAGCTGGTTGTCACCACGCTGAACCCGGATTACCCGCTGATCCGCTTTGGCACCGGCGACCTGTCCGCCGTGCTGCCCGGCCAGTGTCCGACCGGCCGCACCAACACCCGCATCAAGGGATGGATGGGTCGCGCCGACCAGACGACCAAGGTGCGCGGCATGTTCGTGCATCCGGCGCAGGTGGCCGAAGTGGCACGCCGTTTCCCGGAAGTGGTCAAGGCTCGGCTGGTGGTCAGCGGTGCCATGGCCAACGACCAGATGACGCTGCAGGTGGAGTGCGGCCAGCCGTCCGATGCGCTGCTGCAGGGCCTGGCCAATGCCGTGCGCGAAGTCACCAAGCTGCGCGCCGATGTCAGCTTCTGCACCCCGGGCAGCCTGCCGAATGACGGCAAGGTGATCGAGGACGCGCGCAGCTACGATTGAGCGGCAGCGCCGCCTGCCGCCCTCAGTCTTCCCAGGGCGGCGTATCGTCAGCGGTGGCTTCGGCCACCGTTGCCGTTTCTGTCGCCGCCACGCCACTCGCCACATGCAGGTGCAGCGGTGCCTGCACCGCCGGAGTGGCGGCACCAAACTCCTGCTCGCCTCCCAGGATCGCGAACAGATCCGGCAGCAAGGCGATCAGCTCGCCGGTGGCAATCGCGGCATCGGCATCGAAACCGTCATCATCGGGCGACTTGTCCTCGAACACCACGTCCTGGAACGCCAGCTTTTTCAGCTGCAGCGTATCGGTCAGCGTGAAGGAGACACGATCCTGCCAGGTCATGGCCAGGCGTGTCGGCACCTTGCCACCGACCAGGATGTGCTGGCGCACCTCGTCGGTATCGAGCAGATGGCGCGCATAGCGCACCACCGATTTCATCTCGTCCATGGTCTTCAGCTCGCATTCGCGATCGATACTGAAGCCGTCCGGTGCCTCGCCGGTGCCGAGCCAGTCGGTCATGGCGGCAGCCGGTGACACCGCGGTCTGTATCAGCGACAGCGCCAGCCCCTCGAACTCCTTCACCAGCAGCGTGGTGACCTCGTCGGCCTTGCCCTGGCTGCCGGCATCCACCACCAGCAGGCGCTGTTGCGGCGCAATCCAGACGCGCGTCGCGGACTGGCGCGTGAAGGCGCGCGGCAGCAGTTCGTGCAGCGCCTGTTCCTTCAGCTCCTTCTGTTCCTTCTTGCCGGGCTTGCGGCCGGTGGTCTGTTCGATGTGGGCAACGATCTCGTCCACGCGCTGCTTGACGGCCGACGCCGGCACCACACGCTGCTCGGTCAGCAGCTTGAGCAGCCAGTGGCCACCCACGCTTTCCACCAATGCACCGCCGGCCTCGCCACGCGGCTCCACCCAGCCCAGCGCCTTCTGCTGGGTCGGGCCGCAGGGCACGAAACGGTTCTTGTCCAGACCAGCCTCCAGCGTGGCAACGCCGGGGTTCCAGTCGGGACCAATACGAAACAGGATCAGATTCTTGAACACGGGATTCCTTTGTCTTGTGGGCCGGCACAACGCAAGCGCCCCGGGACAGGCCGGGGCGTCAGGGAGCAGCCAGCCGCGGCAAGCGACAGCGGATGCTGTCCATGCCGGGGGCTCTATCGTAGCGGCTATCGCAGCGATTTTGCCGGCTGTTTCAGGCCGCCATGAGGTCCTTCATGGCGTGCACCAGCGCCTTGCCAGTGGCATAGCCGCTGGTGATCAGGTGCAGTTCCCTGCCCTTGCGCAGCACCACCGTGGGGAAGCCGCTGACGCCCCACTCGCGCACCATGTTGAACTCGGCGTAGGTCGCCTGGCGCGCTTCTTCCGAGGCAAAGCGCTCACTGAACACTGCGAAATCCAGCCCGGTCTGCGCGCAGATCTCGCGGTAGAAATCCACCTGGCCCGGATCGGCATTGTCGGCATAGAAATGGTGCTGGATGCCGGCAAAGAAGTCGTGCAGCGCCGATTCCTCATCCTCGCGTTCCAGCAGCATCTCGCGCGCGATCACGACAGCGCGGCACGGCGGCTCGGTGTCGTAATCGAAGCTGCGCTCCTTGTCGTCCAGCAGCTCGTAGCTGAAGGGCTGGCCAGTACGCGTCCAGACCTCTTCCCAGTGGTGGCGCAGGAACTGGCGCATGGCATCGTCCCAGGCTTCGCCACCGCCCGGACGCAGGCCGCCGACCAGGATGGTGTAGGGCAGGCCGGCTTCGGCCGCGGCCTTGTGCAGCGTGCGCAGGCCCGGCTCCATGCCCCAGCACCAGGAACACATCGGATCACCGATGTAGATCACTTCCTGGCTACTCGCTTCAGCATCATCGGCTTCGCCGTCTTCCTCGTCCGTCGCGGCCGGCTGCTGGGCAGACTCGGGGCCGGCACCCGGGGTGCAGCTACCGGTCACCGGATCGCAGTAGGGAATATCCTGCAGCTTGCCGCTATCGGCAGCCGGGGTATCCGGCGTACACGTCCCCGTGACCGGGTCGCAGTAGGGAATATTGTCCAGTTTCTTGCTCATGCCAGTCCCCTTTGCACGGCAGGACGCGCCAGAAACGCCTCCAGAACGCGCAGTACGTTGCCAAACTCATCGATACCGACCAGCTCTCCCGCCTGGTAGACGTCGCGCATGCAGCGCACCCAGGGGAAGATGGCGATATCGGCCATGCTGTAGTCACCCATGACCCAGTCGCGGCCTTCCAGCCGGCGATCCAGCACGCCCAGCAGGCGGCGCGCCTCGTTCACGTAACGGTCGCGCGGGCGCTTGTCCTCAAAGTCCTTGCCGCCATAGCGGGTGAAAAAGCCGACCTGGCCAAACATCGGGCCAACGCCACCCATCTGCCACATCAGCCACTGGATGGCCTGGTAGCGCTGCACCGGATCCTGCGGCAGCAGCTGGCCGGTCTTTTCTGCCAGATAAATCAGGATGGCGCCGGTTTCCCACAGCGGCATCGGCTCACCACCCGGCCCGGCCGGATCGAGAATAGCGGGAATCTTGTTGTTGGGGTTGATGCTCAGGAACTCGGGCGTGAACTGGTCGTCCGCCGAAATGTCCACGCGGTGGAACTCGTAGGGCAGGCCCAGTTCCTCCAGCGCAATCGACACCTTCTGGCCATTGGGCGTGCCCAGGCTGTACAGCTGGATGCGCTCCGGATGCTGCGCGGGCCAGCGCCGGGTGACGGGAAAGGCGGACAGGTCTGTCATCTTGGGCTCCTCCTGCAATGTGATGATCCCAGTATGCAGCTTTCCGCGGCCCATTGTTGTAGGACGGGATTGCCGATAACCCGAACAGGGGCTTTCGTCGGCACCAAAAGACAGACCCGCGCGGCACCGGGCCGGGCGGGTCTGCAGGCTACAGGCTGGTGCCCAGCCGCGCCATCAGGGCTTGATGGCGATCTTCAGCACACCGTCACGCTGGTTGGCGAACAGATCGTAGGCCTCGACGATGTCGTCGAGCTTGCGCTCGTGCGTCACCAGCGGTTTCAGGTCCACGCGGCCGGATTCGATCACGTTCATCAGGCGGCGCAGGCGTTCCTTGCCACCCGGGCACAGCGCGGTGTTGATCTTGTGGTCACCCAGGCCGGCACCAAACGGGCCGAGCGGGATCTTCAGGTCAGTAGAGTAGACACCCAGGCTGGACAGCGTGCCACCCGGCTTGATGCAGCGCATCGCCTGCTCGAAGGTGCTCTGCAGGCCCAGCGCCTCGATCGCGCTGTCGGCACCGCGGCCTCCAGTCAGCTTCATGACCTCGTCCACCACGTCGACGTTCCTGAAGTTCAGGGTGACATCGGCACCGAGCTGCTTGGCCACGGCCAGGCGCTCGTCGTTGCCGTCCACGGCGATGATGGTGGTGGCGCCGCGCAGCTTGGCACCAGCGGTGGCGCACAGGCCAATCGGGCCTTGCGCGATCACGACCACGGTGTCACCGATCTTGATGTTGGCGTTTTCGGCACCGACGAAGCCGGTGGACATGATGTCCGGGCACATCAGCACCTGCTCATCGGTCAGGCCGTCCGGCACCGGCGCCAGGTTGCCCTGGGCATCGGGTACCAGCACGTATTCGGCCTGGGTACCGTCGATCAGGTTGCCGAAGCGCCAGCCGGCGGTGAGCTTGTAGCCATGGCAGCCGCAGCGGCCACTGGCGACCAGATAGCTGCCGTCCTGGGACGCCACGCCATCCTGCGCCGCGTAGCTGTTGAAGTCGGGGCAGATGGCACCGGCAATCACGCGCTGGCCTTCCTGGTAGCCCTTCACCGCGCTGCCGAGCTTGACGATGATGCCGACCGGCTCATGGCCAACCGTCAGGCCTTTTTCCACCGGATACTCGCCCTTGAGGATGTGGACGTCGGTACCGCAAATGGTGGTGGTGGTGATCTTGATCAGCGCGTCGTTGGGGCCGACATCGGGAATCGGCTTGTCGGCGATCTCGATACGACCGGGTTCAACGAAAACTGCTGCTTTCATCATGGCTGCCATGGACTTGTCTCCTCGATCAAGGTTGGGAAAACATACACGTTCAGGGCAGCCTGCCTGCATACCGGGCTGACTGCCGCTGGAATGACGATGGACCAACCCCAGTGTAGCAGCCTGCCTCCCGGGCGTACAGGGCGGGAAGCGGCAGCCTCAAACCGCTGCGGCCAGTGCCTGCAGACGCGCCCACTCCGCCGCCGGCAAGGCGATGCCGTCGCGCTCCGATTGCGCGCGCTGGCGGTAGCGGCGCTCGCCGGGCATGCGCGTCTGGCCGGCCTCGCGCATGGCCAGTACCAGCGCCTCAGCCCGATCGACAAAGCCGGCTGCGCTGGCACCTGCTGCCGGATCAATCACGATCAGCAGCTGGCCGGTACGCGGCGTCTGCGCTCCCGGATGCTGCGCCCAGCTGAAACCAAACGAGAAATCGCCACCGGTCAGCGCGGCGGCCAGCAGCTCCACCATCATCGACAGTGCCGATCCCTTGTGGCCGCCAAACGGCAGCAGCGCCCCACCCTGCAGGATCGCCTGCGGATCCTGCGTTGGCTGGCCGTTGGCATCGACGCCATGCTGCGGCGGCAGCAAGCGCCCTTCGCGTGCGGCAATCTGCACATCGCCATGCGCGATGGCACTGGTGGCCATGTCGAACACCAGCGGATCGCCCCCGGCGCGTGGCGCGGCAAAGGCGAGCGGGTTGGTGCCGAACAAGGCCTTCTGGCCGCCGTGCGGCACGACGCAGGCCATGCTGTTGACGACACTCAGCGCCACCAGCCCTTCATCCGCAAAGGGCTCGACGTCGGGCCAGAGCGCGGCAAAGTGGTGCGAATCGCGGATCGCCAGCAAGGCGATGCCGTTGCGGCGCACTTTCTCCAGCAGCAGCGGACGTGCCGCTGCCAGCGCCGGCTGGGCAAAGCCGTTGCGCGCATCGACACGCACGAAACCGGGCGCCACATCCTGCACCTCAGGCACGGCGCGACCATCGACCCAGCCGCTCTTGAGCGTGGAGACATAGCCGGGCATGCGGAACACGCCATGGCTGTCGGCGCCATCGCGCTGGGCAGCGGCACAGTTGACGGCAAGAATGGCGGCGACTTCGGCCGAACAGCCGTGACGCTCAAAAATGCGCGCCAGCAGCGCCGTCAGGTCAGACAGGGAAACGGTGTGGACGGAATCGGTCATGCAGGGGCCCGTTCGGCAAAAGCCCCATGGTAACGGACTGCGGCGGCGCTCAGTGCGCTGGTGCCAGCTGCGTCGGGAACAGGCCCGCGTTGCCGACCTTGGGGCGCGCCTCCGGCAAGGGCACGGCCTGCAACACCGGGCTGCCGCCGAGCGACTGGTACAGCGCCACCAGGTTATTCAGGCGTTCCAGCTGCACGTCTTCCAGCGCCAGCTGCGCGCTGCGGCGCGTTTCCTGCGCATCTAGCCAGAGCTTGAGCGCCACGGCGCCGGCGCGGTAGCGCACTTCCATCAGCTCTTCTGTGCGCGCGGCCTGCTGTAGCGAGCGGCGCAACTGCGTCTCTTGATCGGCCAGGTTGCGGCGGCCAGCCAGCGCGTTTTCGACATCGGCATAGGCCTGGTACAGCGTCTGGCGGAAATTGAGGATGGCCTGCTCGTACTGGTTTTGCGCGATCGCCGTGTTGCGGCGCATTTCGCCAAGGCGCAGGAAGGGCAGCGCCAGGCCGGCGCCCAGCGTGGCAATCGGGTTCTCCAGCAGGTCAGACAGGTCGCGGCTGCTGTTGCCGATAGAGCCGGTCAGGCTCAGCACCGGGTAATAGCTGGCGCGCACCGCATCGGCATTGGCCAGCACCGAGCGCAGCCGCATTTCGGCGGCCAGCAAGTCCGGGCGGCGGCCCAGCAGTTCGGACGGCAGGCCAGCGGGAATCACCGGCAGCGCGCGTGTATTCGGCAGACGCGGCTTGCGCGCCTCGGGCGGCAGCTGGTCGGGCGCGCTGTCAAACAGCAGCGCCATGGCGTTGCGCAGCTCGACGATTTGCTGGCGGTAGCGGCTGATCTGCGCCTGCTGGCTGGCCTGGGTCTGGCGCGCCTGCGCCAGTTCCAGCCCGGAAATCGCGCCGGCCTGGTACTGCACGTTCACCAGCTCCAGCGTGCGGTTGGCACGTGCCAGGCTTTGCTGCTGGCTGGCCAGCTTGCTCTCGGCCACGGCCAGCTGCCAGTAGGTGCCGGCCACGGTGCCAATCAGCGCCTGCGCTACCGCCTGGCGGTCCATTTCGGTGGCGGCAGCTTCCCAATCAGACGCTCGCTGCGCCGAAGACAGGCGGCCCCACAGGTCAGCCTCCCAGCTCGCGCCCAGGCTGGCATTGTGGTTGCGGCTGGTGCCGGCACCGCCGTCCAGCACGCGGCTGGCGCTGGTGCCGATGCTGGCACTGGGCGTCGGAAAACGATCGCCCAGCGCATTGCCTGCCTGCAGCTGCGCATTGCGCACGCGGTAGGCGGCCGCAGCCAGGTCGTTGTTGCGCTGCAGGGCCAGATCGACCAGCGCGGCCAGCTGCGGATCACCCAGCTGCGTCCACCAGCGGTCGCGCTGCGCCACCTGGCTGCCGGTAGTCGGCTGGCTGGCACCCTGTTGCCAATGGCCGGGCACCTGCACGGCAGGGCTCTGGAACGGCGTGGCAGCACAGCCGGCCAGCAGGCTGGCGGCGGCGATCACGCCCAGGCTGTGGCGGCGCCACACGGCGGCAGCAAACATCGTCTTCATCATGGAATCACTCATGTCATTGGCGCGATAGCGCATCCACCGGATCCAGCCGCGCCGCATTGCGCGCCGGCAGGAAACCGAACAGCACGCCGATCAGGGTCGAGAAGAAACAGGCCGCCACAATCGAGCCGACCGAAAAAATCATGCGGAAATTGCCGCCAAACTGGGCAAAGATCCAGCCCACGGTCAGCGCCAGCAGCACGCCGAGCACGCCACCCAGCAGACACACCAGCACCGCCTCGATCAGGAACTGCTTGAGGATGTCGCCCTGGCGCGCGCCCACCGCCATGCGCACGCCAATTTCCTGGGTGCGCTCGGTGACCGATACCAGCATGATGTTCATCACGCCAATGCCACCCACGATCAGCGAAATCAGCGCGATGGCGGAAATCAGCAGCGTCATGGTCTGGGTCGTGCTTTCCACTGTCTGGCGGATGCTGTCCGAGTTTTGCGTGAAGAAATCGACCTTGCCGTGGCGCAGCGCCATCAGCTGGGTGATGCCCTCTTCGGCCGCCTTGCTGTCGGCGCCGTCCTTGACGCGCACCGTGATGCCGCGCAGGTAGTCGGTGCCCATGATGCGCCCCATCACCGTGGTGTAGGGCAGCCAGATGTTGAGCGTGTCAGCCGCGCCGAACATGCTGTCCTTGGGCTCGGTCACGCCCACCACACGCACCGGCACGCTGCCGATCAGCAGCACCTTGCCCAGCGGGTTCTCGCCCGGCTGGAAAAAGGCATCGCGCGTGTTCGGGTCGATCACCGCATCCTGGTTCTGCGTGCGCACGCTGTCATCGTCAAAGCTCACGCCCTGCGCCAGGGTGTAGCCGCGCACCTGGAAAAACTGCGGTCCGACGCCCTGCACGGTGGCGTTCTTCTCGACGTTGGTGCGGCGCAGCATGGCGCTGGTCTGCACGTTCGGCGTCACGCTATCAACGTAATTCAGCTGCGCCAGCGCCTGCGCATCGGATGGCTTGAGCGTACGGATGCGGCCCGAGCGCCGGTCACCAAAGCCGGTGCCGGGATAGACATCGATGGTGTTGGTGCCCATGCTGCTGACGTCCTGCAGGATACGCTGGCGCGAGCCCTCGCCCAGCGCCACCACCGACACCACCGAGGCGATGCCGATGATGATGCCGAGCATGGTCAGCAGCGTACGCATCTTGTGGCCGACCATGGCGCGCACCGCCATCTGCAGCGCCTCGCCCAGCCGGCCCCAGGTCGCGGCCCAGCTGTTCTTCTGCTGCGGCACGCCGCTGTTGTCCTTGACGGCAGACGCCGGGGCATCGCTGTTGCGCGTATCGCCAACGATGCGGCCATCGCTGATTGTGATGACGCGTTCGGCATGCGCCGCCACCTGGGCATCGTGCGTTACCAGGATGATGGTGTGACCGGCGGCATGCAGCTCCTTGAGGATGGCCATCACCTCGACACCGCTGGCGCTATCCAGCGCGCCGGTCGGCTCGTCGGCCAGGATCACGTCACCGCCGTTCATCAGCGCGCGCGCAATCGAGACACGCTGCTGCTGGCCACCCGAAAGCTGGCCGGGCCGGTGGTGGATGCGCTCGCCCAGGCCCAGTCGCTCCAGCAGCTGCTGCGCGCGCCGGTGGCGCTGCTCCACATTGACGCCGGCGTAGATCGCCGGAATCTCCACGTTCTGCAGCGCGTTCAGGTCGCCCATCAGGTGGTAGCGCTGGAAGATGAAGCCAAAGTGCTCGCGGCGCAGGCGCGCCAGCTCGTCGGCTTCCATGCGGCCGGTTTCCTTGCCGGCGACCTGGTAGCTGCCGCGCGTGGCGCGATCCAGGCAGCCCAGGATGTTCATCAGCGTGGACTTGCCGGAGCCGGAGGCACCGACTATCGCCACCATCTCGCCGGCATGGATGTCCAGGTCGATGTCCTTGAGCACGGCCACCACATCGTCGCCGGCCGGGTATTCGCGCGTCACGCCGCGCACCCGCATCAGCGGAATGCGCTCGTCCGTGCCAGCAGGGGATCGGGTTTCAGTCATGGCGCTTCCGTCAGAACATGCGCGGCGTGCGGCGCGCCGGCGAGTTGGCACCGCCCGCGGCAGAATCACCCACCACCACCAGCTCGCCTTCCTTCAGGCCATCCAGCACCTGCACCTGCACGCGGTTGTTCAGGCCGATGCGCACCTGGCGCGTTTCCACGGTTTCCTTGCCCTTCTCGCCGCTGGCCACGCGCACCGGATAGACCGGTTCCTTGCTGCCCGGCGCACGCTTGCCCAGCGCACCGGCCGGAATCAGCAGCGTATCCTTGGCTTCGGCCAGCACGATGGAGACCTGCGCCGTCATCTGGATGCGCAGCTTGCCATCGGCGTTGGGGGCATCCAGCAGGCCGTTGTAGTAGACGGCACTGGTGTTGGAGCTGCTGGTGGCGCTGCCATCGTAGGTTTCCATGTCGATCGGGCCCGGCTCGATGCTGCGCAGCGTAGCCGAATAGCGTTTTTCCGGCTCGCCCAGAATGGTGAAATAGGCCGGCATGTCGGGCTTGACGCGCGGCACGTCCGCCTCGGAAATCTGCGCCTGGATCGTCATCGTGTCCAGCTGCGCCACCTTGACGATGGTCGGCGCGGTCTGGTTGGCGTTCACGGTCTGGCCTTCATCGGTCACGATGGCGACAACGGTGCCGGCGCCCGGCGAGGTGATGCGGGTGTAGCCCAGATTGGCCTGCGCCGTCTGCATGCGCACGTTGTACTGCGCGATGCTGGCATCGGCCGTCTTCAGGTCGGCGCGTGCCGTGGCCAGGGTCTGGCGGGCGGCATCGTAATCGGCCTTGCTGGCGGCATCGCGGTCGTACATGTACTTCTGGCGGTTGTACTCGGTCAGCGCCTTGTCCACCACCGCCTGCTTGGCCACCTTCTGCGCCCGCGCCGAAGCCAGCGCCGCCTCGGCGTCACGCAGGTTGTTGCTCTGCGTCACGGCGTCGATATCGGCAATGCGCTGGCCGGCCTGCACCTGGTCACCGACCTTGACGTACAGCTTCTTGACCTGGCCCGATACCTGAGCGCCCACGTTCACCAGGTTCGAGGCCTGGATCGTGCCGGCGGCCAGCACGCTGTCCTCCAGGCTGCCGCGCTGCACCGGCGCGGTAATCAGCGGCGGGGTTTCCGGCTTGGCCAGGAAGGTGCTGTAAATCAGCCAGCCGGCCAGTACCAGCACGGCGACAGAGAAGGCAATCCACCAGGGGTGGCTCTTGAGGGTTTTCCACATGGTCTTGTTGGTGTCCTGTTGCGGATCCGGCCCGATGCCGGATACCAGGAGAGGTGTCGGCCTGCTGCTGCAGCAGCGATGTTGCAGTGCAGGACTCCTGAACGATACGGCCATGATGCCGGAAGTTCCCGGAGCCTGCCGCCGATATCGCGTCAAATTCGCGTTGGATCGTAACTGGCTGATACATGAAGCCGCGCTGCAGACGGTAAACTCATGGCTTTACCGTTACCGTTTTTTCTGACCACCACCATGACCGTCGCTACGGCAACGCCGAGTTTCGAATTCAAGAGCGCCTTCCTGTCCACGGTGGCCCTGCTGCTCAAGTCCCCTGACCTGTCCCTGCTGCAAGCCGGGCTGGACGCCCAACTGGGTGACGATCCCGACTTTTTCGACCACGATGCCCTGGTGATCGACCTGGCTGCCGTACACGGCGAGACCATCGATTTCGCCGCGCTGGTGGCCTTGCTGCGCGCACGCCGCACGCTGCCGGTTGCCGTCCGCGGCGGTTCACCGGAGCAGATGCAGGCCGCGCTGGCCCAAGGCCTGGCCGCCGCCCCCGAAGAGCTGCCGGCGCGTGCCGTGGCCGCCCCGGCAGCGGCTCCCGCACCGGCACCGCAGACCGTGGTGCAGCAGGTCGAGGTGGTGCGCGAAGTGCCGGCACCGGCCCCCGTCACCATGGTGATCGACAAGCCGCTGCGCTCCGGCCAGCAGGTCTATGCGCGTGGTGCCGATCTGGTCGTGCTGGCCATGGTCAGCGACGGTGCCGAGGTCATCGCCGACGGCAACGTGCACGTCTATGCGCCGCTGCGCGGCCGCGCCATTGCCGGCGCGCGCGGCAATACCGATGCCCGCATCTTTACCACCTGCCTGCAGCCGCAGCTGGTATCGATTGCCGGCATCTACCGCACCAGCGAACAGGAGCTGCCGCCCGAGGTGGCCGGCAAGCCGGCACAAGTGCGGCTGGACGGCGAAAAAATGCTGTTCGAACCCCTGAGTTAATCTTCATATCCATTACCAAGGAAATCCCAACATGGCAAAAATCGTCGTCGTGACCTCCGGCAAGGGGGGTGTAGGCAAGACCACCACCAGCGCCAGCTTTGCCACCGGCCTGGCCATGCGTGGCCACAAGACCGCCGTCATCGACTTTGACGTCGGCCTGCGCAACCTGGACCTGATCATGGGCTGCGAACGCCGCGTGGTGTACGACCTGATCAACGTGATCCAGGGTGAGGCCAACCTGAACCAGGCGCTGATCAAGGACAAGCAGGTCGACAACCTCTACATCCTGGCCGCCAGCCAGACACGCGACAAGGACGCCCTGACCAAGGAAGGCGTCGGCAAGGTACTGGAAGACCTGGCCGCCATGGGCTTCGAATACATCGTCTGCGATTCGCCCGCCGGTATCGAGGGCGGTGCCATGATGGCCATGCACTACGCCGACGAGGCGCTGGTGGTGACCAACCCCGAAGTCTCCTCCGTGCGTGACTCCGACCGCATCCTCGGCATGCTGGGCAGCAAGACCAGGCGCGCCTCCGAAGGCAAGGAGCCGATCAAGGAGCACCTGCTGATCACGCGCTACAACCCGAACCGCGTGGCCGATGGCCAGATGCTGTCGCTGGAGGATATCCAGGACATCCTGCGCATCAAGCTGATCGGCGTGATTCCCGAATCCGAAGCCGTGCTGCAGGCCTCCAACCAGGGCTCGCCGGCGATCCTGTCCACTGGTACCGATGTGGCCCAGGCCTATAGCGACGTGATCGACCGCTTCATGGGCCAGGACAAGCCGCTGCGCTTCATCGACGCTGAAAAGCCGGGCTTCTTCAAGCGCCTGTTCGGAGGGAAGTAAGCATGGCATCGTTCCTGTCCTTCCTGCTCGGTGAAAAGAAGAAGACCGCCTCGGTCGCCAAGGAGCGCCTGCAGATCATCCTGGCGCACGAGCGCAGCGGCCGCGCCGGTGCCGACGAGCCCGACTACCTGCCGGCGCTGCAGCGCGAGCTGGTGGCGGTGATCTCCAAGTACGTCAAGATCAACCCGGACGACCTGAAGGTGCAGCTGGACCGCCAGGACAACCTGGAAGTGCTGGAAGTCAAGATCGAACTGCCGGACGCACAGCAGCGCTGAAGCCCATGCGCCACGCCCGGATAGCCCCGGCGTAGCGCATGTCACGCGACTCCGCTAGGATTCCGGAATGCAATTCCTGTTTTCCTGGTTTGAACGTCGCCTGCCACCCTACCCCTCGCGGGAGCCAGTGGCCCCTCCCACCAGCCTGCTGCGCTTTGTCTGGCAGATGACGCGCGGCGCGCGCGGCTACCTGCTCGGCATGGCCGTGCTGTCAGCGCTGGTGTCCATGTACGAAGTCTTCCTGTTTGCCACGCTCGGCCGCGTGGTGGACTGGCTAGCCGCCAGCACGCGCGACACCCTGCTGCAGGACTTCGGCAGCCAGCTCGGCTGGCTCACCGGCATCATGCTGGCCTCGATCGTGGTGGTCGGGCTGCAGACCATCTTCAAGCACCAGGCGCTAGCCATCAACTTCCCGATGCGGCTGCGCTGGAACTTCCACCGGTTGATGCTGGGCCAGAGCATGGCCTTTTACGCCGAGGAATTTGCCGGCCGCATCACCACCAAGATCATGCAGACCGCGCTGGCGGTACGCGACATGCTGTTCACCACCACCGATGTGGTGATCGGCATGGGCACCTACATGATCACCATCCTGCTGCTGGCCGGCGGTTTCGACCTGCGCCTGATGCTGCCGTTTGCGCTCTGGGCGGTGAGCTATCTGCTGGCCTGCTGGTATTTCGTGCCCAAGCTGGGCCAGGTGAGCAAGGCGCAGGCCAACGCCCGCGCCGCCATGACTGGCCGCATCACCGATGCCTACGCCAACATCGGCACCGTCAAGCTGTTTGCACACACCCAGCGCGAAGCCGGCTTTGCACGTGCCGCGATGGACGATTTCCGGGCCACCGGCTACCAGCAGATGCGACTGGTGAGCCGTTTCGAGATCGTCAACCAGATCATGATGGTGCTGCTGATCCTGAGTGCCACCGGCCTGTCGCTCTGGCTCTGGACGCGTGGCGAAGTCGGCACCGGTGCCGTCGCCGCCGTCAGCGCCATGGCGCTGCGCCTGACGGGCATGAGCCACTGGGTGATGTGGGAAATGACGATGCTGTTCGAGAACGTCGGCACCATCCAGGACGGCATGCAGACACTGTCGCGCCCGCGCACCGTGGTCGACGCCGACAATGCCCGCCAGCTGGAAGTGTCGCAGGGCGAGGTGCGCTTCGAGCGTGTCAGCTTCAGCTACCGCGCCGGCCTGGCACCAGTGATCGACGGGCTGGACCTGGTGATCCGCCCCGGC
Organism: Brachymonas sp. J145; assembly: GCF_036312245.1. Taxonomy (NCBI): domain Bacteria; kingdom Pseudomonadati; phylum Pseudomonadota; class Betaproteobacteria; order Burkholderiales; family Comamonadaceae; genus Allobrachymonas; species Brachymonas sp. J145. The sequence goes on along the minus strand of NZ_JAZDCI010000004.1, from coordinate 82,836 downwards.
GAAAAAGTCGGACTGATCGGCCGTTCCGGTGCCGGCAAGTCGACGCTGGTCAACCTGCTGCTGCGCTTCCAGGACGTGGACAGCGGCCGCATCCTCATCGACGGCCAGGACGTGCGAAGCGTGACGCAGGACAGCCTGCGCAGCGCCATCGGCATGGTGTCGCAGGACACCTCGCTGCTGCACCGCTCCATGCGCGACAACATCCTCTATGGCCGACCCGATGCCAGCGAAGCCGAGATGATCGCTGCCGCCGAACGCGCCGAGGCCGACGAGTTCATCGCGCGCCTTGATGACCGCCAGGGCAACACCGGCTACGACGCCCAGGTCGGCGAACGCGGCGTCAAGCTCTCCGGCGGCCAGCGCCAGCGCGTGGCGATCGCCCGTGTCATGCTCAAGGATTCGCCGATCCTGGTGCTGGATGAAGCTACCAGCGCACTCGACTCCGAAGTCGAAGCCGCGATCCAGAGCAGCCTGCTGCGCCTGATGGAAGGCAAGACCGTGATCGCGATTGCACACCGCCTGTCCACCATCGCCGCGCTGGACCGCCTGATCGTGCTGGATCAGGGCCGCATCCTGGAACAGGGTACGCACCAGGAGCTGCTGGCGCTGGGCGGGCTCTATGCGCGCCTGTGGCAGCGCCAGAGCGGCGGTTTTCTGGCGTCGCAGGATAGTTGATCAGGGGGCGCTTGCCCCTGTCGTGAATCGCTATATGAAGAGATAACTTGCCCGCCGCCGCTTACCCCGCCAGCACCACCTGCGCCGCCTCCCGACCACGCGGTGCCAGACCATCCAGGAACTGGCGCGTGGCCGAAGGCCAGTTGAACTGCTCGGCGTGGCGGCGCACGGCGGCACGATCTTTCGTCTTGTCCAGCGCTCGCAGGCAGGCCTGGCGCAAGTCGGTATCGAGCACGCCGCCGTCCGAGTCCATGCCGATCACGTCGATCGGTCCCGGGACCGGATAGGCCGCCACCGGCGTCCCGCAGGCCATGGCCTCAACCATCACCAGACCGAAGGTATCGGTGACGCTGGGGAACACCATCACGTCGGCACTGCGGTAGGCGGTGGACAGCGGTTCGCCCTTGAGCACGCCAAGCCAGCGCGCCTCGGGGAAGCGCGCGCGCAGCTTCTCTTCTTCCGGGCCGGAGCCGACCACCCACTTCTCGCCGGGCAGGTCCAGCTCCAGGAACTTGTGCACCTGCTTTTCCACGGCAATGCGGCCGACGTAGAGGAACACTGGATCCTTCTCGCGCGGCAGGAACTCGCCATCGGGATGGAAGGCATCGAGATTGACGCCGCGCGACCACAGGCGCGCCTTGCTGAAGCCGCGCTCCTTCAGGTCCTGCACGATGGCCGGCGTGGGTGCCATGGTGGAACGCGCCGCATTGTGGAACTTGCGCAGTACCGCATAGCTGATGCCGACCGGCAGGCGGAAGCGCGCGTGCACGTATTCGGGAAAGCGGCTGTGGTAGGCGCTGGAAAACGGCCAGCCCAGCTTGATCGCGGTATGGCGCGCCATCCAGCCCAGCGGGCCTTCGGTGGCAATGTGCAGGCAATCCGGATCGAAGGCCTGGATGCGCTGCGCGATCTGCGCCGGCGTGGCCAGCGCCAGCGAAATCTCCGGGTAGGTCGGGCACGGCATGGAGCGGAACTCCAGCGGCGACAGGATCTGCACCTCATGCCCCAGCTCCTGCAGGTGGGCGGTGGTGGTCTTCAGCGTGCGCACCACGCCATTCACCTGGGGCTCCCAGGCGTCCGTCACAATCATGATTTTCATGTCACTCGCTTCCGTGTCCGGGGGCGGCCTCATGCTGCCCCGCACCATAATGTGTGACCATTGGACGGGTTTTGCACGACGAACACGTGTCGAACCCGTGACGTCTGCGTGTCAACCCCAGATGCCCTGCATCAGTGCCAGCACCGCCGCGGCGGCGGCCACCTGCGTGATCAGCGTCAGCGCCACGTACCAGCCATAGGAGCGGCTGCCGCTGACCAGGGCCAGCGTGGCCTTGGCCGTCGAACCCGAAGCCAGCACGCCCACCAGGCCCCATTGCGCCGTGGTTTGCGGCATATGGCCGGATGTTGCCATGCGCGCAATACTGACTGCCGCTGCCTGCAGCTCGGTCAAGGCCGCCAGCATCGCCGCCAAGATCGCCACGGTATCGCCAAACAGATGGCGCAGCCAGGCCGCCATGATGGATACCAGCGCAATCGCCAGGGCGATCAGCAATGCGTGGCTGAGCTTGAAGGCACGTGCCGATGCCGGTGCAGTCTCTTCCGGTACCGGCTGCTGCAGCGAACGGCGCAAGCCGATCAGTGCCCCCAGCAACAGCACCAGCACCGCCATGCCCAGGGGCGCTGCCGTGGCCAGCAGCAGGCCAGGCGCCACCGCCCAGACCACGGCACCAAGCAACAGCAGCGAGGCCAGGTTGGCCAGTATCGCGGCAGCTCCGGCCTCCAGGGCGCTGCCGCGATCGGACTTGCTGCGTTGCCCCATGCTGGCGGTAGCGGCCGTGGACGAGGCAAAGCCGGCAAAGAAGCCGGCCACCGGCAGGCCCCAGCGCGGCCCGACCATGCGCTGCGCCACATGGCCCAGCACGCCCACCGCCATCACCAGTACCACCACCTTCCACACCGTGCGCAGGTGCAGCACGCCCCAGGGATCGACCGCGGCGGCTGGCAGCAGCGGCATCACCACCAGCCCCGCCACCAGCAGCACCATGCCATCGCGCACTTCCTGCTCGCTGATCAGGTTGCGGCTGATGTTCTTGAGCTGGCTCTTGGCCTGCAGCAGCACTGCCACCACCACGCCCAGTGGCACGGCCAGCTCCGGACGGTGCATCGCCAACCCGGCCAGCGCCATGTTCACCAGCAGCGCCGCCTCGCCGGTCAGGCCGACATCGTCCGGCTCGTTGCGCATGTAGCCGGCCACGCCATAGGCGCCAATCACCAGCACGGCCACCATGTAGATACCGACGCCCAGTTCCATGCAGATGGCACCCGCCAGCGCCACCAGCGCATGCGTGCGGATGCCGGCCATGGTTTCGGTATTGCGGCGCTCGCGCACCATGCCGATCAGCAGGCCGATACCGAGTGCCGCGAGAATGCCGCGCAAGCTGTCATTCCATTCCATCCCCGAGTACTCCTCTGCCCTGTGCGGGCTTGTCTGGCCAGCATATACCAACTGGCCTCGCCTGCGGAGCGGGGCCATGCCGGAGGCCATTCATGCCCTTGCCGCCACTGCGTGAATGAACCTTTTGTCACAGCCGCTGGCCTAGAATTTCTGCATGACTGACAAGCAGACCCCCTCTCCCCGCCCGATTCCGATCCAGACCGCTGCGCCACGCCCCTCCGCCGAAGACAAGGCGCGCGAAAAAGCCGCCCTGCTGGCCGCGGCCGAAGCCGCGCCCTGGCGCCTGCAGGACCTGATGCGCGCCCCCCACCGGCTCGGCTTTTTCCTGGCGATGCTGCTGCTGGTGCTCGGCAGCCTGTGGTGGGCGCTGGTGCAGACTGACCGCTTCAGCGGCGCGCTGCAACTGCAGCAGACGATCCCGGCCACGCTGGTCCACGCCAACGTGATGGTCTATGGCTTCATGCCGCTGTACTTTGCCGGCTTCCTGTTCACCGCCGGTCCCAAGTGGCTCAACGTCACCGCCCCCACGTCAGAGCAGGTACGGCCGCTGCTGCTGTTGCAGGCCGGCGGCTGGCTGCTGTGGCTGGTCGGCGCGCAGCTGAACCAGACACTGGCGCTGGTCGGCGGCGCGCTGGCGCTGATCGGCCTGTGCTGGATGTACGCCATGTGGTGGAAGCTGGTGCGCATCAGCGTGCACCAGGACCGCCTGCATGCCAAGAGCGTCGGCATTGGCGGCCTGATCGGCTGTATTGCCCTGGCCGGTGCCCTGCTGGCGCTGTGGCAAGGCGATGCGGCGCAATCGCGCCTGTGGACGCTGACCGGCCTGTGGGGCTATATCGTCGTCACCTTTGTCGCCGTGGCCCACCGCATGATTCCCTTCTTCACCAGCAATGCCGTGCCCATGGTGCAGGTCTGGCGTCCGTTCTGGGTGCTGGGGCTGATGCTGGGTGCCGCGCTTTTCGAGGCCATCGTGCCCTGGCTGGAAGCGCTGGGCCTGCGCGGCCAAGGCTGGATGCTGTTCCGCGGCGTGGTCGAGCTCGGCATTGCCGCCATGCTGCTGTGGCTGGCCGTTGTCTGGGGCCTGGTGCAGAGCCTGAAAATCCGCCTGCTGGCGATGCTGCACATCGGCTTCATCTGGCTGGGCCTGGCCTTCCTGATCAGCGGCCTGACGCAGATCCTGGGCGCCAGCGCCGGCATCGTGCTGCCGTGGGCGGCGCTGCACGCGCTGACCATGGGCTGCCTGGGTTCGCTGATCGTGGCCATGGTGACGCGCGTGTCCTGCGGCCACAGCGGCCGTGCCCTGATTGCCGACGATACCGTCTGGCGCTTGTTCTGGCTGCTGCAGCTGTCCATCCTGCTGCGCATTGCCGGTGCCTTCCCGAGTGGACAGGCCAGCCTGCTGCTGATGCTGGCAGCCCTGCTCTGGACCAGCATCCTGGCGGTCTGGGCCTGGCGCTACAGCCTCTGGTACGGGAAGCCGCGCGCTGACGGCAAGGAGGGCTGATATGCCTGCGCGCCAGCTCAGCGCTGGCGCAGGAAGAACAGCAGCGTCATCACCAGGCCGGTGATGATCACGATGGCACGCACGGCCCGCATCGGCAGCCGGCGTGCCAACCGGGCACCAGCCCAGCCGCCGAGCGTGGCAAATACCATCATCACCAGCGCCTCGCGCCAGACAATCGCACCAGCCCAGGCAAAGGCCGCCACCGAAATCAGCGACAGCACCAGCGAGTTGAGATTCTTGAGCGCATTGGCGGTATGCAGCCGCGCCTCGCCCACCAGCAGGTACATCGCCATCAGCAGGATGCCGAGCCCGCCGTTGAAGTAGCCGCCGTAGATGCAGACCAGCAGCAAGGCCGGCAAGCGCCAGCGCTGCAACTGGTCAGCCTGGCCGCCGCGCAGCCGTGCCGTCAACCAGGGGCCAAATGCGAACAAGGCCGTGGCAAACAGCAGCAGCCAGGGCACGATGCCGGCGAACACAGCCGAAGGCGTCACCAGCAGCAGCAGCGCCCCCAACAGGCCACCCAGCGCCGCCACCAGCATCTCGCGCCAGAGCAGGCGGCGCGGCAAGTCCTGCAGCTCCGGCCGGAAGCCCAGCGTGCTGCCCAGATAACCGGGGGATACCACGGCGGCGCTGGTGGCGTTGGCGGCAATCGGCGGAATGCCGGCCCATACCAGTGCCGGAAAAGTCAGGAAACTGCCGCCACCGGCAATCGCATTCAGTACGCCCGCGCCAAAGGCGGCCAGTGCCAGCACCAGCCAGATGCCCAGATCCAGTTCAGCCACGGCGCTCAGCGTGTCTCGAAGCAGGCGGGATTGGTGACACTCTCATGCGCGTAGATCGTGTCCAGCGGGAAGCGGTGGCCGCTCAGATAGTCTTCCAGCGAGCGGAGCACCATCGGGCTGCGATGGCGGTGCACGCTGGCACGGATCTCGTCGGGCGTGAGCCAGAGCGTGCGCTCGATCGGCGTGTCCAGTTCGCGCTCCGAGTGGAACTGGCCGAGTTGGCCGCAGAAGGTGAAGCGCAAAAAGGTCAGGTCACGGTCGATGCCGCGCTTGGGGTCATGACCCTGGTAGCGCGACAGGTAGACGCCGACCAGCGCCTCGGGTGTGAAGTCGTAGGCGGTTTCTTCCAGCACTTCGCGCACGCAGGCATGCACCAGGGACTCGCCGCGGTCCAGGTGGCCGGCCGCATTGTTCAGCACCAGACCACGGGTCTGACGCTCTTCCACCAGCAGGAATCGGCCTTCATGCTCCAGCACGGCAGCCACGGTAACTCGAGGGGTCCAGCGTTCCATGATTGTTCTTTCAGCATTGCAGGCCTGCATCAGGATCAGGCCAAGGAAGAGGATATTATCGCATTACTACCGGCGACCTACACGGCTTCACGCCTTCAGGAACTCGGCCTTGCCGCCCAGCCAGCGCTCCAGGTGGCGCTCGGCCAGCACCGGGTGCTGCCGCAGCATGCGCGGCGCCCAGTCGCGTGCCCAGTCCAGCAGCAGGCCATCCTGTTCCAGATCGGCAAAACGCAGCAGCGGGCTGCCGCTCTGGCGCGCCCCCAGCAGCTCGCCCGGGCCGCGAATTTCCAGATCGCGCCGGGCAATCTCGAAGCCGTCACTGGTTTCGGCCATCGCCGTCAGCCGCGCCTTCGCCGTCTCGCTGACCCGGCCGGCCTCGTTCGGTGCAAACAGCAACACGCAGACGCTGGCAGCCGCGCCCCGCCCGACGCGGCCGCGCAGCTGGTGCAACTGGCTCAGGCCGAAACGCTCGGCGTGCTCGATCACCATCAGGCTGGCATTCGGCACGTCCACGCCGACCTCGATCACGGTGGTGCTGACCAGCACGCCGGTCTCGCCGCTGACAAAGCCTTGCATGATGGCCTTCTTCTCGGCCACCGGCAGCTTCGAGTGCAGCAGCGCCACCTGCACGCCCGGCAGCGCCTCGCCCAGTTCTTCCCAGGTCTGGGTTGCGTTCTGCAGGTCCAGTACCTCGCTTTCCTCGATCAGCGGGCAGACCCAGTAGACCTGCCGGCCCTGTGCCAGCTGCGTACCGATACGCTCGATCACCTCGTGCCGGCGCTGCTGGCTGATCAGCTTGGTCAGCACCGGCGTGCGTCCGGGCGGCAGCTCGTCGATCGTGCTGACGTGCAGGTCGGCGTAGTAGCTCATCGCCAGCGTGCGCGGAATCGGCGTCGCCGTCATCATCAGCAGGTGCGGCTCGCGCACCACGCCGGTATCGGCATCGGCTGCGGTCGCCATCTTCTGCCGCAGGGCCAGGCGCTGCGCCACGCCAAAGCGGTGCTGCTCGTCGATGATGGCCAGCGCCAGCTGGTGGAACTGCACCTTGTCCTGGATCACCGCATGCGTGCCCACCACCAGCTGCGCCTCGCCGCTGGCAATACGCGCCAGCATCTCGCGCCGCTCCTTCGCCTTCTGGCTGCCGGTGAGCCAGGCCACGCCCACGTTCAGCGGCGTCAGCCAGTCCAGCAGCTTGCGGAAATGCTGCTCGGCCAGGATCTCGGTCGGTGCCATCAGCGCGCACTGCCAGCCGGCATCGATGCAGATCGCCGCCGCCAGCGCCGCCACCACGGTCTTGCCGGAGCCGACATCGCCCTGCAGCAGGCGGTGCATCGGCTGGCCTTGCTGCAGGTCATGCGCGATCTCTTCGCAGACACGGCGTTGCGCTGCCGTCAGACTGAACGGCAGCTGTGCCAGCAGCTGTTCATGCAGGCCGCCCTGGCGCAGCGGCAGTTGCGGCGCCTGCAGCTGCTCGCGCGCGATATGCGCCTGCGCCTGTGACAGCTGCTGCGCCAGCAGCTCCTCCGCCTTCAGTCGCAGCCAGGCCGGGTGGCTACGATCCTCCAGCGCCGCCACCGAAACATCGGCCGACGGATGGTGCAGATACTGCAGCGCATCGCCCAGCGCCCAGGGCGGCTGGTGCACCACGCGGCCCAGATCCTGCAGCGCCGCCGCCGGCAGGGTTTCGGCCAGCAGGCCGGCCTTGTGTGCGCGTTCCAGCCCCGATTGCACGGCACGCCGCAAATAGGCCTGCGGCAGGTTGCCGGACGAGGGATAAACCGGCGTCAGCGCCTCCGGCAGCTCGCCCCCGGCGGCGCGGAACGAGGGGTGCAGCATGGTGCAGCCCATGAAACCGGTGCGGATCTCGCCGCGCAGCAGCACCTGCCGCCCTTCCGACAAGGCCTGCTGCTGGTTCGGATAGAAATTGAAGAAGCGCGCCGTGCAGACATCCGTGCCATCGTCCACCGTGACGATCAGCTGGCGCCGTGGCCGGTACTGCAGCTCGCTGGACGTGACCACGCCCTCGATCTGGATCACCTCGCCCGGGCGTGCATCGCGCAACCGCGTGATGCGCGTCTCGTCCTCGTAGCGCAGCGGCACATGCAGGGCGAAATCCATCGGTGACAGCAGCCCCAGCTTGCGCAGGGCCTTCTGCATCGGGGACAGGGGCTTGGCCGCAGGGGCGGCACGCTCGGGTTCGGACATGGGGACAATTCTGCCTGCTTTTGCGGCGTGGCAGGCACAGCGCGAGCGATACGGCGATGGCCCTGCCATCCCGCCAGCCCATCAGCTTGAGCCAGACCGCACTCTTGGTTACCATTGCAGATTCGCCGCGCCATGCGGCCTGTCCTGTTCCGCTTGGAGACCCCGCCCCATGAGCCTGATCCTGACCCAGCCCATCACCGGCCCTTCGGCCTGGAAAGCCGCCGATGCAGCCCAGCGCCAAGACGAATGGCTGCGCCCCCTCTCCGCCGAGGCCATTGCCGCACTGGATGCTGCGCTGGCAGGGCTGGAGGCACGCGGTCTGCGCTTCCCGCACTTCACCAAGGAAGACTTCCCGCTGGACGCGCTGGCTCCCGAGCTGGCACGCTGGTCCGAAGACCTGGAGAACGGCCTGGGCTTTGTGGTGGCGCGCGGCATTCCGGTAGAGCGCTATACCGAGGCACAAATCGATGCCATCTGCTACGGCATCGGCCTGCATCTGGGCCGCCCGGTGCGCCAGAACCCCAAGGGCGATCTGCTTGGCAAGGTTCAGGCCGTCGGTGATATCGGCGACAAGAACACGCGCGTCTACGAGACCAACCTCTACCTGCCCTACCACACCGATCCCTCCGACGTGGTGGGCCTGCTGTGCGTGCGCAAGGCCAAGGAGGGCGGCCTGTCCAGCCTGGTAAGCGTGGCCTCCATCTACAACGAGATCCTGGCCAAGTACCCCGAATACCTGGGCCTGTACTACAAGCGCTGGTACATGGCCCACCTGTGCCAGCCCACACCGGCACTGACCGCGCTGTTCAGCTACCACCAGGGCAAGCTGAGCTGCCGCTACCTGCGCCAGTACGTCGAGCTGGGCCACGAGATCATGGAGCTGCCGCTGTCGCAGGTCGAGATCCGCGCGCTGGACATCCTCGACGAAGTGATCGCCAACCCCGTGCACCGCATCGACATGATGCTGGAACCGGGTGACCTGCAACTGGCCAACAACAACGTGGTGCTGCATTCGCGCACCGGCTTTGTCGATCACGACGACGTCGTCAAGGATGGCCGCAAGCTGCTGCGCCTGTGGCTGCAAATGCCCAACGCCCGTGAGCACGGCGACGATTTCCCCGGCCGCAACGGCTTCCCGGAAACGCCGGAGATGCTGGCTGCCCTGGCCTCCTGATCGGACTTGGTGGCGGCAACGCCACCGGCCTGGCCTGCCCTCTTCTGCCCCAAGGGTTTTCCTGGCGCGGGCCTGCACGTGGGACAATGCGGCCTGCCCTTACCGCCTAGCGCCATGATCTCCCCTGCCCCCACCTTCACCCTCAGCGATTTCGACTTCCACCTGCCGCCCGAGCTGATCGCTCAGCACCCGGCGCCCGAGCGCACCGGCTCGCGCCTGCTCGATGGCCGTGCGCCCGAACCGGTGGACCGCCGCTTTACCGAGCTGCCCGGCCTGCTGCGCAGCGGCGATCTGATGGTGTTCAACGATACCCAGGTGGTGAAGGCGCGCCTGTTTGGCCAGAAGGCCACCGGCGGCCAGCTGGAACTGCTGGTGGAGCGCGTGCTGCACGAAGCCGATCTGCCGCACACGGTCGCCGCGCACATGAAGGTCAGCAAGAAGCCGCAACCCGGTGCCGTGCTGCAGATGGACGGCGGCTTCACCGCCACCCTGCTGGGCCGCTGGCCGCACGAGGACGGCCCGATCTACCGCTTCCAGTTCAGCGATGATCCGTACACGCTGATGGCGCAGCACGGCCACGTGCCGCTGCCGCCCTATATCACCCACGGCGACGATGCCGAGGACGAGCGCCGCTACCAGACCGTGTTTGCGCGCCACCCCGGCGCCGTGGCCGCTCCCACCGCCGCGCTGCACTTTGACCAGCCGCTGCTGGACCAGTTGCAGGCCATGGGCGTGGAACGTGCCCATGTCACGCTGCACGTGGGAGCCGGCACCTTCCAGCCGGTCAAGACCGAAAACATCGCCGAACACGTGATGCACCACGAGCGCTACCATGTGCCGCCCGAGACCCAGGCCGCCATCGAGGCCTGTCGCGCGCGCGGCGGCCGCATCGTGGCGGTAGGCACCACCAGCGTGCGCGCGCTGGAAAGCTGGGCCACGTCGGGTCAGGCCCATGGCGATACCGACATCTTCATCACGCCGGGCTACCGTTTCCGCGTGGTGGACCTGATGCTGACCAACTTCCACCTGCCCAAGAGCACGCTGATGATGCTGGTCAGCGCCTTTGCCGGCTACGACCAGATCAAGGCGCTGTACCAGCATGCGATTGCGCAGCAATATCGCTTCTTCAGCTACGGTGATTCCATGTTGCTGCAACGCAACATGACTGGCAACACCTGAAAATCATCTTCCAAGTCCTTGCAATAGTTCACACTTTTGTCATGACTGAAAGCTGACACTGCCGTCAGCTGATGCACAATCGTGTTGCATCAAGGAAGGATAAGTCACATGTTGTCTCTGTTTGGCCGTCTGGCCGCTGCCATGGTTTTCCTGCTGGGCTTCAGCGTTGTTACCGCCTGGGCGTGGGACAGTTCGGATCGTGCCGATGGCCGCTCCGACATCACCCAGCCCCAGCTGGTCCAGACCAGCCACGCCCCGTCGCAGCAGTAATCCTGCCGATCCCGGCACGGCGCGCCATGCGCCACACATGACGCCGGCGCAGCCAGGCCCTACAATCGGTCGCCATGCTGCAATTCGATCTTCTCTCCACCCACGGCCAGGCGCGCCGTGGCCGGCTCACGCTCAACCATGGCGTGGTCGAGACCCCCATCTTCATGCCCGTGGGCACCTATGGCACCGTCAAGGGCGTGATGCCGCGCAGCCTGCACGAGATGGGCGCACAAATCATCCTCGGCAACACCTTCCACCTCTGGATGCGTCCGGGGCTGGACATCATGCAGCAGTTTGGCGGCCTGCACCAGTTCGAAAACTGGCACAAGCCGATCCTGACCGATAGCGGCGGTTTCCAGGTCTGGAGCCTGGGCGACATGCGCAAGATCAGCGAGGAAGGCGTGCGTTTTTCCAGCCCGGTCAACGGCGACAAGCTGTTCCTCACGCCCGAGATCAGCATGCAGATCCAGACCGTGCTGAACTCCGACATCGTGATGCAGTTCGACGAGTGCACGCCTTACGAGACGCACGGCCATCTCACTACCGAGAAGGAAGCGCGTGAATCGATGGAGCTGAGCCTGCGCTGGGCGCAGCGCTGCAAGGACGAATTCGCCCGGCTGGAGAACCCGAACGCGCTGTTCGGCATCGTCCAGGGCGGCATGTTCGAGCACCTGCGCCAGGAGTCGCTTGAACAGCTGGTCGAGATGGATTTTCCCGGCTATGCGGTGGGTGGCGTCAGCGTTGGCGAGCCGAAGGAGGACATGCAGCGCCTCACCGCCTACACGCCGCACCGCCTGCCCGAGCACAAGCCGCGCTACCTGATGGGCGTAGGCACGCCGGAAGACCTGGTGTTTGGCGTGCAGCACGGCGTCGACATGTTCGACTGCGTGATGCCGACGCGCAATGCGCGCAACGGCCATGTGTTCACGCGCTTTGGCGACCTGAAGATCCGCAATGCGCGCCACAAGACCGATCCGCGCCCGCTGGACGAGACCTGCAGCTGCTACGCCTGTGCCGGCGCCAGCGGCATCCCCTACGCCGAAGGCGGCCGTGACGGCTTCAGCCGCGCCTACCAGCACCACCTGGAAAAGTGCGGCGAGATGCTCGGCCCGATGCTCACCACCATCCACAACCTGCACTACTACCTGAACCTGATGCAGGAAATCCGCGATGCCATGGATGCCAACCGTTTCGAGGCCTTCGTGCAGCAGTTCCACGCCGATCGCGCACGCGGCGTTTGATCCCTCACGCCGGAACTGACACGGCAGGCAGCAAAAAGGCCTTCCCCCTTGCGGGTGGAAGGCCTTGTCGTTTGCGCCTCAGCGCAGCGGATTATTGCTTGGCAAAGGGATCGGGACGCGGCGTGCTGTCACCCGACACCGGCAGTTGCGGCAGTGCAAAGTTCGGCTGGTCGCCGGTCAGCGTCTTCAGGAAGGCGACGATCTTGGCGTTCTCGTCTTCCGTGAAGGTGCGGCCCAACTGCAGCTTGCCCATGGTGTCCACGGCTTCGGTCAGCGTCATGGCCGCGCCATCGTGGAAGTAGGGATAGGTCAGTTCCACGTTACGCAGCGTCGGCACCTTGAACAGGAAGCGGTCCTGGTCAGACTTGGTCACGTCCATGCGGCCCTGGGCCGTGTGTGCCGTCTTGTAGGCTTCGACCACGCCCATTTTCTGGAATGAGGCACCGCCCACGTTGGGGCCGTTGTGGCAGGCCACGCAGCCAGCCGACTTGAACAGCTCGTAACCCGCCAGCTCGTCGGCGGTGATGGCCGAGTCGTCACCCAGCAGCCACTTGTCGAAACGGGAGTTGGGCGTGACCAGCGTTTCCTCGAAAGCCGCCAGCGCCGTCGTCACCTGGTCGATATCGATCTTGTCGCTCTTGAAGACCTCGGTAAATTCCTGCTTGTAGCCCGGAATGGTTTCCAGCAGGGCCACGGCCAGATCGTGCGTGAAGGCCATTTCCACCGGGTTGGCAATCGGGCCGCCGGCCTGTTCCTTCAGGTCCTTGGCGCGGCCGTCCCAGAACTGGGCGATGTTCAGGCTGGAGTTCAGCACGGTGGGCGAGTTGATGCCGCCCTTCTGCCAGCGGTCGCCGATGGAAGCGGCCAGGTTGTCAGAGCCACCCATGCTCAGGTTGTGGCAGGAGTTGCAGGAGAAACCGCCGGAGCGCGACAGGCGCGGATCAAAGAACAGCTTCTTGCCCAGTTCGACCATGGCCGGATCCTTGATCTCGGCCACCGGAATCGGCTTGATCAGCTCATTGCGGACCGCAGCAGCCGGTGCCGCTGCCGTGGCGGAAGCCGGTGCAGAAGCAGCAGCGCTGGCAGCAGCAGAGGCGGCCGGGGCAGCCGTCGGGGCTGCAGGCTTCTGGTCATTGCCACAGCCAACGAGTCCGAGGGTCAGGGCCGTGATGACCGCCGCGGTCAAGGCATTGAGTTTCTTGTAGGCCATGGGCATTTTCTCCTGTCTGCACATGCGTGCTTGCGTTATAGATGCATTTGCAGTGCAGAACGGGATGACCACCAAAGGCTACAAAATCCACACTGATATTGGGGATTCTGTCTGTATTCCTGGCACATGACAAGATTTGACCGAGTGTAACAGTGGGTTTTCAGAATACATCCGGCGGGCCGATCAGCAGGCGGTCCACCACGCGGCGCAGCAGGCCGTAGTGCAGCTGGCACAGGCGTTGCCAGTCCTCGCCAGCAGCGGCACCCGTCAAGGGATCCTGCAGGGCCACGCGCACCTGTCCGGGTGCCAGTTCACGCACGCTGGCTCGCAGCGGCAGCAGCACGCACAGGTCCGGATCGATCTGCCGCACCTGCTCCAGCACGCGCGGTGCGCAGACCGACAGCAGCACCTGGTTGCGGCGCGCTGCGGCATCGGACAGATCCTGCTCCTGCCAGATCTGCAAGTCCTCGGCCTCCAGCGCCTTGCGTACATCGCCGAGCGCGGCGTGGAACGGCCGGTGCACCTCTACCGTCAGTGCAAAGGCAGGCCGGCACGCGCTCTCTGCGTCGGCAGGCTGGCGCGCCGGCGAGGTCCGGCTGAGGAAAGGCCACACCATCTGCGCCTGCTCCGCCGGGACTCAGCCCTGCTGCAGGGCACGTTCCAGCGCATCAATGAACAGCGCCGGCACGTTGCAACCCATCTGGTCGTGGATTTCCTGGAAGCAGGTCGGGCTGGTGACGTTGATCTCGGTCACCTTGGTGCCGATGATGTCCAGGCCGATCAGCAGCAAGCCACGCGGTGCCAGCGCCTCGCCAATCGCCAACGCCGTGGCACGGTCGGCATCGCTCAGCGGCTGCGCCACGCCCTTGCCGCCGGCGGCCAAGTTGCCGCGCACCTCGCCACCCTGCGGAATGCGCGCCAGACAGAACGGCACCGGCTCGCCGCCAATGATCAGCACGCGCTTGTCGCCCTCGGCGATTTCCGGCAGGAACTTCTGCACCATCACCGTGTTCTGGCCACCCTGATTCAGCGTGTCGATGATGCTGCCCAGGTTCAGGCCGTCGGCCTTGACGCGGAAAATGCCGGCACCGCCCATGCCGTCCAGCGGCTTCAGGATGATGTCCTGGTGCTCGGCATGGAAGGCGCGGATGTCGGCGGCGCGGCGCGTCACCAGCGTCGGCGCGATGAACTGCGGGAATTCGAGGATGGAGAGCTTTTCCGGCTGCTCGCGCAGTGCGCCCGGGCGGTTGAACACGCGTGCGCCCTCGCGGCCGGCCTGCGTCAGCAGGTGCGTGCAGTAGATGTATTCGGCATCGAAGGGCGGATCCTTGCGCATCAGCACGGCGTCAAAATCGCGCAGCGCGGCGACGCGGCGCTCGCTGCCCTGCTGCTCGGCGCGGAACCACTGCGGCTTCTCGCCGGTGAGCGTGATGTCGCGCACATCGGCTGTCACCAGCTGCTGGCCGGACTGGCTGTGCGCCACCCAGCTCAGGTCGGCCGGCTCGCACACGCTGATGCGGTAACCACGCGCCTGCGCCTCGCGCATCATGGCAAAGGTAGTGTCCTTGTAGATGACGAAGGATTCGATCGGGTCGGCAACAAACAGCAGGTGCATGGGGTTCCTTTCAGGCAATCTGACCCTGCACTTTACCCTGTTTGGCTCACACCCGTCGGCGCGGTACGCCTTCCTGCACCAGCAGTGCGACCATGCCGGCGACCACGCCCCAGAAGGCCGAACCGATGCCGAGCAGCTCGACGCCGCTGAGCGTGACCAGGAAGGTGATCACCGCCACTTCGCGATGACGTTCCGGGCCCAGGCCCGCCACCAGGCTGCTGGCAATCGTGGACAGCAGCGCCAGCCCGGCCACCGCCTGCACCAGTTGCAGCGGGAAGGCCGCCAGCAGGCCGGCCACCATCACGCCGCCAATGCCGATCACGATCATCAGCAGGCCCCAGACCACGGCTGCCATGTAGCGCCGCGTCGGGTCTTCATGCGCCTCGCGGCCCATGCAGATGCTGGCGGTGATGGCGCTGAAGTTGATCGCATAGCAGCCAAACGGCGCCAGCACCAGCGACACCATGCCGGTCAGCGTGATCAGCGGCGATACCGGCAGCGCATAGCCGGCAGCACGGAAGGCCGCCACGCCAGGCAGGTTCTGCGATGCCATGGTGACGACGAACAGCGGCAGCGCCATGCTGACAATCGCCTGCCAGTGGAAATCCGGCTCCATGAACACCGGCCGCGCCAGGCCAAAGGCCAGCGCCGAGGTATCGAGCATGCCGGTGAGCGCGGCCCAGGCGATGCCGGCGATCAGCGTCCAGAGCATGGCGTAGCGCGCGCTGAAACGTTTGCCCAGCAGATAGACCAGCAGCATGCAGAGCACCAGCCCCGGCGCCGTGGTGGCGGCACCAAAGGCCTGCATGGCAAAGCGTGCCAGCACGCCTGCCAGCAGTGCCGCTGCCACCGCCATCGGAATCCGGTCCATGATGCGCTCGAACCAGCCGCTGACGCCGCTGGCCACGATCAGCAGCGAGCTGACCATGAAGGCGCCCACCGCCTGGCTCAGCGTGAACTGGCCAGTGGCGGCAGCCGTGGCCAGCACCACCGCGCCCGGCGTGGACCAGGCCATCATCACCGGCTTGCGCAGCAGCAGCGAAGGCACCAGGCTGGTCAGGCCGCAGGCGATGCACAACGCCCAGATCCAGGACGCGGTTTCTTCGGTCGTCGCGCCCAGGCCATGCGCGGCCTGGAAGATGATGGCGACCGAGCTGGTAAAGCCGACCAGCGTGGCGACAAAACCGGCCACCCAGGCGGTGGTCGACATGTCGCGCGCCCAGTCACGCAGGGGAAGGGAAGGCAAGCGGAGCATGGGCAGGCGCTGGATCGGCAGGCAAGGGGGGACGGAATCAGCCCTGCAATTCGCGGTCGCGCGCGATGCAGGCGGCAATCGCCTGCTTGACCGCATGGCGGAAACCATGGGCATCGAGCGCATTCACGCCGGCAATCGTGGTGCCGCCGGGCGAGCAGACCCGGTCTTTCAACACCCCGGGGTGCTCGCCGGTGTCCAGCACCATGCGGGCCGATCCGGCCACAGCCTGGGCCGCGATGCGCTGGGCATCGGCGCGCAGCAGGCCGGCAGCGACGCCGGCATCGGCCATGGACTCGATCAGGATATCGATGAAGGCCGGCGAGCAGCTAGCCAGCGCCATGAAGGCGCTGAAGTCCTTCTCGCCAATCTGCACCACCTCGCCACAGGCCGCAAACAGCGACTTGACCAGTTCCAGCTCATCCGGCGTGACCGGCGCATTCGGCGCGATCGCCGTCATGCCCTGGCCGATCAGCGCCGGCGTGTTGGGCATCACGTGGAACAGTCTGGCCTCGCTGCCGTACATGGTTTCGAGGCGCTCCATCGTCATGCCGGCGGCAATCGATACCAGCAGCACGCCGGGCTTGAGCTGCGGACGGATCTCGGCCGCCAGATCGGCATATTGCTGCGGCTTGACGCCGAGGATGATGACATCGGCCTGCTGCACCGCCTCGGTGTTGCTGGCAGCCACCTGCACGCCCAGCTCGTCGGCCATGGACTGCGCATCGGCGGCGTTGAGCGAGGTGATGCGCACCTGCTGCGCCGGCACCAGGCCGGCACGCAGCACGCCGCTGAGGATGGCGCGGCCCATGTTGCCGCAGCCGAGAATCGTCAATTGCATGGACATCGCGTGTCTCCGTATCGATGCGGGGCTCAGCCCAGTTTCTGCTTCAGCAGCGCGTTGACCTGGCCCGGGTTGGCCTTGCCCTTGCTGGCCTTCATGACCTGGCCGACCAAGGCGTTGAAGGCCTTGTCCTTGCCCGCCTTGTATTGTTCGACGTTGCCCGGGTTGGCCGCGATCACCTCGTCGATGATGGCTTCCAGCGCGCCGGTATCGTTCATCTGCTTCAGGCCCTTGGCCTCGATCAGGGCATCGACTTCGTTGCCTTCACCGGTCCACAGCGCCTCGAACACCTGGCGGCCGGCGGCGTTGCTGATGGTGCTGTCGGCAATGCGCTGGATCAGCGCCGCCAGCTGCGTGGCAGATACCGGGCTTTGCGCGACCTCGATCTCGTCGGCATTCAGGCGGCGCGACAGCTCGCCCATGACCCAGTTGCTGCTCAGCTTGGGCTGGCCGCTGGCCTGCGCCACCTGCTCGAAGAAGGCCGCCATGTCGCGGCTCAGCGTCAGCTGGCTGGCATCGTATTCGGGCAGACCGTAATCATGGACAAAGCGCTCGGCCATCTGGCGCGGCAGTTCCGGCATGTCGGCCTGCACTTGCGCCACCCATTCAGGCGCAATCACCAGTGGCGGCAGGTCGGGATCGGGAAAATAGCGGTAATCGGCCGCATCTTCCTTGGTCCGCATGGCGCGCGTCTCGCCGGTGTCGGGATCGAACAGCACGGTAGCCTGCTGGATCTCGTAGCCGTCTTCCAGCTGCTCGATCTGCCAGCGGATCTCGTAATCGATCGCCTGCTGCATGAAGCGGAAGCTGTTGAGGTTCTTGATCTCGCGGCGCGTGCCCAGCGGCTCACCCGGCTTGCGCACGCTGACGTTGGCATCGCAGCGAAACGAGCCTTCCTGCATGTTGCCGTCACAGATGCCGATCCAGGTCACGATCTTGTGCAGCTCCTTGGCATAGGCCACGGCCTCCTCGGTGCTGCGCATGTCGGGCTCGGTCACGATTTCCAGCAGCGGCGTGCCGGCGCGGTTCAGGTCGATGCCGCTCTGGCCGATGAAATCCTCGTGCAGCGACTTGCCGGCATCTTCTTCCAGGTGGGCACGCACCAGGCGCACCGTCTTCTTCTCGTCACCAACGTAGAACGATACCTCGCCGCCCTGCACCACCGGAATCTCGAACTGGCTGATCTGGTAGCCCTTGGGCAGGTCCGGGTAGAAATAGTTCTTGCGCGCAAAAATGCTGCGCGGCGCGATATGCGAACCCACTGCCAGACCGAAGCGGATGGCGCGATCAACCACGGCACGGTTCATCACCGGCAGCGTGCCCGGCAGCGCCAGGCAGACGGCGCTGGCCTGGGTGTTGGGTTCGGCACCAAAGGCGATGCTGGTGCGACTGAAAATCTTGCTCTGGGTCGACAGCTGGGCATGCGTCTCGAAGCCGATCACGACTTCATAGCCCTGGACGAGTTGCGTTGTGCTCTTGCTCATGGTGCTCAGATTCCTTGCGGCGCGCGCTGATGCCAGTCGGTGGCTTGCTGGAAGCGGTGGGCGGCGTTCAGCAGGCGGCCTTCCTGCAGGTAGTTGCCAATCAACTGCAGACCAACCGGCATGCCGGCCTCGCCGAAACCGGCCGGCACGCTCATCGCCGGCAGGCCGGCCAGCGATGCCGACAGCGTGTAGATGTCGGCCAGGTAATCATCCAGCGGGCTCTTCTCGGCACCCAGCTTGCCGGCCACACGCGGGGCCACCGGGCCGGCGATCAGGTCGCACTGGGCAAACGCCTGCTGCAACTGCTCGGCCAGCAAGCGGCGGATCTGCTGTGCCTTCAGGTAGTAGGCATCGTAGTAGCCATGGCTCAGCACATAGGTGCCGGTCAGGATGCGGCGCTTGACCTCTTCACCAAAACCTTCTTCGCGTGTCTTCTCGTACATGTCGGTCAAATCACCGTACCGGGCAGCACGATGGCCGTAACGCACGCCATCGAAACGGCTCAAATTGCTGCTGGCTTCGGCCGGGGCAATGATGTAGTAGACCGGAATGCTCACCGGCACCAGCGGCAGGGAAATGTCCACCAGCTTCGCGCCCAGCTTTTCGTATTCCTTCAGCGCCTCCTGCACGGCGGCGCGCACGTCGTCGCTCAGGCCTTCGTCCATGAACTCGCGCGGCACGCCGATACGCAGGCCGTCGATGCTGTCGTTCAGCTTCAGGCTGTAATCCTCGACCGGCACATCAAGCGACGTGGCATCACGGTCGGCATCCACACCGCTCATGGCGCTCAGCAGCAGCGCGCAGTCCTCGGCCGTGTGTGCCATCGGGCCGGCCTGGTCCAGGCTGCTGGCGTAGGCAATCATGCCGTAGCGGCTGACGCGGCCATAGGTCGGCTTGATGCCGGTGACGCCACAGAACGAGGACGGCTGGCGGATCGAGCCGCCGGTATCGGAGCCGGTGGCACAGGGGGCCAGCTGCGCCGCCAGCGCCGCCGAGCTGCCGCCCGAGGAGCCACCCGGCACACGCGTCAGGTCCCAGGGGTTGAGCGTCTTGCCGAAGGCGGAGTTTTCGGTGCCCGCGCCCATGGCAAATTCGTCCATGTTCAGCTTGCCCAGCGTGACCATGCCGGCACCGGCATCCTGACCGCCCTGGTCCTGGTTGCCAAAGCCCAGGCGTGCCACCACGGTGGCGTCAAACGGGCTGCGGTAGCCTTCCAGCATCTTGCTGGCGGCGGTAGTCGGCCACTCGCGCGTGACGAACACGTCCTTGTGCGCGATCGGCACGCCGGTCAGCGGCGTGGCCTGGCCGGCGGCGATGCGCGCATCGGCCTGGGCTGCCTGCTGCAGCGTGGCATCGGCATCGATGCTCAGGTAGGCGTTGATATCGGCGCGGGCCTGGCTACGGGCCAGGAAATGCTGCGCCAGTTCGGTGGCACTGGCCTGGCCGCTCTGCAGCAGGCGGCCCAGTCCGGCCACGGTTTGGGTGTGGAATTCGCTCATGGTGGAAATCTGTTGCGGGTCTGTGGGAGGCACGCGGCCTTACTCGATCACCTTGGGCACCAGGAACAGGCCGTTCTCGACCGCCGGGGCGCTGCGCTGGTTGGCTTCGCGCTGGTTGGGTTCGCTGGCGACGTCGTCGCGCAGGCGCAGGGCCACTTCCTGCATCACGTCAGTCGGGTGTGCCAGCGGCTGCACGCCGGTGGTGTCCACCTCCTGCATGGCACCGACCACGGTGTCGAAAAACTGGTTGAGATGATCCTGCAGGCGCGGGCTTTCCTCGGCGGTCAGCGACAGCCGGGACAGCTTGGCAATGGAGGCGATATTTTCTGCGGTAAGGGACATGGAGCAATCTCTTGTCGGATGAACGCCACGCCAGTGCCGGGCAGCTGCTGCAGGGCTGATGGTGCAATGCAACAAAAGGGCTTGACCGGACGCCAAAAGTGACGTTCGGATACTGACGCAATACGGCGGATAAGGTATTATCCTAGGTTTGGAACCGGTCTGCGAATGGCCGTGCGCAATGCCGTTGCCAACGTCCTGTCCAAGACGATCGCCATGGTGCCCGCAGCGCCCGCATCCCCTTCCCGAAACAGACACTTCCCCCATATGCAGCGCCGCCGCAGGCATCTCTTGCGACGGGCTTGAAGGATCCTACCCATGTTTTCTGGTTTCCGCCGGTACTTCTCGACTGACCTGGCCATCGACCTCGGCACCGCCAACACCCTGATCTGCACCCGTGACAAGGGCATCGTCCTGGACGAGCCCTCCGTCGTGGCGATCCGCCACGAAGGCGGCCCCAACGGCCGCAAGGTGATCCAGGCCGTCGGCCGTGACGCCAAGGCGATGCTTGGCAAGGTGCCCGGCAACATCGACGCGATCCGCCCGATGAAGGACGGCGTGATCGCCGATTTCGTCGTCACCGAGCAGATGATCAAGCAGTTCATCAAGATGGTGCATCCGCGCTCGGTGCTGCGCCCCAGCCCGCGCATCATTGTCTGCGTGCCCTGCGGCTCGACCCAGGTCGAGAAGCGCGCCATCCGTGACGCGGCCCTTGGCGCCGGCGCCAGCGACGTGTTCCTGATCGAGGAGCCCATGGCCGCCGCCATCGGTGCCGGCCTGCCGGTGTCCGAAGCCAGCGGCTCGATGGTGGTCGACATCGGCGGCGGTACCACCGAAGTCGGCGTGATCAGCCTGGGCGGCATGGTCTACAAGGGCAGCGTGCGCGTCGGTGGCGACCGTTTCGACGACGCCATCATCAACTACATCCGCCGCAACTACGGCATGCTGATCGGCGAGCAGACCGCCGAGGCGATCAAGAAGGAAATCGGTTCTGCCTTCCCCGGCTCCGAAGTCAAGGAGATGGAAGTCAAGGGCCGTAACCTGTCCGAAGGCGTGCCGCGCAGCTTCACCATCAGCAGCAACGAGATCCTCGAGGCGCTGAGCGAGCCGCTCAACCAGATCGTCAGCGCCGTCAAGACCGCGCTGGAGCAGACCCCGCCCGAACTGGGTGCCGACATTGCCGACCGCGGCATGATGCTGACCGGCGGTGGCGCCCTGCTGCGTGACCTGGATCGCCTGCTGGCCGAAGAAACCGGCCTGCCGGTGCTGGTGGCCGAAGACCCGCTGTCCTGCGTGGTGCGCGGCTGCGGCATCGCGCTGGAGCGCATGGACCGCCTCGGCAGCATCTTCACCGACGACTGAGTTCTGTCGGAGCCGGCTGCACGCCGGTTCTGCCAGATACGCCTGCCATGGCCCTGGACACCCTGGAACGCAGCACGCCCCGCCTGTTCCATCGCGGGCCGTCTCCCCTGACCCAACTGGGCATCGCCGCCATCGTGGCGGTGTTCCTGATGCTGGCCGACAGCCGCTTTCAGGTGGGCAATTCGGCGCGATCGGTGCTGGCCACCGTGCTGGCGCCGCTGCAGTGGCTGAGCGCGCAACCGGTGAAATCGGTCAACCTGATGGGCGATTACGTCACCACGCTGGACAGCGCGCGCCAGAGCCAGGAGCAGGCCGCCCTGCTGATTGCACAGCAGGCACTCAAGGCCCAGCGCGCCGAGCTGCTGCAGCGTGAAAACGAACAACTGCGCCAGATGCTCAGCCTGCAGCAGGCGCTGCCGATCCAGGCACGCGCCGCCGAGATCGTCTATATCGCGCCCGATCCGTTCACGCGCAAGGTCGTCATCAACAAGGGCAGCGCCCAGGGCGTGGCACTGGGCTCGCCGGTGATCGACTCCACCGGCCTGCTCGGCCAGACGATCCGCGTGTTCCCGCTCAGCAGCGAAGTCTCGCTGATCGACAACCCCGAGTATTCCGTGCCCATCCTCAACACGCGCAGCGGCCAGCGTGGCCTGGCCTTTGGCGATGGCGAAGCTTCCCAAGCCGGCATGCTGGAAGTGCGCTTTGTCTCGCACAATGCCGATTTCCAGGTCGGTGACGTGCTCACCACCAGCGGCAGCGGCGGCATCTACCCGGCCGGCCTGCCGGTCGGTACCGTGACCGTGGTCGAACGCCAGAGCAGCACCTCGTTCTCGCGCGTGCAGGTGCAGCCTTCGGCACGCCCGCTGGCGCTCGGCTATGTGCTGGTGCTGGATCCGCAACCGGTGGTGCAGCAGGAGGCCGCCGCAGCCGCGGCTGATGCCGCCAGCCAGCCGGCATCGACAGGGAGCGCGCCATGAGCCTGCACCGCACCGAGCAGCTGCTGCTGCCCGTCAAGCCCTGGTTCATCGTCGGCAGCCTGTTCGTGGCGCTGCTGCTGAACCTGCTGCCGTTTGGCCGCACGCCCTGGGTGCCCGACATCCTGCTGCTGGTGCTGGCCTTCTGGGTATTGCAGCAGCCGCTGTTCGTCGGCGTGACGATCGCCTTCCTGTGCGGGCTGGTGATGGACGTGCACCACACGACCTTGCTCGGCATGCACGCGCTGGCCTACAGCATCGTGGCCTGCCTGATGCACCTGTCGCGCCGCCACCTGCAATGGTTCTCGCCCTGGTCGCAGATGCTGCAGGTGTTCGGCATCCTGCTGCTGGGCCATGGCTGCCTGTGGCTGCTGCGCCTGATTGCCGGTGGCGATTTTCCCGGCTGGTCGCTGTTGCTGGCGCCGGTGATCGAGGCCGTGCTGTGGCCCTTCATCAGCCTGCTGCTGCTGGCACCGCAGCGCCTCGCGCCCGACCGCGACCTGACGCGTCCACTGTGAGCCGCCTGTGGCCATGATGTCCGGACTGCATTCCGCCAGTGATATCCGCAACGCCGAGGCGCAGCAGAGCGCCTTCCGGCTGCGCCTGCTGGCCATGGGCGCGCTGGTGCTGATCTGCTTCAGCCTGCTGGTCTGGCGCTGGAGCGTGCTGCAGATCGCGCGCCACGACACCTACCTGGAACAGGCCGAACGCAACCGCACCGCCCTGCTGCCGATCGTGCCCAGCCGCGGCCAGATCATGGACCGCAACGGCATCGTGCTGGCGACCAACTACTCGGCCTACACGCTGGAGCTGACGCCCAGCAAGATCGATGACGTGGACGAGACGATTGATGCGCTGGCCGAGATCATCCCGATTTCCGATGCCGATCGGCGCCGCTTCAAGCGCTTGCGCCAGGACAGCCGCAGCTTCGAGGCAGTGCCGCTGCGCAGCCGCCTGAGCGAGGAAGAAATCGCGCGCTTCTCGGCACAGCGCTACCGTTTTCCGGGCGTGGCCATCAATGCCCGGCTCTACCGCTACTACCCGTACACCGAAGCCGGCAGCCATCTGATCGGCTATATCGGCCGCATCAACCAGCGCGAGAAGGAACGCATCGAGGACAGCGACCTGGCCGACAACTACAAGGGCACCGAGCATATCGGCAAGCTCGGCGTGGAGCAGGCCTACGAGGAGCAGCTGCACGGCACCTCCGGCCGCGAGCAGATGGAAACCACCGCCGGCGGCTTTGTCGTGCGCCGGCTCGCCAGCACCCCGTCCACGCCGGGACAGAACGTGATCCTGTCGGTCGACATCAAGCTGCAGATGATGGTGGAGCAGCTGTTCGGCAAGCGCCGTGGCGCGCTGGTGGCGATCGATCCGCGTGACGGCCAGGTGCTGGCACTGGTCAGCGCCCCGACCTTCGATCCCAACCTGTTTGTCGACGGCATCGACCACGAGAGCTGGAATGCGCTGAACAACTCGCCGGACACGCCCTTGCTGAACCGCGCGATCCGCGGCACCTACCCGCCCGGCTCCACCTACAAGCCCTTCATGGCGCTGGCGGCACTGGAAACCGGCACCCGCACCGCCGGCACCACGATCCACGATCCCGGCTACTACATGTTCGGCAGCCACCGCTTCCGCAGCGGCCATGCGCTGGGCAGCGTCAACCTGCACCGCAGCATCGTCAAGTCGAGCAACGTCTACTATTACTCGCTGGCGCACGAGATGGGCGTGCAGAAGATCCATGATTTCATGGCACCGCTCGGCTTTGGCCAGTCCTCCGGCATCGACATGCGCGGCGAGACGCGCGGCATCCTGCCGAGCCCGGAATGGAAGCGCAACACCTACAAGCGCGCGGCCCAGCAGAAGTGGTTGGCCGGCGAGACGATTTCGCTCGGCATTGGCCAGGGCTACAACAGCTTCACCATGCTGCAGCTGGCGAATGCGCTGGCGACGCTGGTGAACGGCGGCCACAAGTACGAGCCGCGCGTGGTGCAATCGCTGCAGGATCCGGAAACGCGCCAGCTGCACACGCCGGAGCGGGACCCGGCGCAGGACCTGGGCTACCAGCCCGAGCACATCACCATGGTCAAGAACGGCATGGTGGGCGTGACGCTGGAAGGTACCGGCCGCGGCGTGTTTGCCGGTGCCGGCTACCTGAGCGGCGGCAAGACCGGTACTGCCCAGGCGGTATCGATTGCGCAGGGCCAGCGCTACAACGCGGCCGCACTGGCCGAGCGCAAGCGTGACCACTCGCTCTACGTGGCGTTTGCGCCGGCCGACAATCCGACGATTGCCGTGGCCGTGATCGTGGAAAACGCCGGTTTTGGTGCCACCGCCGCAGCCCCGATCGCGCGCCGCGTGCTCGACTACTGGCTGATGGGCCAATACCCGAACGAAGCCGATATCGCCGCCACCTCGGTCGGCCGCAGCAGCCGCCCGATGGGCACGCCGCTGCGCGTGGCCGACATGCCCTGGCCCCCCAAGGGCACGGCGATGCTGACGCAGAACGGCAACGGCCTGCCGATGGCGGTGCGCAGCACCGAGGCCATGGCGAGCGCGCCGTTGCCAGCCGCTACCGTTGCCAATGTCGCCCCGGCAGCGGCCACTACGCCGGCCTCTGCGGCTTCGTCGCCGGCTTCTGCCGCGGCAACCCTAGCACCGGCCAGCAGTCCCTACCTGCCGGCACCGGCGGGTGCGCTGTACCAGATCTTCCAGCCACGTCCGCCAGCGAGCGCCGCTTCCGGCGCGGCTGCCGCCAGCACACCGCAATCACCGACCAGCCCCGCCACGCGGCGCTGAATCCGGCCTTCCGGAAACAACAAGGGCGCGCTGTTGCCAGCGCGCCCTTGTCATGCAAGCCGACGGGAATCAGGCCTTGATGTTGTGGCCACCGTCCACATAGACCACGCTGCCGGTCTGGCCGCTACCGGCCAGGGTGCACAGCTGGGCAGCGGCATAACCGACTTCTTCCAGCGTCACCAGGCGACCCAGCGGGGCGCGCGTCACGGCGTCCTCGATCAGGGCGTCAAACTCGTTGATGCCGGAGGAGGCGCGGGTACGCATCGGGCCGGGAGACACGGCGTTGACGCGGATGTTCTGCTCGCCCAGCTCGTTGGCCAAGTAGCGCACGGTGCACTCCAGCGCCGCCTTGACCGGGCCCATCAGGCCGTAGTTGTCCACCACTTCCTGGGCACCATGGTAGCTCATGGAAATCAGCTGGCCACCATCTGTCATCAGCGGGACCGCCAGCTTGGCGGTGCGGATGAAGGAGTGGCAGGAAATGTCCATGGCCTGCAGGAAGCCGTCGGCCGAACTGTCCACCAGCGGACCGTGCAGGTCCTGTGCCGGGGCAAAGGCAATCGAGTGCACCACGGCATCCAGCTTGCCCCACTGCTGGCGCACGGTCTCGAACACCGCCTCCAGCGAGCCTTCCTGGCGCAGGTCCATCGGCATGAACAGCTCGGGCGCCACGCCCAGCTGCTCGGCCAGCGGCTGCACATGCGGCTTGGCCTTGTCATTCAGGTAGGTCAGCGCCAGCTCGGCACCCAGGCTGCGCATGGCAGCGGCACAGCCGTAGGCGATGGAGCTGGCATTGGCCACGCCCAGGATCAGGATGCGCTTGCCATCCAGACGCACGGCGGCCGGGTTGAACAGGGTCTCTTCGAGGGAGGTGGGCAGGTCGTGGAGGTTCATGGTGTTCTTCTTCAATTTTGTTGCAACGCAGCAATCTTACTCCCTATGACGTTACGGAAGGATGACGCGCCGCAGCAATTTGTGAACGGTCGTGATATTTGCCACTGATGCGCCCATCCTGCAGACAGATTGCACGCTTGGCACTACAGCCATGTCCGCCCTTGTCTGACACCGGCATGCGCCCTGGCCATTTAGGCTGAAGTCATGGTTCAACACGAGAAGGAGACACGCCATGACGACCTATACCCTGCGCCAAGTCCGCCCGCTGCTGACCCCTGATGAACTGAGCCTGTTCCAGGACAGCCGCCGCCAGTCGATCGGCCAGCTGAGTGTCCAGCAGCTGCGCAAGGCGATTGACCGTAGCCGCAGCCTGCGCGACAAGTACCGTGACCTGTATCGCCGCCAGACGGTGGAAACCCGGACCAGCCGCACCGCCGAAGGCAAGACGGCACGCTCCCAGCACGGTGGTGAAAACGCCCGCACACAACTCAAGTCCGACGTGCTGGCCGATGTGCTGCAGCGTTTCCAGCTGCGCCTGGACAAGGTGACCGAAACCGCTGGCAAGGTGATGGGCAAGAAGTCCGGAGCCAAACGCAAGCAGACCCGCCAGGCCGCTGCCGATGACAGTCCGGCCATGGACATCGAAACCCTGAAGCAGGATGTGCGCGATGCCCTGGCGGCCTCACGCGAGGCGCACGACAACCCGCTGCACGATGCCATGGAGCAGCACACCGATATCAGCGGCAAGGCCAGTGCCCAGGCGCATGGCGCGATGCCGACCGACATCCAGCCGGCAGCCTTGCGCCAGAACGTGCTGAAGCAGGATCCGGTCAACATGAAGATCCACGCCTCGGCACGCGGACGTGGCAAGGCGTATCAGGCGCATTCTGACAAGCGCGGCGAAGACAACAGCTGATCATCGGGCGCAGCAGCGCCCGCCCGGCTCCTCGCCCATGAAAAAACCGCATGCAGTACATGCATGCGGTTTCCCTTCATCCGGCGAGGGGATAACGATCAGCGCGCGCCACTGATCTCCACATCAACGCGGCGGTTCGACTGCAGGCAGGCGACCAGTGCTGCGCGCGCGGTATCGGTACACTGCACCACCGGCTGGCTTTCGCCCATGCCTGCGGCAGAGATGTTGGCCGCGGGCACGCCCTGATCGACCAGATAGCGACGCACGGTTTCTGCACGACGCTGCGACAGCGCCAGGTTGTAGGCATCGCTGCCCAGTCGGTCGGTATGGCCCACCACGCGCATGTGCGAGTTGCTGTCCAGCTGGCGCAGCTCACCGGCCAGGCGGTCCAGTTCGGAGCGGCCACCCGGCAGCATGTCAGCCAGTGCCGAACCGTCAAAACGGAACAGCGTATCGCCCTTCAGGCTGATCACGTGCGACTTGGCCGGCGCTGCCAGCGGCTGGCCATTCACGAAGCGTGCGCAATCCTCCGGGGCCCAGTAGAAGGACTGGCCCTTCATGTCCTTGTCGAAGATCACCTTGTACTGGCAGATCGTGACTGGACCATGCGGCACTTCGCGGAACTTCATCACGTAGTCCCATTCGCGCGCGCCCAGGGTCTCGCGGAAGTGCGGACGCCCGATCAGGTAGTACAGGTCATCCTTGGTGACGCCATTGCTGATCTTGCGCAGGTTTTCCACGTTCGGGAAGATGCCTTCGTGGATGCCCGAGGTCTTGTCGATGTCAGGGAAGATAATCTCGTCGGCCTGGCCCTGGTCATTCACGCCACGGCTCACGGTGGAGGTACAGGCGGCCAGTCCGGCGGCCGCTACCACGGTCAGCAGTGCGCCCGTCAGGCGGCCCAGTGTGTGCTTGTTCATGTTCTTTGCTCCAGATTGAATGTATTGAATCCATGATCCGGGTCGGCGTCACGCGGCAGGCGTGACGCCGGATCCCGTCAGCGCCACTGGTAGAGCGCACCTACGCCGGCACCCAGGTGCCCTTGCGTGTTGGTCGACAGGTTGCCCTTGAAGATCCACTTGCCGTTGTCCGACATGCCGGAGACACCCACCGCCATGCTGGACTGGCCATGGTAGGTACCACCGGCTACAGCCACGCCCTTGGCACCCGGCATCGTCACCTGCGGGATCGAGGCCGTAGCAATGGCATTGGCGACGCCGGCATAGGTATCCTTGGCGACGCCGTTGATCTGGTCACCCAGATTGCTGATCTTCTGATCGACGGCAAACAACTGGGAGCCATTGACGGCCTGCGTGCTGGTCGCGCTGACTTCGCCTGGAGCCACGTTGTTGATCGTGTTGCCGCCCATGTTCACCGTGGCACCTTTCTGCACCGTCAGGTGATCGCCCACGGTAGTTCCGCCCTGCAAGGTCACTTCGCCGGTAAAGGTCGGGTTGTCCACCACGTTCACCTGCAGCTGCTTGTCGCGCAGCGACACCGTGGTGTTCTTGCCATCGATCACGTTGACAGTGTCATTGCCAGCGATATGGCTGCTGGTACCACCATTGGCCTGCAGGTTCCAGCCCGGATTGACAGTCAGGTCCACTGCCTGCAGCGCGTCGTTGACCGTGGTGTAGGTCTTGCCTCCCACATTCAGGCCCGCATTCACGGTGTTGGTCGTGGCGTTGTAGGTGCTAGCACGTTGGCGATGTTCTGGCCAGTCTGGTGCAGCTGGCTGCCATTCACGGCCTGCTTGCTGTCAGCCGACAGGGTCGCCGGTGCCACGTTGTTGATCGTGACGCCGCTGCTGGTATCGCCATTCGGGCCGACCAGCGTCACCTGGCTGGTGCTGGTGAACGGATCTGCCGCGGGCGTGTTGCCACCGGCTGCGGTGTTGGTCGTGGTGTACTGCAGCGCAGACGGAGCAGCCGAGACCGTCACCTTGGACGTGCCGGTGGCATCCTGCGTTACATCCACACGCGTGCTGGTGTTACCTGCAACAAAGTCCACGCGCTTGCCTGGGGCCACGTTGCCGACCTTGCCAGCGGCATTGCCGATGTCCCAGCCGGCATTGGCCACAGCCGCCACGTCCTTCAGCTGGCCGTAGTTGACGGCATCGGTATCTGCCACGCCGGCCTTGACGTTGCTGATGGTGGTGCCGGCTGCATTGATGCCGCCCTGGGTCACGCTCGGGCCACCATTGATCTCCAGGCCGTTGCTGGTGACCTTGGTGTTGCCTGCGGTCAGGCCCTCGTTGTTGATGACGGTGCCGCCGGCATTCACGCTGTCAACGTTCAGGTTGTTGGCCAGATTGAAGGTCGCCGTGTTGCCGATATTGCTGATCAGGATGTTGCCATCGATGTTGGTCAGCTGCACGGTATCGCCGGGCTTGACGTTGCTGGCGGTACCCGTGTCAGTGGCCAGGTTCCAGCCCTTGTTGGCGATCTGCTGCACGCTGTTGAGCTGGCTGACGTTGACCGCATCGGTCGCCGCCGTGCCGGCCGTCACGCCAGTGATCTTGCCACCGCCGTCGGCGTTGATGGTCACATTGCCAAACTTGGGCGAATCCGCCATTTGCAGCTGGATCGCGCCCGTTGCAGAATCGGTCACCGTCTTCAGGTTGGTGCCGCTATAGCTGCCTGCCGCCGATGCCAGGCCGCGGATCGCCAGCGTCTGGCCCAGATCACGGTGCTCCGTGCTGCCCTCGTTGCCACTGAAGTTCAGGCCATCTGTCTTCAGCTGGTTCAGCTGGCTGACGTTCACGGCATCGGTATCATCGGTGCCCTTGGCTACGTTGACGATCTTGTTGCCGGCCATGTCGGCACCCTGGTTGAAAGTTGCCGTGTTGTTCACCACCAGCGGGCCGTTCAGCGTTGTGCCGCCCGTCACTGTCAACGGACCACCGACATTCACCGCTCCCGTGGTGGTCAGCGTCGTGGCCTGCACGTTCGAGAACACCGGGTTATCTGCCATCTGCACCTGAATCTGGCCAGTCGCCTTATCGGCAAACGTCTGCACGTTCTTGGCCGTGTACGGTCCGGCTACTGCGGCATCAGCCGACAGGCCTGCCGCCACCTGAGTCGTCGCGCCAATGATGGGCAGCGTGCCACCCAGATCCTTGTGCACGATATTGGTGCCGGCGGCATCAGTGAAGTTCAGGCCAGTCGTGACCAGCTTGTCGGCCGTCGCATACAGCTGGCTGCCGTTGATGGCATCGGTGCTGGTGGCACTGATTTCACCCGCAGCGACGTTCTGGATGCGGCGCTCCTCGCCGGCTGCGCCAACCGACACCGCACCCACGCTGGTCTTACCGGCAAAGCCGCCGTAGGTGATGCCTTGCACCGTGGCCGTATCCACGGTCCCGGTCAGGCCCCCTGTCGTGGTGGTGCCAGCCGTATAGGTACGGGTAAGGTTGGCCGTACCTATGCCGCTGGCCGTACTGGCCGTGCTGTTGTCACCCAGATAGACCGAGTTCTCGGCCGTCTTGCCGTAGGGAACGGGTGTCGCGCCAGCAGTAGCCGAGTTATTGACGTTGCTGCCAAGAACATATGTGTTGCTGGAGTTGACAACGTTATTGTTGCCCAGGATGAACGCGTTCGGTGCCGCACTGGTGATCGCGTTGTTATTGCCGATCCCGTAGCTGCTGTCAGCGTCGATGTAGGTCGGGTCGCCGATGGCACCGGAGTTGTGGCCAGTGACCACGTTACCCGTGCCAATGCTGATCGACTGGTTGCCCAGCGCCTGCGCGCCCTTGCCAATGGCGACCGCTAGTGGTGCCTGCCACGGACATGGTGCCCAGGGCGATTGAGTCGTTGCCGACCGCCACCGCTTTCTGGCCTAGCGCCACTGCCCGATCAACGGTCAACGGTGCGGTCCCCGCCGCCATATTTGCACCGCTACCCAACGCAAGGTTGTCGCTGCCAATAGTGTTGGCACCCGCACCCTTGCCAATTGCGGTGTTGTAATTGCCAGTCGTGTTTCGTGCGGAGTTTTCACCAATGGCAATATTGCCGTCGCCAGTCAGGTGCGAGCCCGCATTGAAGCCATACGATGAATTGTTGTTGCCAATTGCGCCTTCGCCTGCGAATTCGCCTACACCAACGTTGCGATCTCCCTTAACAAACCAACCACTGAACAAACCCAGGCCGACGTTCGAACTGCCGACTGTACTTCTGCCGGCAAGTTGACCGACAAACACATTGACGTCGCCGGTGGATGGGCTCCCTGCGCCATTTCCAATGAAAATGCTATGGCCTGGTCCTGGCATGTAGTGGGAGTACCCGGTAGGAGCCGCATTGACGTTCGAACCGGCGTTCATGCCGATTGCGACGCTCTCTCCAGCCACCTGGTTTCGGACATTGGTGGTATCGGCAAACAAATTGCTGCCTGTCCCGTTGCTGCCGATGGCAACGTTGGTCCCCGTCCCATAGATCGTGTTACCCACTTTCCAGCCAAGCGCCAGGTTGACATGGGAATGTGTGTCCATGCCGGACTGCGACCCCACTGTCGTCGAACCAACGCCGCCGGCTAGCGAGCTGGTACCGATCGCCACGCTGCTATGCGGCTGGAGGTTGTCGATCGCATAGGTCTTTGCACCATAGCCAATTGCCGTCGAACTGGTTGCTGCGGTGATTGCCCCAAAGCCGATCGCAACCGATTTCTCGCCATTACCGACAGAACTCGGGTTGGACGGAAACGCCAGCTGGGTCTCGGCACCTCGTCCCAACGCGAGCGAGCCGTTCGTGTTTGCGGATGCCCCGTCGCCTATGGCGACTGCAGTGCCGCCGGAAGCCATCGCATTGACGCCGGCGGCTACCGAGTTCACGCCACTGGCACCATCGTTGTTGTAGTTGCCCTGAGGCACGCCGCCATCGTTGACGCTGTAGTAGTGCGTCTGCCCTGCAGCAATCGCCTGGTTGGTCGCCACGGCACTATCACCAGCCGCATTCGCCGCCTTGCCAATGGCGATCGCGCTGGCACCGGAAGCCGATGTCGTGCCGCCATTGGTCCTGTCTGGATCACATAGCAGGCTGCTCGCGCCGGTACCGATCTCGCACTTGACGACCGGTTGCGCTTGCACCGTCAACGGCAGCACAGCCGACAAAGCCACAACCATTGCCGACAGCAGCATCCACTTGCGCCCACCACCCGTGTCTTCCGGCGTCGACAAGCCCAAGACCGACCGGACCGCCTTGTGGCTCTTCTTGCCACGCGCCGACTCTATTTCCGAAACTGCGACCCAAGCGCCCAGCGCCTCATTCCAGACCGATTTATACGACTTGTTCATGTCTCCACCTCATCATTGACAAAGCAACCAATGCAGCATGTTGCATGCATCTATTTACATAAAAAAGTTATATAACCCCTGCAATCTTTTGCATCTCTTAACCAAGCTAGTCGGTTAAGTCTCAAGTGTGAAAAATGTCACAGTACAGACAGTTATCTCATTCTGATCTCCCCATTCTCCTGAACAACAGTCCCTGACAGGCCTAGCTTACTGGTTGTACACCTCCAGCCCCAGCGCCACCACCGTCGCCACCTCCGTCCCCACCGCCTCACGAAATTCACGCTCTGCCTGCGCCACGGCGCGCTCAAAACCACCCAACCAGGCCAGACCCTGCGGCGTGAACACGATCAGGCGCGCACGCGCATCGCGCGGATCGGGCCCGCGCTGCACGATGCCCCAGGCCTCGCACTGGTCCACCAGGGCCGCCATGGCCTGCTTGCGCATGCCGGCAGCCTCGGCCAGCTCGGTCAGCCGGTTGCCTTGCAAGGACAAATGCCGCGTGATGTGCACATGTGCCGCACTCACCTGCTGCCGCGCTGCCAAGTTGGACAGCGCCAGCGGCACTTCGGGATCGTGTGCCATCAGCTGCAGCACGCGTGCATCAAAGCGGCGCAAGGCTTCGCCGAGCAGGCGGCCCAGATGGCTGGCGCGCCAATCGCCCGTGGTATAGCGTGGTTCCTGCAGATAGTTAGTCATGCAAACTGCCCTTTAATCATGATTTTTTGATTCTACCCTCGCCTATACTCCTGCTCATGCATACATGCTGTATGTTTTGACATATAATACTTTTCACCTCATTTAACCAGGAGCATTCCATGAGCACGATTGATCAGGCAGAAAAGGCAAAAGCACTGCAAGCCGCACTGGCGCAGATCGAAAAGCAGTTCGGCAAGGGCACCATCATGCGCCTGGGCGAAGGCGAGCCCGTGCAGGACATCCAGACTGTCAGCACCGGTTCGCTCGGCCTGGACGTGGCGCTGGGTGTCGGCGGCCTGCCGCGCGGCCGCGTGATCGAGGTCTACGGCCCGGAATCTTCCGGCAAGACCACGCTCACCCTGCAGGTCATCGCCGAAATGCAGAAGGTCGGTGGCACCTGCGCCTTCGTCGATGCCGAACACGCGCTGGACGTGCAATACGCGCAAAAGCTCGGCGTGCAGCTGCATGAGCTGCTGATCAGCCAGCCCGATACCGGCGAGCAGGCGCTCGAGATCGTGGACAGCCTGGTGCGCAGCGGCGCGGTGGACCTGATCGTGATCGACTCGGTCGCCGCCCTCACGCCCAAGGCCGAAATTGAAGGCGACATGGGCGACCAGCTGCCCGGCCTGCAGGCACGCCTGATGAGTCAGGCGCTGCGCAAGCTCACTGCCACCATCAAGAAGACCAACTGCATGGTGATCTTCATCAACCAGATCCGCATGAAGATCGGTGTCATGTTCGGCAGCCCGGAAACCACCACCGGCGGCAACGCGCTCAAGTTCTACTCCAGCGTGCGCATGGACATCCGCCGCGTCGGCACCATCAAGAAGGGGGACGAAGTCGTCGGCAGCGAAACCAAGGTCAAGGTGGTCAAGAACAAGGTCGCGCCGCCATTCAAGGAAGCCCGTTTCGACATCCTGTACGGCACCGGCATCAGCCGCGAAGGCGAGATCATCGACATGGCGGTCGAGGCACGCATCGTCAACAAGGCCGGTGCCTGGTATTCCTACAACGACGAGAAGATCGGCCAGGGCCGCGACAACACGCGCGAGTTCCTGCGCGAGAACCCGGCGCTGGCACGCGAGATCGAGAACAAGGTGCGCGAACACCTGGGCATCAGCGGCATGGCGTCCGTCGCTACGAGCAGCGACACCGTGGATGGCGACATCACCGACGATGTCGAGGCCTGATCGCAGCCAGTCGTGGCGGGAGCGCTGCTGACATGCGCCCCGTCACCCTCTCGCTCAAGGGCAAGGCGCTGGCGCTGCTGGCAGCGCGCGATTATTCGCGTGCCGAGATGGAGCGCAAGCTGCTGCACTGGCTGGAACTGCGCGCCCGCGCCCATGCCGACGCGTTGACCGAAGCCGAACTCCAGCCCCCGGAAGCCGGCCTGGAGCCGGCAGAGCGTCTGGCCGCCATCCACGCCGTGCTGGACGAGATGCAGCACAAGCAGTTCCAGTCCGACGAGCGCGCCGCGCAATCGCTGGTCTATCGCCGTGCCGGCAAGCTCGGTACGGCACGCATCGCGCAGGAGCTGCGCCGCAAGGGCCTGGACGACAGCACCATTGAACAGGCGCTGGACACGCTCGAAGGCACGGAACTGGAACGTGCGCGCGAAGTCTGGCAGCGCAAGTTCAGCCAGCCGCCCGCCACGCCGCAGGAACGTGCGAAGCAGATGCGCTTTCTCGCCAGCCGCGGCTTTGGCGGCGATGTGGTGCGGCAGGTGCTGCGCGGCAGCGAGGACTAGGCCCCGGCTGCCGCTGGCAGCACTCAGTTCCGCACTTCGCCCTGCCCCAGCACCACGTACTTGAGCGAGGTCAGGCCTTCGATGCCGACCGGGCCACGCGCGTGGAACTTGTCGGTGCTGATGCCGATTTCGGCACCCAGACCGTATTCGAAGCCGTCAGCAAAACGCGTACTGGCGTTGACCATCACGCTGCTGGAGTCCACCTCGCGCAGGAAGCGCTGGGCGTGGATGTGATCGGTGGTGAGGATCGCTTCGGTGTGCTGCGAGGAATAGCGGTTGATATGCGCAATCGCCTCGTCCAGCCCGCCCACGACCTTGATGCTGATCACTGCTGCCAGATACTCGGTGCCCCAGTCCTCTTCGCTGGCGTCCACCAGTTGCGCCTGCGGCAGCGCGGCTGCCAGAATCGCGCGCGATGCGGCATCGCAGCGCATTTCCACGCCCTTGTCCTGATAGATGCGGCCAATGCGCGGGAGGAAATCAGCTGCCACGGCCTCGGCCACCAGCAGGCTTTCGGTCGCGTTGCAGGGGCTGTATTTCTGCGTCTTGGCGTTATCGGCCACCTTGACCGCCATGTCCAGATCGCAGGGATCATCCACGTAAGTGTGGCAGTTGCCATCCAGGTGCTTGATCACTGGCACCTTGGCCTCGGCGCTGATGCGTTCGATCAGGCTCTTGCCGCCACGCGGGATGATCACGTCCACGTACTCGGGCATGGCGATCAGGCGGCCCACCGCGACTCGATCGGTAGTCGGCACCATCTGCACCGCATCAGCCGGCAGGCCAGCCGCCTGCAGCGCCTGTGCCACCAGCGCCGCCAGTGCCAGGTTGGAATCGATCGCCTCGCTGCCGCCGCGCAAGATGCAGGCGTTGCCGCTCTTGATGCTCAGGCTGGCAGCCTCGATGGTGACGTTGGGACGGCTCTCGAAAATCATTCCGAACACGCCAATCGGCACGCGCATCTGGCCAACGCGGATGCCGCTGGGCTGCTCCTGCATGCCGCTGATGGTGCCAATCGCGTCCGGCATGGCGGCCAGCTGCAGGCAGCCTTCCTGCAGGGTCTCGATCACTTTCGGCGTCAGGCGCAGGCGGTCCACCATCGGCGCGCTCAGGCCGTTCTGCTCGGCGCGCGCGATGTCTTTTGCATTCGCTTCGGCCAGTTGCGCGCCGGCCTCGCCCAGCAGGCGTGCCAGTTCGCGCAAGGCGGTGTTCTTGTGGGCGGCGCTGGCGCGCGCCATCAGGGTGGAGGCAGCGCGGGCGCGTTCGCCCATCTGCTGCATCAGGACATGCACATCGGTACTCATGACGCTTGGAATCCGGAATAACAGGGAGGCTGCCAGCCCATCCGGCAACCTGGCCACAGGGGCCCATCCCTCCATGATAAGCTGCATGACGCATTTCCGTTAACGATCCCGGCCGGCAGCCCCGGCTGTCGCACCTGTTTGCCCATGCCTGAACGCATCGACCTCAACCTGCAGGACAGCCTGCAGGTCCTGCTGCAACAGCTCACCCTGGCCCTGCCGGCCTCCTGGCCACCCGGCCTGCGCATGTTCACGCTGTTTGCCGGCCTGATGACGCTGGCCATCGGGCTACGCCTGTTGCTGGAGTTCGCTCTGCTGACCTTGCGCCGCCAGGTCATGGGCCGGCTGCAGAACCTGTCCGCCGGCGTGCATGTGGTGCTGGACGAGCGCGTGCTGCGCCGCGCCGCCCGTGTGCCAGGGCCGCTGCTGGTGCAGATCGGCATGCAGCTGTCGCCGTTTTCCAGTGGCACCGTATTCACGCTGATGTCCAGCGTGCTGTCCGCGCTGGCGGTCTGGTACGTGGTGCGCGTGCTACTCGCCCTGCTGGATGCGCTGCTGGCCTACCAGTCGCTGCACACCATGACCTCGCCGCGCCAGCAGCTGTCGCTCAAGAGTTATGTACAGCTGGCCAAGCTGCTGCTGACCATGGGCGGCCTGATCGTGGTGGTGGCGGTGCTGATCGACCGCTCGCCGCTGCTGCTGCTCTCCGGTCTGGGTGCCTTGTCCGCCGTGCTGATGCTGGTGTTCAAGGACACCATCCTGTCCTTCATCGCCGGCATGCAGCTGGCCAACAACGACCTGCTGCGCGTGGGTGACTGGATCGACATGCCGCAGGCTGGTGCCGATGGCGAGGTGGTGGACATGATGCTGCACACGGTCAAGGTGCAGAACTGGGACAAGACCATCATCACGATCCCGACCTGGCGCCTGATGTCGGAAAGCTACCGCAACTGGCGCGGCATGCGCGATTCCGGTGGCCGCCGCATCAAGCGCACGATTCCGGTCGATGCCACCTCGGTGCAGTTCCTGAACGACGAGCAGCGCACCCGGCTGCACCGCTTGCATCTGCTGCGCGGCTACCTGCACGAAAAAGAAGTGGCGATTGCCGATGAAAACCAGCGCCGCCTGGAACAACTGCCGAAAGACGCCGCCGGCGACCCGGCCAACCTGCGCCGGCTGACCAACCTCGGCACTTTCCGCGCCTATGTGCTGAGCTATCTGGAAAACCATCCTGAAATCCGCCAGGACATGCTGCGCATGGTGCGCATCATGGACCCGTCACCGCATGGCATTCCGGTGGAGATCTACTGCTTTACCAACACCATTGTCTGGACCGAGTACGAGCGCATTCAGGGCGACCTGTTCGACCATGTACTGGCACAGCTGCCGGAGTTCGGCCTGCGCCTGTACCAGCAGCCGACCGGCTTCGACATGCGCCAGCTGCGGCCCGAGGCCTGGATGTTCAGCGCGGACGCGCCTCGGCCGCCTGACGGCACAGCTGCAAGGCCAGGCGCTGCAGCGCCTGCCAGCTATCCACCGGCCAATCCGGGCTCTTGATCCCTTTCACGATGCCGTCCACCACGTGGGCGGCATGCAGCAGGCCCGCCAGCGAGGTCGCCGTCATGCGCGGCGCCACGCGCTCGAACAGGCGCTCACGCATGCCCCAGATGCGCTGCTCGCGCAGCGCCATTGGCAGCGGCTTGCCCTGGTCCAGCGCCTCGCGCACACGCTTGAGCGCGCGGATGTCCTCGGCCAGCGCGTAGTGCACCAGCACCTCGCTTTCACCTTCGGCCTGCAGCCCGTCCATCATGCGCTGCACGCGCTCGAACTGGCCGGCCAGCACCGCCTCGCTCAGCTTGAACACGTCGTAGCGCGCCACGTTGAGCACGGCCGCCTCGATCTGCTGCGCGCTGAGCTCGCCATGCGGATAGAGCAAGCCGAGCTTCTGCACTTCCTGGTGCGCCGCCAGCAGGTTGCCCTCGACACGGTCGGCAAAGAAGCGCAGCGCATGCTCGCCCTCGGCGCCGGCCGCCACATGCTGGCCTTGCAAGCGCAGGCGCTGGGCAATCCATTGCGGCAGCGCATTGCGCTCCACGCTTTCCACCGGCACCGTGACACCCTGGTTTTCCAGCGCGACAAACCAGGCCGATGCCTTGGTCTGCTTGTCCAGCCGCGGCAGCGTCACGATCACCAGCGTGCCGTCATTGCCCTGCGCCGATTCGGCGACCTGCTGCAGCGCCTGCGAGCCCTCCTTGCCGGGCTTGCCGCCAGGCACATGGATCTCGACGATCTGGCGATCGGCAAACAGCGACAGCGATTGCGTCGCCGCCACCACTTCGCCCCAGTCGTAGTTCGCGCCCTGCACCGTGTGCGAGGTGCGCTCGGTGTAACCGGACTGGCGCGCCGTGGCGCGGATGGCATCGACCGCCTCCTGCACCAGCAAGGGCTCATTGCCGTGCACGGTGTAAAGCGAACGCAAGCCCTGTTTCAGGTGGGCGGCCAGATGGTCAGCGTAAATCTGCATGCAGCAATCAGCGGGGTTCTTGTACGGCGTCGAGGCGGCGCAGGATCTGGCGCGCGGCGTCGATACGCATGTCGCGGTACAGGCCCTGGATCTCGGCGACCTTGGACAGCTGGTAGGTTTCGCTGTAGTTGATATCACGTACCAGGCGGATGGT
The DNA here is from genome assembly GCF_036312245.1 of Brachymonas sp. J145. Taxonomy (NCBI): domain Bacteria; kingdom Pseudomonadati; phylum Pseudomonadota; class Betaproteobacteria; order Burkholderiales; family Comamonadaceae; genus Allobrachymonas; species Brachymonas sp. J145. The sequence goes on along the minus strand of NZ_JAZDCI010000004.1, from coordinate 43,939 downwards.
GGCCGGTACCATCAGCGCGCGCCCCTGGCGATCCACCGCATCAAAGGTGACGGCCAGCCCCAGCGTCACTTCCTGCGCCAGACCGCTGGAGGTAATCACTTCGGTGCTCTGGCTCGGCTGGTCCTGCAGGATGCGCAGCACCACATCGGCGCTCTCGGCACTGCTGGCCAGTTGCGCCTGCTGGTGGCCCAGCATGCGCCGCACGAAGTGGTTGACCGTATCGCGCTCGGCCGGTGCCACGTAGATGGCACCAAAAGCGTAATAGGCCTTGCCGCGCAGACGGAAGCCGCAAGCGCCCAGCAGGCTGCTGGCGCCCAATGCCGTGATGGCCAGAATCTGTCTGCGCTGCATGCCGTTCTCCTCAGACCACGATGTTGACCAGGCGCTTGGGCACCACTACCACCTTCTTCGGTTGGGCACCTTCGGCAAACTTGGCAAAGGCCTCGGTCGCCAGCGCAACCGCCTCGATCGCGTCCTTGTCGGCATCGGCCGGCACGCGGATGCTGCCGCGCAGCTTGCCGTTGATCTGCAGCATCAGCTCGATCTCGTCCTGCACCAGCGCTGCCGGGTCGACTGCCGGCCAGGGCGCGTCCAGCAGCGGACCGCTGACAGCCGCGTAGCCCAGTTCGTTCCACAGGTGGCAGGTGGCGTGCGGACACACCGGGTAGAGCACGCGCAGCAGGATCGAGAAGCTCTCGGCCAGCGCAGCCTGGTCGTCGGCGCTATCCGTCAGCTTGGCGGCTTCCAGCGTATTCAGCATCTTCATCACGGCAGACACCACCGTGTTGTACTGCATGCGCTCGTAGTCGTAGTTGGCCTGGCCCAGCGTGGTGTGGATCTCGAAGCGCAGCTGCTTGCCGGCCGCGCTGATGGCGGCCAGTTCCGGTGCCGCAATGCCGGCGCGCAGGGCGGCCTGGTGCTTGACGGCAAAGTTCCAGACGCGGCGCAGGAAGCGGTAGCTGCCTTCGACCGCGGCATCGTTCCACTCCAGCGTCAGCTCGGGCGGTGCGGTGAACATGGTGTACAGGCGCGCGGTGTCGGCACCGTACTTGTCGATCAGCGCCTGCGGATCCACGCCGTTGTTCTTGGACTTGGACATGGTGCCCACGCCCTCGTAGTCAATCGCGGTGCCCGCCGGCAGCTCGCCGTCAGCGCTAGGCACTGCCTTGTTCAGCTTCGCGCCGATGACCTTGCCTTCCTCATCCAGCACATGGTCGACATCGCTCGGCCAGAAGTATTCCTTGGCGCCCTTGGCGGTGCGGCGGCTGTAGATGTGGTTGAGCACCATGCCCTGCGTCAGCAGGCGCTTGAACGGCTCGTCGCAGTCCACCAGGCCCATGTCGCGCATCACCTTGGTCCAGAAGCGCGCATACAGCAGGTGCAGGATGGCGTGCTCGATACCGCCGATGTACTGGTCCATCGGCATCCAGTAGTTGGTGCGCGAATCGACCATGGCGGTGTTGTTCTGCGCACAGGTGTAGCGCATGAAGTACCAGGAACTGTCCACGAAGGTGTCCATGGTGTCGGTCTCGCGGCGCGCCGGCTTGCCGCACTGCGGACAAGTGACGCCGGCGTGGAAGCCTTCGTGCTTGTGCAGCGGGTTGCCGGAACCGTCCGGGATGCAGTCATCAGGCAGCACCACCGGCAGGTCCTTCTCGGGCACCGGCACCGGGCCGCAGCTGTCGCAGTGGATGATCGGGATCGGCGTGCCCCAGTAGCGCTGGCGGCTGATGCCCCAGTCGCGCAGGCGCCAGGTGGTCTTTTTCTCGCCCAGACCCAGTGCCGACAGCTCGGCCGCCACCTTGTCTACCGCATCGGCGCAGGACAGGCCGCTGAACTTGTCGGAGTTGATGGTGATGCCCTTGGTCTTGTCGGCGTACCACTCCTGCCAGCGCGTGAAATCGTAGTGCTCGGCACCGAGCACATCCACCACCTGCTTGATCGGAATGCCGTACTTCAGGGCAAAGGCGAAATCGCGCTCGTCATGGCCGGGCACGCCCATCACGGCGCCATCGCCATAACCCATCAGCACGTAGTTGCCGACCCACAGCGGCACTGACTCGCCGCTGATCGGGTGCACCACGTGCAGGCCGGTCGGCATGCCCTCTTTTTCCTTGAGCGCCAGCTCGGCTTCGGTGGTGCCGCCCTGCTTGCACTTCTCGATGAAGGCGGCCAGCTCCGGGTTGCCGGCAGCCGCGTGCAGCGCCAGCGGGTGCTCGGCCGCCACGGCGCAGAAGGTGACGCCCATGATGGTGTCGGCACGCGTGGTGAACACGTACATGCGGCCATCACCGATCAGCTTGCCATCGGCACCGGCGACATCGTGGGTGAAGGCAAAGCGCACGCCGGCGCTCTTGCCGATCCAGTTTTCCTGCATCAGGCGCACACGCTCGGGCCAGCCGTCCAGCGTGGCCTTGGGGTTGCCGACCTGCACATGGTCCAGCAGCTCCTGCGCGTAATCGGTGATCTTCAGGTAGTAGCCGGGGATTTCCTTCTTCTCGACCAGCGCGCCGGTACGCCAGCCGCGGCCGTCGATCACCTGCTCATTGGCCAGCACCGTCATGTCCACCGGGTCCCAGTTGACAACCTGGGTCTTGCGGTAGGCGATGCCTTTTTCCAGCATCTTCAGGAACAGCCACTGGTTCCAGCGGTAGTACTCGGGATCGCAGGTCGCCACTTCGCGGCTCCAGTCGATCGCCAGACCCATCGCCTGCATCTGCTTCTTCATGTAGGCGATGTTGTCGTAGGTCCACTTGGCCGGCGGCACGCCATTCTTGAGCGCCGCGTTCTCGGCCGGCAGGCCGAAGGCGTCCCAGCCCATCGGCATCAGCACGCTGTGGCCCTTCATGCGCAGGTGGCGCGTGAGCATATCGTTGATGGTGTAGTTGCGCACGTGGCCCATGTGCAGCTTGCCGCTCGGGTAGGGCAGCATGGAGCAGGCGTAATACGGCGGCTTGTCGGTGGTTTCAACGACGCGGTAGACGTCATCCTGACCCCAGGCGGCCTGGATGGCTGCCTCGATCGCTTGGTGCTGGTAGGTTTCTTGCATGGAATGGCCTCGCCGGCTGGCGGTTGGCGGTTGGCAGGCGAAAAATCGGGAAACAGCAGCCTGACAGGGTCAGTTGCTGCGAAACATGAAATATACCGCACCCACCAGGCACAGTCCGGCCCAGAGGTAATCGAGCTTGAGCGGCTCCTTCATGTAGAACACGGCGAAGGGCACGAAAATCGCCAGCGTGATGACTTCCTGCATCACCTTGAGCTGGCCCAGGCTGAACACGGTGTAGCCGGCGCGGTTGGCCGGCACCTGCAGCAGGTATTCGAACAGGGCAATGCCCCAGCTGACGACCGCCGCGATATACCAGGGACGCGCCGCCAACTCCTTCAGGTGGGCGTACCACGCAAAGGTCATGAACACATTGCTGCACACCAGCAGCAGAATGAAGGTCAGCGCCGGGCGCTGGGCAAACAGCTCCATGGGGCGAATGGGCGCAAGCCGGAACGGATCACGCCCGCAGGCATCAGTCCTTGGGCAGGCCGAGCACGTCGAACATGTCGAACAGGCCGCTGCGCTTGCCAGCCAGGAAGCGCGCCGCACGCAGGCTGCCTTCGGCATAGGTGGCGCGGCTGGAGGACTTGTGCGTGATCTCGATGCGCTCGCCGGTGCCGGCAAACAGCACGGTGTGGTCGCCCACGATGTCACCGCCACGGATGGTGGAGAAGCCGATGGTGGACGGATCACGCTCGCCGGTATGACCGTAGCGCTCGTAGACTGCGCATTCCTTCAGGTCGCGGCCGATGGCTTCGGCGATAACCTCGCCCATGCGCAGTGCGGTGCCGCTCGGGGCATCTACCTTGTGGCGATGGTGCGCCTCGATGATCTCGATGTCGTAGCCGGTGGCCATGGCCTTGGCCGCCATCTGCAGCAGCTTGAAGGTGACATTCACGCCCACGCTCATGTTGGGCGCCATGACGATGGCGATGTCTTGCGCAGCCTCGGCGATCTGCGCCTTCTGCGCGTCGCTGAAACCGGTGGTGCCGATCACCAGGTTGACGCCAGCGGCGCGGCAGGCCGCCAGATGCGCCATGGTGCCTTCGGGGCGGGTGAAATCGATCAGGGCATGGGCATCCTGCAGGCCCTGGGCCAGGTCCGCCGTGATGGCGACGCCGGCCGGCTTGCCGGTAAAGGCCGCCGCATCGCTGCCGAGTGCGGCCGCGCCGGCGATATCCAGCGCACCGCTCAGGGTGCAATCGTCGGCGGCCTGAATGGCCTCGATCAGCATGTGGCCCATGCGCCCGCTGGCGCCGGCAATGGCAATATGGTGTTGCATGAAAAAACCGGAAAACAGGGAGAAATCTTATTGCGGCAGCGGCGGGAAGCTGGTGGAACCAGGAGCCGTAGGCTGCTCCGGCAGGCTGCTTTCACGCGGGCGGTTCTTCTCGGCAAAGCTCTGCAGCTTGTCGGGATCGGCCTGCAGGTTGCGCGGCTTGTATTCCTTGTCGTGGCCCAGCACGCGCACGAACTCGGTCTCGGTCGGCAGGGTATCGGCGCCCTCTACCGAGGCCAGCACATCATCCTGGAAGAACACGCTCAGGCGGTAGTTGAGGCGCTCCACATCCTTGCGCTCCTTGAGCGTGAACACGTAGTCCCAGCGATTGGCGCGGAACAGGTCCTGCAGCAGCGGCGTGCCGAGTACCTGGCGCACCTGCTCGCGCGTCATGCCCGGCGCCAGACGTGCCGCCTGCTCGCGCGAGACGAAGTTGCCCTGCGCCACCTCGGGCTTGTACAGGGCACAGCCGCTGCCCAGCAGCGCCGCCGCCACGGTCAGGGCGGCCATGGCACGCGCCATACTGCGGCGCGGAGTAGTAGCTTGGGAATGATCCTGCATCGGGATGCCTTCCTGAAGATATGATGTGAACACTATTCGGTCGAAAGGACATTGTAGCGGCAGCACCATGAGCAATATCGAGGAAATCAAGAGCACCGGTCTCAAGGCCACCGGCCCGCGCCTGAAGATCCTGGAAATCTTCCAGAACTCCGAGCAGCGCCACCTGAGCGCGGAAGACGTGTTCCGCATCCTGATGCAGGAAGGCTCGGAGATTGGCCTGGCCACGGTGTACCGCGTCCTCACCCAGTTCGAACAGGCCGGCTTGCTCAGCCGCAACAGCTTTGACAACGGCAAGGCCGTGTACGAGCTGGACCAGGGCGAGCACCACGACCACCTGGTCTGCCTCGATTGCGGCCATGTCGAGGAGTTCTTCGATGCCGAGATCGAGAAGCGCCAGCACAATATCGCGCGCGATCACGGCTTTGAGCTGCACGACCACGCGCTGAGCCTGTACGCCCACTGCAAGAAGACCGACTGCCCGAACCGCGACAAGCCTTGATTTCCCCATGGACGGCCTGAAAGGTTTCACCATCCTGCTGCTGTTCCAGCTGGCCGGCGAAGGCATCGTGCGACTGCTCGGCCTGCCGCTGCCAGCGCCGGTGCTCGGCATGGTACTGCTGTTGCCAGCCCTGCTGTGGGAGCCGCTGCGCCGCCCGGTGCAGGCCTGTGCCGAATTCCTGCTGTCGCATTTTTCGCTGCTGTTCGTACCGATCAGCGTGGGCGTGATCACCCAACTGCCGCTGCTGGAGCAGTACGGCGGTCGCATCCTGCTGGTGCTGTCGCTGTCCACGCTGCTGGGTCTGGTGGTGACGGCACTGGTACTGCGGGCGCTGCTGCGCGGTACGTCTGCCGACCAGGGAGATGCCGCCCATGAATGACGTGGTCGAGCTCTGGATCTACCTGTCCGAGATGCCGCTGTTTGGCCTGACGGCAACGCTGGCGGCCTACCTGTTCGGCTTTTTCCTGTACGCCCGCTCCGGCTATGCCTCCTGGGCCAACCCGGTGCTGACCTCGGTGGCGATGCTGATCGCGCTGCTGCTGCTGACCGGCACGCCCTACCCGCGCTATTTTTCCGGCGCGCAGTTCATCCACTTCTTGCTGGGCCCGGCGGTGGTGGCGCTGGCCTGGCCACTGTGGCAACGGCGTCAGGTGGTGCGCCGCTACTTCAAGGCGCTGCTCACCGCCGCCCTGATCGGCGGCGCCGTCAGTGCCCTGAGCGCGGTGCTGCTGGGCTGGGCCTTTGGCCTGCCCAGGGAGCTGATCGTGTCCATGTCGCCCAAGGCGATGACGGCACCGGTAGCGATGGGCGTGGCCGAAGCGATCCACGGCCTGCCGGCACTGGCGGCGATTTTCGTGCTCTATACCGGCCTGTTCGGCGCGATTACCGCCAAGTACCTGTTTGACTGGTGCAAGATCGATTCCTGGCCGGTGCGCGGCTTTGCGCTGGGTACGCAGGCGCATGGCTTTGGCACGGCACGCGCGCTGCAGATCAATGCAGAAGCCGGCGCTTTTGCCGGCCTGGCGCTGGGCATGCAGGCGATTCTGGGGTCGTTCCTGATTCCGCTGGTGTTCCGGCTGTTCCAGTAGGCGCGCAGGGCACAGGACGCGGCATCGACTGACACGCCAGCGGCAGCTTGCCGCGGACAATCAGGCCATGGACGATGTCATGGATCGTCCCCCGCCACCCAGGAGAACACCATGCCCTCCCGCAAGCCCCGCACTCCCCATCCCTATCTGCGCTATCTGGGCGTAGCCACCACGGCCCTGCTGATGTATGCCGGCCTAGTCGCCATCGATTTTGAAGGCGCACGCGACTATCCGGACGTGGCCGTGCGCCTGGCGCTGGCCGAAGTGGATCTCTGACGCTGCAGTGTCAATGCCCGGCTGATTCCTGACGCGGAATCGCCAGCAAGGCAGCCGCCATCACCAGCACGCCACCGGCCAGCACCTGCAGCGTGAGCTGCGCCGAGCCCAGCCAGGCCGAGGAGATGCTGGCGAACAGCACTTCCAGCAGCATGATCAGCGACAGCGTGTGCGAACTCAGCCGCGCCGATCCATACTGCAGCGCAATATTGCCCGAGACAAACAGCAGGCTGAACAGCACCACCTGCAACACCCAGACCCACTCCACGGCCGGGATCGGCGTCACGCCCATGCGGCCCAGCTGCAGCATGCTCCAGGCGGTCAGACTGCCGAGCAGCACGCCACCACTGAACATGGCCAGCACCCGCGCCGGCGGCGAGCTGTGGCGGCTGCTGCGGTTGAGCAGCACATTGGTGCAGGAAAAGAAGAAGCCGCCCAGCAGCGCCAGCACATCGGCCTGGCCTTGCGGCAAGGGCAGCTGCCAGTCGCGCCAGTTGCCGCCAGAGGGTTGCAGCACCAGCACCACGCCGGCCAGGGCCAACACCACGCGCAGCAGCGCGGAACGGGTCGGGCGCTCATCCAGCAGCCACCAGGCCAGGAACACGGTCCAGACCGGCATCAGGTAGAACAGCAGCACGACGCGGATCACGTCGCCGGTAGCGACGGCCCAGTTGAAGCAGGCATTGGTCAGGCCGGAAGCCAGCAGCAGCCACCAGAGATCGCGCTGGCCGGCCAATTCGCGCAGCAACTGCGGCCGCCACAGCAGCAGCGACAGCATCGGCAAGCTGTACATCAGCGCGGTGGACCAGAGCGGGTGCAGGCCCTGCCCCTGCAGGTGCTGCAGTGGCAGCCAGGAAATGCCCCAGACCAGCGCGTTATAGGCGATGGCCCAGGCTGGCAGCAGACTGGTGCGGGAGGCGGCCGGCATGGTGGCTCAATGCAGCTTGTCGCTGCGCGCCAGTTCCAGCAGCGATTCCACTTCACGCGGGTAGCGGCGCAGGTTGGCGGCGTGCCAGCGCATGATCAGCCACATGCTGAAGGCCACCAGCAGGCCAAAGGCGGTGATGGCGCCAAACGCCGTCATGCCCCACTTGGTGGACAGGGTGTACAACAGGCCAATGCCGAGGATACAGGCCTGCTCGTTGAAGTTCTGCACGGCAATCGAGCGGCCGGCACCCATCAGGTTGTGGCCCCGGTGCTGCAGCAGCGCGTTCATGGGCACCACCATGTAGCCGCCGATGGCGCCGAGCACGATCAGGAACGGTGCCGCGACCCAGACATCACGCACGAAGATCAGCATGATCACCAGCAGGCCCATGACGATGCCCAGCGGCATCACGCGCGGCGCCTGGTCCAGCCGCACCCGCATCGAGGCCCAGATGGCACCGACAGCCGTGCCCACGGCCACCACGCCGACCAGGCTGGAGGCCTGCGTGACGTTGTAGCCGAGTGCCGCGGCGGCCCAGGCCAACACGATGTAGCGCAGGTTGCCGCTGACACCCCAGAACAGCGTGGTGGTAGCGAGCGAAATTTGGCCCAGCTTGTCGTCCCACAGGCGGCGGTTGCAGGTGCGGAAATCCGGCACCAGGCTCAGCAGGTTGCGCGGCAACGGACGCATGATGACGCCGGTTTCCGGGATCCAGGTATTGATCAGCGAGGCCAGCGCATAGATCAACATGATCACGCAGATGGCGGCCTTTTCCGGCGAGCTGATGCCGGTATCGATCAGGGGGAAGTTGATCGACAGCAGCAGCGGTGCCAGGTGCGGCCCGATGAGCTGGCCGCCGAACAACACGCCCATGATGATGGAGGCAATCGTCAGGCCCTCGATCCAGCCGTTGGCACGCACCAGCTGCGAGGGGTGCAACAGCTCGGTCAGGATGCCGTACTTGGCCGGCGAATAGGCGGCCGCGCCCAGGCCGACCAGCGCATAGGCCAGCAGCGGGTGCGAGCCGAACAGCATGGCCAGGCAGCCGACCACCTTGAAGGCGTTGCTGTAGAACATGACGCGGCCCTTGGGCTGCGAATCGGCAAAGGCACCGACGAAGGGTGCCAGCAGCACGTAGAACAGCGCAAACATCGGCACCAGCGCTGCCATTTGCCAGTCGGGCGAGCCGCTGGCACGCAGCAGCGCGACGGCGGCAATGAACAAGGCGTTGTCGGCCAGCGAGCTGAAAAACTGCGCGGCCATGATGGTGTAGAAGCCGCGTTTCATGAGTCGGCGGCTCCGGTGCACATGCAGGGATCGGCAAAAATCAAACGAAAAACCTTCACGGATATGGCGTGCCGGGAGTGTATGCGGCACGTCATCCGGCACGGCGACCGGACACAGAATGGGGTGCCTGCCGCTGCGGCAGGACATCCTCGTAGTATGCGCCAATTGGCTGGCGGTTTGATGACGGCCGGCAAAATCCCCGTGCATTCTGTTTGCCGGGCGCATAATCGGGAGCTTCTGAACGAGTCCGCCATGCCACGCCCGATCCACGCCCTGATCCATACCGATGCCCTGAGCCACAACCTGCAACGCTGCCGCCAGGCCGCTGGCGAGGCGCGCGTCTGGGCGGTCGTCAAGGCGAATGCCTATGGCCATGGCATCGAGCGCGCCTACGAGGGCTTGCGTGGTGCCGACGGCTTTGCGCTGCTGGACCTGGCCGAGGCGCAGCGCATCCGCCAGCTCGGCTGGCGCGGCCCGATCCTGCTGCTGGAAGGCGTGTTTGATCCGCGTGACCTGGAGCTGTGCTCGCGCCTCGGGCTCTGGCACACGATCCATAGCGACGAGCAGATCCACATGCTGGCCGGCCACAAGACGCTGCAGCCGCACAAGGTGTTTCTCAAGCTCAATAGCGGCATGCACCGGCTCGGCTTTGCGCCGGAACGCTTCCGCGCCGCCTATGCACGGCTGCAGGCACTGCCGCAGGTGGAAGATATCGGCCTGATGACGCACTTTGCCACCGCCGATGTGGCCGTGCCCGGCACTGCCACCGCCTGGCAGGCGTTCCAGCAGGCCACGGACGAGCTGCCCGGCGAGCGCAGCGTCTGCAACAGCGCCGCCCTGCTGCGCGACCCGGAGATTGCCGAACAGACCGACTGGGTGCGCCCCGGCATCGCGCTGTATGGCAGTAGCCCGGATTTTCCCGATCACGGCATCGCGCACTGGCAGCTGCAGCCGACCATGAGCCTGCGCAGCGAGCTGATTGCGGTGCGTGAACTGCAGCCCGGCGATGCGATCGGCTATGGCGGCACCTTCACGACAGAACGGTCGCTGCGCGTCGGCATCGTCGCCTGCGGCTATGCCGATGGCTACCCGCGCGTTTGCCCGACCGGCACGCCGGTGCTGGTGGGCGGCCACCGCAGCCGCACGCTGGGGCGCGTGAGCATGGACATGCTGGCGGTGGACCTGACACCGGAGACGACGCAGATCCCGGCCGACTTCGACACCCGTGTGGGCACGGAAATCACGCTGTGGGGCCGTTCCAGCGGCGGCGCGCTATTGCCGATTGACGAAGTGGCTGCGGCGGCCGGTACGCTGGGCTACGAGCTGATGTGCGCGCTGGCGCAGCGCGTGCCGACCGAGGTGGATGGCGCGGAGCCGCTATCGGCACCCTGAACCTGGTGGTTTTCCGGCGCTTCACGGATGTGTAACAAAGAGCAGTTACAAACAGGAACTTTCAACCTGTTTTTAACTGCCATGTCCAAGCTGACCACATTCCCCCGCCACCTGCTGCTGTCGCTGGTGGCTGCTGCCGCCCTTGCTGCCTGCGGCGGCGATGACAACAAGCCTGCTGCTCCCGCTGCCCCGGTAGAGGCCACGCCCAAGACTGTGGTGCTGGAAAAGATCGGTGCCTATGACAGCGGCGTGTTTGGCGAAAGCGCTGCCGAAATCCCGGCGTTTGATGCCAAGAGCAAGCGCGGCTTCATCGTCAACGCCCAGAAGGGTGCCGTGGACGTGATCGACATGACGGATCCGGCCAAGCCGGAGCACATCGGCACGATCGATGCCACCAAGCTGCTGCCCGGCGCCTCCATCAACAGCGTGGCCGTGCATGAGGGCCTGGTGGCCGTGGCCGTGCAGGCCGCCACCAAGACCGACAAGGGCCTGCTGGCGCTGTACAAGGCCAGCGACCTGAGCCTGCTGGGCCAGGCCGAAGTGGGCGCCCTGCCCGACATGCTGACCTTCACGCCGGACGGCCAGACCGTGCTGGTGGCCAACGAAGGCGAGCCGAGCGATGACTACCAGATCGATCCGGAAGGCTCGATCAGCGTGGTGGACGTGCGCGATCCGGCCAAGCCGGTGGTGCGCACCGCCGATTTCAAGGCCTTTGACAAGGCCGAGCTGCTGAAGAAGGGCGTGCGCGTCTTTGGCCCGAACGCCACCGCCGCCCAAGACCTGGAGCCGGAATACATCGCCGTGTCGGCCGATGGCAAGACGGCCTGGGCGTCGCTGCAGGAAAACAATGCCTTCGCCATCATCGATGTGGCGAATGCCAAGGTGACCGATATCGTGCCGATGGGCTTCAAGGACCATGGCAAGGACGGCAATGGCATTGATGCCAGCGATACCGACCTGAAGGTGGATATCCGCACCTGGCCTGGCGTGCGCGGCCTGTTCCTGCCGGATGCGATTGCCGCCTACGAGGTGGACGGCAAGACCTATCTGGTGAGCGCCAACGAGGGCGATGCACGCGCCTGGGGCGAGGACAACAAGGCCTACTGGGCGGGCGACGCCAGCAAGGGCTTTGTCGAGGAGTTCCGTGCCAAGCACCTGATCAACGCCAAGGGCTGGTCTGGCCGCGCCGGTGACGACCTGCCGCCGCAGCTGGCGGCCATGGCCAAGGGTGGCCTGCTGAACCCGGCCGTGTTTGGCTACTGCGGTGCCGAAGCCGGCAAGCCGGGTGACTGCCGCGAAGACGACCAGCTGGGCCGCCTGACGGTGACCTGGACGCAGGGCTACCAGACCAACGCCGACGGTTCGCCCAAGATGTACAACGCCTCCGGCGTGGCCGACCCCAAGGGTGACCGCCTGATGTACGACGCACTGTACGCCTACGGTGCGCGCTCCTTCTCGATCTGGAATGACAAGGGCCAGCTGGTATGGGACTCCGGCGATGCGATGGAGCAGTTCCTGTCCAGCGACAGCTGCAAGGCCGGTGCGGCACGCAATATCCCGTGCAAGGACTTCTTCAACTCCAACCACGAAGCTGGCAGCTCGATGGACAACCGCAGCGACAACAAGGGTCCGGAGCCGGAAGGCGTGACTGTCGGCAAGATTGGCGAGAAGACCTTTGCCTTTATCGGCCTGGAGCGCATGGGTGGCGTGCTGGTGTATGACATCAGCAAGCCGACGGCCCCGGAGCAGGTGGATTACATCAACACGCGTGAAGACTGGACGATCAAGGATCCGTCTACCGTGAAGGCGGGTGACCTGGGTCCGGAAGGCCTGGCGTTTATCCCGGCAGCCCAGTCGCCTAACGGCAAGCCGCTGCTGATGGTGGGCAACGAGGTGAGCGGTACGACCTCGATCTACCAGCTGATCCTGACCTATTGATCCCCTAAGTCAGGCCTGGCCTGACTGACGGATGCAACCGGCTGTGGCCCTGTGCCGCAGCCGGTTTTTTCATGCCTCAACCGCGCGTGACGAGCAGCGCGCCAACCAGCACCAGCGCGGCACCGAGCAGGCGCGTAGCGTTGACTTCACGCAGCGGCATGCCGAGCAGGCCAAAGTGATCCAGCACCAGCGCCATCAGGATCTGGCCGGCAACGAACAGCACGATCATGCTGGCCGCGCCAATGCGCGGTGCTGCCAGGATGCTGGTGAGCACAAAGAACGCCCCGAGCGGTCCGCCCAGCCACATCCACCACTGCGTCTTGCCCAGTTCGGCCATGCTGGGCAGGCCACCGCGCAGCGCGCCAAAGTAGACCAGCAGCAAGGCCAGCGTGCCCATGGCAAACGAGACCAGGCTGGCCAGCACCGGGCTGCCGAGCAGGCCACTGCGCAGCTGGCTGTTGATGGCGGCCTGGATCGGCATGGCGCTGCCGGCGATGATGACCATGGCTATGAGGGCTTCGCGCATGGGGGTCCTTTAAATGAAAAAGCGTCACAGAAAGATAGTGCACCGGCAAGAGAAGCAGGCAGATAGCCAGCCTCGCGCATGGTGCCATTTCCAGGCTACCCGGGCAGCCTACACGACGCCAGCATGACAATGCCCCGCCAGCGCCAGCTGTACGGGGCAGGTGATCAGGCAGATGGCAGACGCAGAGCGTTTACAATCGTCGATGCCCCAGCGCCGGCAGCTGCTGGCGCATCTCCTGCATCATCTCCCAGTCACAGTTGGCCGTCACCACGCCGGCATCGTTGGCGCGTTCGGCCAGCAGCTTGCCCCAGGGGTTGACGATCATGGTCTGGCCCCAGGTGCGGCGGCCGTTTTCATGGCGGCCACCTTGTGCCGGGGCCGCCACATAGGCCAGGTTCTCGATGGCACGTGCGCGCAGCAGGATTTCCCAGTGCGACTGGCCAGTGGTGTAGGTAAACGCGCTCGGCACCACGATCAGGTCAGCCGCCAGCTGGCGGTACAGCTCCGGGAAGCGCAGGTCATAGCAGGTCGACAGGCCAACACGCCAGGTGTGGCCATCCGTGGACGGCAGGTCAAACGTCACCGGCTCGGCTCCCGCCACTTGCACACGCGACTCGTCATAGCTCTCGCCACCACGGTGAAAGGCGAACAAGTGGATCTTGTCGTAGCGCGCCACCTGCTTGCCGTCCGGGTTGTACACCAGCGAACTGTTGGTGACACGATTCGGATCCTCGCTGCGCAGCGGAATTGCGCCGCCCACCAGCCACAGGTTCAGGTCATTCGCCATCTCGGCCAGGAAATTCTGCAGCGGGCCCTGGCCCGGCTCTTCCGCCAGCTCCAGCTTCTGCTCGTCGCGCAGCGCCATCTGGCAGAAGTACTCGGGCAGGATCGCCAGCTCGGCACCCTTGCCGGCGGCCTCGCGCAGCAGCTCCTGGGCAGTGATCATGTTGGTGGCAACCGAGGTGCCGGACACCATCTGGATGGCGGAAACTTTCATGCAACAGCTCCTGACTGGGCAGCACCCGTGCTACCGGATTTCTGAAGGGGGGATAGCCTGATGATAAGCCACGCGCCGGCGCTTGCCGCTCCGCCAGACGACGGATATGAAAAAGCCGGCCTGATCTGCATCAGGCCGGCTCGTGACTCAGGTCAGGCGGAGACGCTTACTTGGCGTTCACGACCTTGACCATGTCCAGGCAACGGTTGGAGTAGCCCCACTCGTTGTCGTACCAGCTCACCAACTTGACGAAGTTGCCGTCCAGCGCGATGCCGGCTTCGGCGTCAAAAATGCTGCTGCGGGCATCGCCACGGAAGTCGGTAGCCACCACCTTGTCTTCGGTGTAGCCCAGCACGCCCTTCATCTTGCCTTCGGACTGGGCCTTCATTTCGGCGCAGATCTCTTCGTAGCTGGCAGAGTTTTCCAGTTCCACGGTCAGGTCAACCACGGACACGTCAGAGGTCGGCACGCGGAAGGACATGCCGGTCAGCTTGCCCTTCAGGGCCGGCAGCACCACGCCCACGGCCTTGGCAGCGCCAGTGCTGGACGGGATGATGTTTTCCAGGATGCCGCGGCCACCGCGCCAGTCCTTGTTGGACGGGCCGTCCACGGTCTTCTGGGTGGCGGTAGCAGCGTGCACGGTGGTCATCAGGCCGCGCTTGATGCCCCACTTGTCGTTCAGCACCTTGGCCACGGGTGCCAGGCAGTTGGTGGTGCAGGACGCGTTGGAGATGATCGGCTCGCCGGCGTAGCTGGCGCAGTTCACGCCGTGCACGAACATCGGGGTGTCGTCCTTGGACGGGGCCGACATGATCACCTTCTTGGCGCCGGCGTCGATGTGCTTCTGTGCGCCTTCCTTGGTCAGGAAGATGCCGGTGGACTCGATCACCACGTCCACGCCGATCTCGCCCCACTTCAGGTTGGCCGGATCCTTTTCGGCGGTCAGGCGGATGGTCTTGCCGTTCACCACCAGGTTGTTGCCCTCGACCTTCACGTCGCCCTTGAAGCGGCCGTGCACGCTGTCGTACTGCAGCATGTAAGCCAGGTAGTCGGGCTCCAGCAGGTCGTTGATGCCAACCACTTCGATCTCGTCACCGAAGTTCTCGACAGCAGCGCGGAACACGCAACGACCGATGCGGCCGAAGCCGTTGATGCCTACTTTGATTGCCATGGGATTTTCTCCTTGATATATGAAACTGGAAACCGGAAAAAAAGTTCAGTTACCGAGCACGGCCTGCACCTGGGCAGCCACGTTATCGGCAGTGAATCCGAAATGCTTGAACAGCGCGCCTGCCGGAGCAGATTCGCCATAGGTATCGATACCGACCACGGCCGCACAGCCGTACTTGTACCAGAAGGCAGTCACGCCCATTTCCACCGCCACGCGCGGCAGGCCGGCCGGCAGCACGGTCTGGCGGTAGGCCTCGTCCTGGCGGTCGAAGGTGGTGCTGCTGGGCATGCTGACCACGCGCACTGCCACGCCCTGTTCGGCCAGCTGCTTCTGCGCCTCGACCGCCAGCTGCACTTCGCTGCCGGTAGCGATCAGCACCGCCTGCGGCGACTGGCCGTCAGCCGGATCGGACAGCACGTAGCCGCCCTTGTGGATGATGCTCAGGTCATGCTTGGGCAGATAGGGCAGGTTCTGGCGGCTCAGCAGCAGTGCCGTGGGACGCTCGCGGTTCTGCAATGCCACCGACCAGGCGACCGCCGTTTCGGCGGTATCGCACGGGCGCCAGACATCCAGGCCCGGAATCAGGCGCAGGCTGGCGGCGTGCTCGATCGACTGGTGCGTCGGGCCGTCTTCACCCAGGCCGATGGAATCGTGCGTGAACACGTGCACCACGCGCTGCTTCATCAGCGCCGCCATGCGGATCGCGTTGCGGCTGTAGTCGCTGAAGGTCAGGAAGGTACCAGCGTAGGGGATGTAGCCGCCATGCAGCGCCACGCCGTTCATGATGGCCGCCATGCCAAACTCGCGCACGCCGTAGTTGATGTGGCGGCCGATCTGACCGTCTTCGGTCTTGACCACGGCACCGGCGGCATCGACGCGGAAGGCCGGCGTGGACGGGGTGTTGGTCAGGTTGGAGCCGGTCAGGTCGGCACTGCCGCCCAGCAGCTCGGGCATGGCGGCGGTAAAGGCGTTCAGCGCGATCTGGCTAGCCTTGCGCGATGCCACGGTCTCGGCCTTTTCGGCAGCCTGCTGCGTAGCCTGGATGCAGATGCGGGCGAAGTCATCGCTCAGCTGGCCGTTCATGCGGCGCAGGAATTCGGCGGCCAGAATCGGGTGTGCCATGGCGTAGCCGGCAAACACGCTGTCCCAGGCAGCTTCGGTCTTCTGGCCGGCGTCGCGTGCGTCCCAGGCGGCGTAGACCTCCTGCGGAATCTCGAACGGGCCATGTTCCCAGCCCAGCGCCTGGCGCGTCAGCGCGATTTCCTCGGCGCCCAGCGGTTCGCCGTGCGCCTTGGCGGTATCGACACGGTTCGGGCTGCCCTTGCCGATATGCGTCTTGCAGATGATCAGCGTGGGCTTGCCGTTGCCGACCTTGGCCTGGGCGATGGCGGCGCTCACGGCAGCGGCATCGTGGCCGTCGACCGGACCGATCACGTTCCACTGGTAGGCCTCGAAGCGCTTGGCGGTATCGTCCACGAACCAGGGCTGCACCTGGCCGTCAATGCTGATGCCGTTGTCGTCGTACAGCGCGATCAGCTTGTCCAGCTTCCAGGCGCCAGCCAGGGCACAGGCCTCGTGGCTGATGCCCTCCATCAGGCAGCCGTCACCCAGGAACACATAGGTGTGGTGGTTGACGATGTCGTGGCCCGGACGGTTGAATTCGGCCGCCAGCAGTTTTTCTGCCAGTGCCATGCCCACCGCGTTGGTGATGCCCTGGCCCAGCGGGCCGGTCGTGGTTTCCACGCCCGGGGTGATGTCGACTTCCGGGTGGCCCGGCGTCTTGCTGTGCAGCTTGCGGAAGTTTTTCAACTCGTCCAGCGGCAGCTCGTAGCCGGTCAGGTGCAGCAGCGAGTAGATCAGCATCGACGCATGGCCATTGCTGAGCACGAAACGGTCACGATCGTGCCACTGCGGGTTGGACGGGTTGTGACGCAGGTGCTGGCCCCACAGGGCGACAGCCATGTCGGCCATGCCCATCGGGGCACCGGGGTGACCGGAATTGGCCTGCTGTACGGCATCCATGGACAGCGCGCGAATGGCATTGGCCATGGTGGTGGCCGATACGGTGGAGGTCATGCGGGTGGACTCCGGGGTGTGGATGAAATGGGAAATACCCTCCATTTTAACCTTGTCAAGCGCAATTGCAGCAAATGGATACAAGGCACAGACGCAGGCAGGGAATTACAATCCCGCCAGACCCGGACGCACCCGGCGCCGGCCAGCCCCACTCCTGCCCATGTCTGACGCTGTCACCCCGAGTACCCCCCGTTCCCCGGCCCAGGCCATGCTGCTGGCTGCCGGCCGCGGCAACCGCATGCGCCCGCTGACCGACCACACGCCCAAGCCACTGCTGCAGGTGCAGGGCCGGCCCTTGCTGGAGTGGCCGATGCGCGCGCTGGCCAGCCAGGGCTTTACCGAGTTGCTGGTCAATACCGGCTGGCTGGGCGAGCAGATTCCGGCCTGGTTTGGCGCGCACTATGCGCACGGCCAGCCGCTACCCGCCAGCACACTGCGCTACTCGCGCGAAGAGATCGATTTTGGCCAGGCGCTGGAAACCGCCGGCGGCATTGTGCGCGCGCTGCCGCAGCTGGCCGATACCTTCTGGCTGGCCGCCGGCGATGTCTTCGCGCCGGATTTTGTCTTCAGCCGCAGCGCATACGCCCATTTCAAGGCCAGTGACGCGCTGGCGCACCTGTGGCTGGTGCCGAATCCGGAACACAACCCGGCCGGCGACTTTGCGCTGGATGCGCATGGCGTGCTGCACGATACCGCGCGGGATAACAGCAGCCTGCCGCGCTACACCTACAGCACCATCGCCCTGCTGCGCCGCGAGCTGTTCCAGCCGCCCTGGTGCGAGATTCCACCGGGCAATCCGGCTGGCGTGGTGGCGGCGCTGGCACCGCTGCTGCGCGCCGCCATGGCGCAGGGCCGCGTCACCGGCAGCCTGTACCACGGCAGCTGGGTCGATGTCGGCACGCCGGAGCGCCTGGCAGCCATCAACAGCCAGGCCCGCTGACCGGATCGATCAGCGGGCCCTGGCAGGATCAGGCTGCAAGGATTACTGCAGCGGCTTGCCCAGCATGCGCTTCAGCGTGCCGTCCTGGTCCATCAGGTGGTGCTTGAACGCACCCGCCACGTGCAGCACGATGGCGCCCAGCATCACCCACAGCAGCAGGCCGTGCACCTGGCGGGCATTGCGCGCCATGGCACCGTCCAGCGGCAGGTTCTTGCCGGGATTAGCCAGATCCGGGTTGTTGGCCACCAGTTCCAGGCCGAACAGCTGCAGGCCGTTGCCGCCCATGATCGACATCACCATGCCGGACAGCGGGAACAGCACGGTACCGATCAGCAGCACCCAGTGCACCAAACTGGCCAGCGCATTCAGGCCGGCGCCCTGCTGGCCCAGCGGCTTGGGCATGCCGTTGATCAGACGGTGGATGACGCGCCACAGCACGAACACCGCAATCACCACGCCAAAGGACTTGTGCAGGCCGTACAGCGCATAGGTCTTGGTTTCGGCCATGTACCAGCCGACGCCCATCAGCACGATCATGAACAGGGCCACGATCCAGTGCAGGAATACCGTGGTGGTGGAGAGTTTTTGCAGGGTATCTTTCATGGAATGTCTCAGGAATGCAGGCGGCAGGTGCGCCGGGAAGCGGCCGCAACTGCAGGCCACGCCCAATCCGGACACGCCGCAATCCCGCGCGTCCATCAGGGTTACCCCCGAAAATACCTGATTACTTTGTAGATTGTATGTTTCCGCAACGGCTTCTTGCAACCAGCTGTAACCAAGCAGGCCGCCGCAGCCTGGCCGCTCCATGCACAATAGCTCCATGCACGATTCCGCCTCCTCCTCCCCGTACGCCGCGCGCCGCGCCCGGCTGGCGCAACAGCTCGGCCCGCGCGCCGTGGCCGTGATCCCGACTGCACCCGAGCGCGCTCGCAACCGCGACAGCGATTTTCCGTACCGGCACGACAGCTACTTCTATTACCTGACCGGCTTCACCGAACCCAACGCCACGCTGGTGCTGCGTACCGATGCGCACGGCCAGCCCCACGGCACGCTGTTCTGCCAGCCGAAAGACCTGGAGCGCGAGATCTGGGACGGCTACCGACTCGGCCCGGAGGCGGCCGTGGCCACGCTCGGCATCGACGCCGCCTTCAGCCAGGCGCTGATCGACCAGGAAATGCCGGCCCTGCTGGATGGTGCCGACGTCGTTGCCTACCCGTTTGCCACCCATGCCGGCCTGGAAGGCCGCATTGCCGGCTGGCTGGACGGCGTACGTGCGCGTACCCGGCTTGGGGCCGTGACGCCCTCACGCCAGCTCGATGCCTGCACGCTGCTGGACGAGATGCGGCTGGTCAAGGACGCGCACGAACTGGCCATCATGCGCCGTGCCGCGCAGATCAGCGCCCAGGCCCATGTGCGCGCCATGCAGGAAAGTGCACGCCTGCTGCGCATGGGCGCCGATGCGCGTGAATACCATCTGGAAGCCGAGCTGCTGCACGAATTCCGTCGCCACGGCTCGCAGTTCCCCGCCTATACCAGCATCGTTGCCGCCGGTGCCAATGCCTGCGTGCTGCACTACCGCGCCGATACCGCGCCGCTGCGCCCCGGCGAGCTGGTGCTGATCGATGCCGGCTGCGAGCTGGACGGCTACGCCAGCGACATCACGCGCACCTTCCCGGCCGATGGTCGCTTCAGCGCCGAACAGCGCGCCGTGTATGACGTGGTGCTGGCGGCACAACAGGCTGCGGTAGACGCCACCGCACCGGGCCGCCGCTTCAATGACGCGCACCAGGCCGCGCTGGAAGTGCTGGCGCAAGGCCTGCTGGATCTGGGCATCCTGGATCGCAGCAAGGTCGGCGGCCTGCAGGACGTGCTGGAGCAGCGCGCCTACCAGCCTTTCTACATGCACCGCACCGGCCACTGGCTGGGCATGGATGTGCACGATTGCGGCAGTTATGTGGAACCGTCCGAGGCCGATCAGACGCAGGAGCGATTCGATCCGGTCAGCGGCAAGACCGTGCTGGAGCGCCCGAGCCGCATCCTGCAGCCGGGCATGGTCACCACCATAGAGCCCGGCCTGTACATCCGCCCGTCCGATACGGTGCCGGAACGCTTCTGGCACATCGGCATCCGCATCGAGGACGATGCGGTGCTGACCGACAGCGGCTGCGAGCTGATCACGCGCGGCGTGCCAGTCGATGCCGACGAGATCGAGGCATTGATGCGCGGCTGATGACCGCCAGGTTCACCCGATCGGCACTGGCCGCTCGTCCAGCACGCGCCGCATGACAAAGCTGGAATGCACGCCGGTCACCCCCTCGATGCGGGTGAGCTTGTTGAGCAGCAGGTGCTGGTAGTGGTCCATGTCGCGCACCACCACCTTGAGCTGGTAATCCGACTGCTGGCCGGTGATCAGCAGGCATTCCAGCACCTCGGGAATATCGCCGACCAGCGCCTCGAAGTTGGCAAAGCGCTCGGGCGTGTGCTTGTCCATGGAAATGCTGATCAGCGCCATCAGGCTCAGGCCGAGCCGGCGCGCATCGACCAGCGCGCGGTAGCCGGTAATCAGGCCGGCCTCCTCCAGCGCACGCACGCGCCGCAGACAGGGCGAAGGCGACAGCCCGATGGCATCGGCCAGCTCCTGGTTGGACATGCGGCCATCGGCCTGCAAGGCCTTGAGAATGGCGCGATCGTAGCGATCCAGCTCCATATCTTCCACCCCTATGTGTTATTGCGCAATTTCCTGCCAATATTGTGGCGCTGCAGCATAAAAATCGCAAGTTTCTGCTGCACCTGCACAACTAAGATAACACCCATGCAACAAGCAACAGCGACCCCGGTCTGACACCCCACCCACAGGTGCAGACTCCCAGTCAGGGCTTGTGGCCCACCCGATCCGGGGCAAGCCGCAAGGAGATCAGCCGCCCACCAGGCAGCCATGGTCAGGAGTGATACAGTGGCGGCATCGTAACCCGGTGCCGCCACTTGTCTTTTGTACTGCTCAGCCTCAATGTCGCGCTTGCCAGTCCGCTGCTGATGCAGGGACGCAGCGTGCTGTCCGGCATCCGCAAGCGCGGCACGCCCGATACCCTGGCCGTTGGCAAACTCGGCCTGCAGGGCGATGAACAGGCCGACCTGGATGTGCACGGTGGCCTGCGCAAGGCCGTCTACGCCTTCCCGTCCGAACACTACCCCTGGTGGCAGCAGCAGCGCGCGGCACGCGGCGCGCCTGATCCCGAACAAATCCTGCCCTGGGGCTTTCTGGGCGAGAATCTCACCCTGCAGGGACTGACCGAAGCCGATATCCATGTGGGCGACCAGCTGCACTTTCCCGATTGCGTGCTGCGCGTGAGCGAACCGCGTCAGCCCTGCGACAAGCTGGTGCACGTCATGGGCTATCCGCAGGCCGCGCGCGACATGGTGCAGCACGAACGCTGCGGCTGGTATCTGGCCGTGGAACAGGCGGGTAGCCTGCGCGCCGGTCAGCACGGTACGCTGGTCCCCGGATCCCGACAAACCCCGGTCGCCAGCCTGCTGCGCCGGCACCGCAACCTCTGACCCGAGTTTCCCCACACCATGGACCTGCGCCAACCCCTGGATACCCGCGCCTACCTGCTGATGCTGCTGCTGTGCACCATCTGGAGCCTGCAACAGATCACGCTCAAGGCCACCGCCGCCGACTTTTCGCCCACGCTGCAACTGGCGCTGCGCTCCGGCATTGCCGCGCTGCTGGTCTGGGGCATGATGCGCTGGCGCGGCGAGCAGCTCACGGTGCGCGATGGCATCTGGAAGCCCGGCCTCGCCGTCGGTGCGCTGTTTGCCTTCGAATTCCTGCTGATCGGCAAGGGGCTGCAATACACCACCGCCGGCCACATGATCGTGCTGCTGTATTCGGCACCCATCTTTGCCGCGCTCGGCCTGCACTGGAAGCTGCCGTCCGAGCGGCTGTCGCCCCTGCAGTGGCTGGGCATCCTGCTCGCCTTTGCCGGCATCGCCGTCGCCTTTCTCGGCCACGGCACCGATACCAACCTGGAGATGCTGATCGGCGACCTGCTGGCCGTGGGCGCGGCCATCCTCTGGGCGGCCACCACGGTCACCGTGCGCACCACGCGCCTGGCCACGCTGCCGGCGACCCAGGTGCTGTTCTACCAGCTGGCTGCGGCCTTCGTGCTGCTGCTGCCCGGTGCCTGGCTGATCGGCCACACCACCCTCCACATCGATGTGCCCATGGTCTGGGCTGCGCTGGCGTTCCAGGCGCTGGCAGTCTCCTTCTTCAGCTACCTGGTCTGGTTCTGGCTGCTGCGCTTCTACCTGGCCTCGCGCCTGGGCGTGCTGTCCTTCCTGTCGCCGCTGCTCGGCGTGGTGCTGGGCGCCTGGCTGCTGGACGAGCCAATCGAGCGCAACTTCATGATCGGCGCCGCCATGGTGCTGGTCGGCATCGTGCTGGTCAGCGGTCACGCCTGGCTGCAGCAAGTGCTGACACAGCGCCGCACCTGAGCGCTTCTCCTACACCGGCACAAGCGCCGTTCCGTAGCGCGCTGCATACCGGCGCGCGTACGCTGGAGTCTCCATATCCACTCACAGGAGATTCCCATGTCCGTAGCCAAAGTCCTCGAAATCAGCGCGTCCAGCACCAAGAGCTTTGAAGATGCGATCCAGACTGGCATCAACCGCGTCAACACCAGCGTCGATCAGGTGCAGGGTGCCTGGATCCAGGAACAGAAAGTCGTGGTCGACGCCGGCAAGATCACCGAATACCGCGTCAACATGAAAGTGACCTTTATCGTGCAGGACGTGGCCGAGAACACCTCGCCGGCGAAGAAGGTGGCTGCGCGGAAGAAGTAAGCGATGCAGCGGGGCCGCGCTAGCCGAGGTTCCGCTGCAGACTTGAGATGGTGGCGCCAGCTCCAGATAGGACACAAAATTAATACATTGGAATTAATTTATCACTTAAAATCCCTGCTCCAAATGCTTGACAGCCGTGAACAGGTGATTACACTGTGTCCATATTCTCGATCGAACAAACGCATGAATTTTCCTTCTGGCTGAAGCACCTGAAAGATGATGTCACGCGGAGACGCCTGCTATTGCGGCTGCGAAAAGCCAGCCTCGGCAATCTCGGGGACACTGCCCCTGTTGGCGAAGGCGTCATGGAGATGCGGGAACATTTCGGCCCGGGTTGGCGCATGTACTACCTCCAGCGCGGCTCCAGGCTGATCGTGATGCTCGGAGGCGGCAACAAGGCCAGCCAGTCCAGCGATATCGTCAAGGCCAGGCAACTGGCTGCCCGCGTTCAGGAGTAAACCATGTCCACTACCTCAACTGAGCCTGCGCTGGAACTGACACCTTTCGATGCAGCCGACTACCTCAAGGACGAAGCCGACATCACCGCCTATATCAACTTGGCGCTGGAGGATGGTGACCCGGCCCTGCTGCTGGCCGTCCTCGGTGACGCAGCCCGCGCACGCGGCATGACACAAGTGGCCGAACAATCCGGCCTGACACGCGAAGCACTCTACAAGGCCTTGCGGCCCACGTCACGGCCCCAATTTTCCACTGTGGCACGCGTCATGCGCGCCCTGGGCATACGGCTGGTGGCGCAAGTCGAGCAAACTGGCTGACTTCCTGCCCCTGAACGTTCGGACGTCAAGGGCCACGTCAGCCCTGCCACTCAACTCACATGCTTGCCAATCAACCCCGCCAGCGCGAACATGTTGACGCTATCCGCGCCCAGCACCGGGCGCAGCTTTGCATCGGCAACGATGGTGCGCTTGTCCTTTGGATCCTGCAGGTTGTGGGTCTTGATGTAGTCCCAGATCTTCTTCATGGCCTGCGGACGCGAGATCAGCTCGTCGCCGATCACGGCGGCCAGCTCGGCGCTGGGCTTGAGTGTGCCGGCAGCCGGAGCGCGTTTCTTTTTCTCGGCAGCGGACTTGGCAGCCTTGGGTGCCTTGGCTGCGGTTGATTTCACCGCTTTCACGGCCTTCGCCGCCTTGGCGCCAGTCGTCTTTGCCGCGGCACTGCCACGCGCAGCGCCCGCCTTGCCGGCACGCGGCTCGAATTCGAAGCCGACCTTGCCTGCATCCGCATCCCAGACCAGGAAGGCCTTGAAGGCGCGGCGCGTGCGGTTGGAAATGAACTTGTCCAGCAAGTCGGTCTTGCCGGTTTCCAGCAGCTTGCTCAGCTGCTCGTGCGTGATCGGCTGCTGCAGGATGATGCTGCCGGTCTTGAACTTGCAAGTGGGCGTTGTCTGCTCCAGCGTGGGCACGGCTTTTTCGCAGACGTAGTTGCTGCCATATTCGACCACGCGGCTGCCGCAGGACGGGCACTTGCCGAGCGACTGCGCCTGACTCAGGTCCAGCAGCTCGCCGCTATCCTCATCGCCCTTGTCGCCAAAGTCGAATTCCAGCTTATGGTTCTGCGACTCCTCGTCAAAGGTGAGCTTGAGTTCGGCGGTGAACGGCCAGCCGGCCTTGCTGCGGAAGCCTTCCAGCGGGCCAACCTGCTTGTCGCGCAGCAGCTGCTCGACTTCGGCATCTTCAAAGGTGCGGCCGCCGGGGATCTTGCTGATGGAGAAGCCGCATCCTTCGCCCGCGCCGTTGGCACCGGTGCAGCTGTAGCGGCGGTAGTTTTCCTTGACCACGCCGCCACAGGTCGGGCACGGCGTCTGCAGCGTGACGTAATCACCCGGCACGGTATCACGATCGTATTCCTTGGCCTTGCGCACGATGCGCTCGGTCATGGCGGCAATGTCCTGCATGAATTCAGCCCGGCTCAGTGCGCCCTGCTCGATCTGCGCCAGCTTGCTTTCCCAGTTGCCGGTCAGGGCCGGCTTGCTCAGCTCTTCCACTTCCAGGCCGCGCAGCAGCGTCATCAGCTGGAACGCCTTGGCGGTGGGGATCAGCTCACGGCCTTCGCGCAGCATGTATTTTTCGCCGATCAGGCCTTCGATGATGGCGGCGCGCGTGGCCGGCGTGCCCAGACCCTTGTCCTGCATCGCCTCGCGCAGCTCGTCGTCCTCGATCCACTTGCCAGCGCCTTCCATGGCTCCGAGCAGCGTGGCTTCGCTGAAGCGTGCCGGCGGGCGCGTCTTCAGGCCCTTGGCCTGGGCCGATTCGGTCAGCACCTGCTCGTTCGGCTGCACCGGCACCAGATGCTTGCTGTCCTTGCCATCCTTGTCGTCAGCGGTTTCGCTGGCGGCTTCCTTGCCGTAAATCGCCAGCCAGCCCGGATTCACCAGCACCTTGCCGTCGCTGCGGAAATGGTGCTGCTGCACTTTCGTGATGCGGGTGGTGACCATGAACTCGGCGCTCGGGAAGAACACCGCCATGAAGCGGCGCACCACCAGGTCGTAGAGCTTGCGCTCGGCCTCGCTCAGGTTGCCGGGCGCCTGCAGCGTCGGGATGATGGCGAAGTGATCGCTTACCTTGCTGTTGTCGAAAATGCGACGGCTCGGCTTGATATAGCCCTTGTCGATCGCCTGGCGCGCAAACGGCGCCAAGTGGCTCATGCCGCTGTCGGCCAGCATGGCAAAGGTCTGGTGCGCCACGCCCAGATAGTCCTCTGGCAGGTAGCGCGCATCGGTACGCGGATAGGTCAGCGCCTTGTGGCGCTCGTACAGGCTTTGCGCCAGGCTCAGCGTGGTCTTGGCGCTGAAGCCGAACTTGCCGTTGGCCTCGCGCTGCAGGCTGGTCAGGTCAAACAGCTGCGGAGAGGCCTGGGTGCTGGGCTTTTTCTCTTCGGTGACGCTGCCGGTCTGGCCGCGCACGGCATCGACAATCTCCTGCGCCTGCTGCTGGTTCCACAGGCGATCCGCCTTGGCCTCGGCGTCATCGCTCTTCTTCCAGGCCGGATCAAACCACTTGCCCGGGTACAGGCCAGCCTGCGCGGCAAACTCGGCATGCACCTCCCAGTAGTCGCGGCTGACGAACTTGCGGATCTTTTCCTCGCGCTCGACCACGATCGCCAGCGTCGGCGTCTGCACGCGGCCGACGGTGGTCAGGAAGAAGCCGCCATCGCGCGAGTTGAACGCCGTCATGGCACGCGTGCCGTTGATGCCGACCAGCCAGTCGGCCTCGCTGCGGCTGCGTGCGGCATCAGCCAGGCCCTGCATGTCGGCATTGCTGCGCAGCTTGTCGAAGCCGTCACGGATCGCCTGCGGCGTCATGCTCTGCAGCCAGAGGCGCTTGACCGGCTTGCCCAGCGGCTTGGCGCCACCGGCATACTGCTCGATCAGGCGGAAGATCAGCTCGCCCTCGCGGCCCGCGTCACAGGCGTTGATCAGCTCGCTCACTTCCTTGCGCTTGACCAGGCGCGTCACGGCATTCAGGCGCGACTTGGTTTTTTCCACCGGCTTCAGGTCGAAATGCGGCGGGATCACCGGCAGGTGGGTAAAGCTCCACTTGCCGCGCTTGACGTCGTATTCTTCGGGCGCCTGGATCTCGACCAGGTGGCCGACGGCGCTGGTGACAATGTAGCGATCGTTCTCGAAATAGTCGTCATGCTTGCTGAAAGCGCCGGCGACCGGCGTCAGGGCGCGCACAATATCTTGCGCGACCGAAGGTTTTTCCGCGATGACCAGTGACTTGCTCATGGGATGATGGGATTCCTGTATATATCTCGTGCTGCGGCCAGCTGGTACGCTGCCAGTGGCGGCAGCATACCGCAGCTGACGCACAATGCGCAGCAACATTTCCTTTTTATAAGCTACCACAAGCTGGCAGCCCGCTGTTTCCTTTCCTGACAAACCGATTCCCGCATGCCCGCCTCCCTGACCCTGAACTGGCCCGCCGAAACCCTCTGGAGCCAGATCGAACCGCACTGGCCCGGCTTCAGTGTGGAAGTCCTGCCCACACTGGACTCGACCAACAGCACGCTGATGGAGCGCGCCCGCGCCGGCCAGGCCTGGCCGGTGCTGCTGGTGGCCGAACAGCAGACCGCCGGCCGCGGCCGCATGGGCCGCAGCTGGGTCAGCGAGCAGGCCGTGGGGCAGTCGCTCACCTTCTCGCTGGGCGTGCCGATGGACGAGGCCGACCTGTCCGGCCTGTCGCTGGTGGCCGGCTGCGCGCTGGCGCAAGGGCTGGACCCGCTGCAGCGCCACGGCATCCAGCTCAAGTGGCCGAATGACCTGTGGCTGCAGCAGCGCAAGCTCGGCGGCATCCTGGTCGAAGTCTGCATCCTTGGCCGGCAGCGCTACGCGGTGATCGGCTGCGGCATCAATGTGGCGCCGCCGCCGGTGCTGCCGCCAGCCGCCGCCGGCCAGACCAGCGTCACGCCACCGGCCTGGGTGCAGCAGTTTGCGCCAGACGTGCTCGCACCCGAGGTGCTGCTGCAGGTGGCCATGCCGCTGGCACTGGCGCTGAAGCAGTTTGCCGTGCAGGGTTTTGCCCCCTGGCAGGCCGAGTTTGCCCGGCGCGATGCCCTCGCCGGCCAGCTGGTCCGGCTGTCGGATGGCAGCGAGGGACTGGCCAGCGGCGTCAACGCCCAGGGCGGCCTGCTGATCCGCCAGGCCGACGGCCAGCTGCACGAGGTGCTGAGCCAGGAAGTCAGTGTGCGTCCGGCCGGCGGCTGAATCCGCTACCATGCCAGCAACAGCCGGAGCCTTCCGGCGCACGGAATTGCCATGAACCACTCTCCTGTTTCCCCCGCCGTGGTGCATCTGCTGGACTGGCAGGCCGCCCTGGCCAGCCAGCCTGATGGCCTGTCCGAAGCCGCCCAGGACGCCGCGATTGCCGACTGGGCACAGCGCTGCTGGCTGGACCTGGCCGTGGCGCTGCCGCACCAGCACCACGCCATACTGGCGCACCCGGGCAATCTGCAGACCGCCGCACGCTGCTACCTGTACGCCGGCGAAGCCGCCAGCGGCTGGCTGCACTCGCCGCTGCACGGCACGCCCGAGGCACCGCACTGGAACGCCGACAGCGCCGCGCTGGCCGATGAAGCGGCACGACTGGCGCTGGGCCGCGGCTTTTGCGCCGCCGATGCCGCCGTGCTCGGCCTGATGGGCGCGCTTGCCGCCATCGATGCGCGCAGCAACACCCTGCCGGAGGATTTCACGCGCCAGCGCCGCCATTTCCCGCTGCTGGGCGCACCGCGCGCCCTGCCCTTTGCCAGCATGCCGCGCAGCCTGCGCCAGCCGGCACACCCGCATCGGCTGTACGCAGTGATGGGCGATGCCGACTGGGTGATCCGCTGCCTGGAGCTGGGCGTGAAACTGGTGCAGCTGCGCCTGAAAAACCCGGCACCCGGCGAGCTGGACACGCAGATCGCGCGCTGCGCCGATGCCGCCAGCCGGCATGGTGCGCTGCTCTTCATCAATGACCACTGGGAGGCCGCACTGCGCCACACGCTGCACCGCAACAGCCATGGCATTTACGGCATCCACCTGGGGCAGGAAGACCTGCAGCAGCTGTCCGATGCCGATCTGGACCGCATCCAGCTGGCTGGCCTGCGCCTGGGCCTGAGCACGCACAGTCTGTGGGAGCTGTCACGCGCACTGCGCACGCGCCCGAGCCATCTGGCCTGCGGCCCGGTGCACGCCACCACCACCAAGGACATGCCCTGGATCCCGCTGGGCAACAGCAACGTCGGCTGGTGGGCGCAGCTGCTGCATGCCGATGCCGGCAGCGACCATCCGCCACTGCCGCTGGTCGCCATTGGCGGCATGACACCGGTGCGCGCGCAGGCAGCCGCTGCCGCCGGCGCGGACATGGTGGCGGTGGTGAGTGACATTACCGGTGCGGCCGATCCGGCTGCTGCGGTGCAGGCGCTGGAGCAGGCGATTGCCAGCGGCCAGGCGCAGCGTGACGCCCAGCCAGCCCCGACCTGGCCGGAGCCGACGCTGCCAGCCTGAGAGCGCCAGGCGCTACGGCGCGATCAGAACTTGCGGAACACCAGCAGGTTGCGCTGCGCTTCAGCCTCGCTCATGATGTCGGTGCTGATGCGCGTCAGGCCGGCACGGCCGACGTTCAGGCGCATGTTCTCGTCCTTGGACGCCAGCTGGATCACGCTGTTGCTGGCATCCCAGCGGAAGCGGCCATTGCTGGTAAAGCTGTAGGGCTGGGTACGGCGCTTGACCGTGGTGGACAGCGTGTAGGTGTTGCCGCTGTTGAGCGTCAGCACCTGGTCGATGCCGGTGCAGCCGGCCGGTGCATTGCTAGGACAGCGGCTGCTGCCGATATAGCGGCCGGGCCAGTTCACGCTGTAGCGCGCACCCTGTACCGGGGTGGGAGCGACCTGGGTGACACCGGAACCGGTGCTGGGGCCACCGGCACAACCGGCCACGATCACGGCACCAGTCGTGGCCAGGGCGGCCAGCGCCAGGCGCGACCAGGAGGAAAGGCGGAAAAACTGCTTCATGAGGGGTATCCTGTTGCGGGCATGCGCCGGCTGGCGGCATGCAAGGCGAGGTAATGGCATCGAATGTACCCCTATCTGCCGGCAACTCCCGCGATCCGACAAGTCCTGTTACGATTTCCCCATGACCATGAGCACTTCCCCCGCCCCCATCGGCATCATCAGCGCGCTGCGTGACGAACTGTCGGCCGTGCTGCTGCGCATGCCGCCCGAAAGCCAGCAGCGCATTGCCAACCGCAGCTTCCGCCAGTGCCACTGGCACGACCAGCAGGTGGTGGCGGTGTTGTCGCGCATTGGCAAGGTGGCCGCTGCCACCACCGCCACGGCGATGATTGAGCGCTACGGCGTGCGCGCCATCGTGTTTACCGGCGTGGCGGGTGGTCTGGGCGAAGGCGTGAATGTGGGAGACCTGGTGGTGGCGCGCAGCTTTCTGCAGCACGACCTGAACGCCTCGCCGCTGTTTGCGCGCCACGAGGTGCCGCTCTACGGCCTGACGCGCTTCCGCACCGATACCGACCTGAGCGATGCCCTGGCCAGCGCCGCGCGCCAGGCGCTGTCCGAGCCGACCGGCCTGCTCAGCGAACAGGCGATGCAGGACTTTGGCCTGCAGGCACCACAGGTGCACGAGGGCCTGATCCTGAGTGGCGACCAGTTCATCAACACCGCGCAGGACAGCGCGCGCCTACTGGCCGAGGTGCCCGATGCACTAGCCGTGGAAATGGAAGGCGCTGCCGTGGCGCAAGTCTGCCACGACTATGGCGTGCCCTTTGCCGCCATGCGCACGATTTCAGACCGCGCCGACGACCAGGCGCATGTGGATTTTCCGCGCTTTACCGAACAGGTGGCCAGCCATTACAGCGCGGCGGTGCTGGAACAGCTGCTGGCGCACTGGCCGCAGCCGGACTGAGCCTCAACCCAGCCGCGCGCGCAGCCGCTCGGCATAGCCCTGCAGCACGTCAAAGCCCGGCTCCTTGCGCGGCCAGCTCAGCGCGATGCCGTCATCGGCATGGCGGGGCACCACGTGCAGGTGGAAGTGGAACACGGTCTGGTCGGCTTCGACACCATTCGCCTGCAGCAGCGTGATGCCGGGCGGGTCGAACTCGTCGACGATGGCCTGGGCGATTGTCTGCGCCGCCTGCATCACGGCAGCCGCCTCTTCGGGCGTGAGCTCCAGCAGGTTGGCTGCGTGGCGTTTGCTGGCCACCAGCACATGGCCGGGGTTGACCTGGCCCAGGTCCATGAAGGCGATCGTCAGATCGTCCTCATGCACCTTGGCAGACGGAATCTCGCCGGACACGAGGCGGCAGAAAATGCATTGTCCGGGCGGGGAGGTATCGACAAACTTGGGCATGGTGTAGCGGTTTCGGATCGGAATGCCCCGAGTGTGCCGCAGCGCGGGCGGCCTGTCGGCCACCCCCGGGAAACTACCGAGCCATCAGCGGACCCTCACCGGGCACGTGCCAGCACCTGCGCCAGATAGCGGCCGGTATGGCTGGCCGGCTCAGCCGCCACCTGCTCCGGCGTGCCCTGCACCACCACGCTGCCGCCGCCATCGCCGCCTTCCGGCCCCATGTCGATCAGCCAGTCAGCCGTCTTGATCACATCCAGGTTGTGCTCGATGATGACGATGGTGTTGCCGGCGTCGCGCAGGTGGTGCAGCACTTTCAGCAACAGCTCGATATCGCCAAAGTGCAGGCCGGTGGTCGGCTCATCCAGGATGTAGAGCGTGCGGCCGGTATCGCGGCGTGACAGCTCCAGCGCCAGCTTGACGCGCTGCGCCTCGCCGCCCGACAGCGTGGTCGCGCTCTGGCCGAGCTGGATATAGCTCAGGCCGACATCGAGCAGGGTCTGCAGCTTGCGCGCAATCGTCGGGACCGCGCCCATGAACTGGTAGGCCTCCAGCACCGTCATTTCCAGGATCTGCGCGATATTCTTGCCCTTGTACTGCACCTCCAGCGTCTCGCGGTTGTAGCGCTGGCCGTGGCAGACGTCACAGGGCACGTAGACATCGGGCAAGAAGTGCATCTCCACGCGCTTCACGCCATCGCCCTGGCAGGCCTCGCAGCGGCCGCCGG
Organism: Brachymonas sp. J145; assembly: GCF_036312245.1. Classification (NCBI taxonomy): domain Bacteria; kingdom Pseudomonadati; phylum Pseudomonadota; class Betaproteobacteria; order Burkholderiales; family Comamonadaceae; genus Allobrachymonas; species Brachymonas sp. J145. The sequence goes on along the minus strand of NZ_JAZDCI010000004.1, from coordinate 12,505 downwards.
CCACATTGAAGCTGAAGCGGCCCAGGCTGTAGCCGCGCTCGCGCGCTGCCGGCATCTCGGCCATCAGCTCGCGGATATGCGTGAACAGGCCGGTGTAGGTGGCCGGGTTGCTGCGCGGCGTACGGCCGATCGGCGACTGGTCGACGTTGATCACCTTGTCAAACTGTTCCAGCCCGTCGATGCCATCGTGCGCGGCCGGTTCGGCATGGGCGCGGTGGATCTGCTGCGCGGCAGCGGTGTAGAGCGTGTCGTTCACCAGCGTGGACTTGCCCGATCCCGACACGCCGGTGACACAGGTCATCAGGCCAACCGGAATCTCCACCGTCACGCCTTTCAGGTTGTGGCCACGTGCGCCACGCACGGTGATGCGCTGCAGGCCCGGATGTTCGGCTGCAGCCACCGGCGCCTCGCCCTGCGCGCGCGCCAGCGCAGCGCTGCGGCGCGGCTTGGCCACTTCCTGCACCGGCGCCGGCAGCCAGGCGGTGCGCCTTGCCGGCACGGCGATCTGGCGCGTGCCGCTCAGGTACTGCCCGGTGAGCGATTCCGGCGCGGCCATCACCTCCGCGCATGTGCCCTGCGCCATCACCTCGCCGCCATGCAAGCCGGCGCCCGGCCCCATGTCGATCACGTGGTCGGCGGCGCGAATCATGTCCTCGTCGTGCTCCACCACCAGTACGCTGTTACCCAGGTTGCGCAAATGCACCAGGGTACCGATCAGGCGGTCGTTGTCGCGCTGATGCAGGCCGATGCTGGGCTCGTCCAGCACGTACATCACGCCAGTCAGGCCGGAACCGATCTGGCTGGCCAGGCGGATGCGCTGTGCCTCGCCACCGCTCAGCGTCTCGGCGCTGCGCTCCAGGCTCAGGTAGTTCAGGCCGACATCGTTGAGGAAGCGCAGCCGGTTGGCAATCTCGCGGATCACCTTGTCGGCGATCTCGGCCTTGGCGCCCTGCAGCTCCAGGGTATCGAAATAGGCCTGGGCGTCACCCAGCGTGACCTGGCCGATCTGGTAGATGGCGCGGCGCTGCTCACCTTCGCCAACAAACACATGGCGTGCCTCGCTGCGCAGGCGCGTGCCGTGGCAGCTATGGCAGGGCTGCACGCTGCGATAGCGCGCCAGATCCTCGCGCACCACGGCCGATTCGGTATCGCGGTAACGCCGTTCCATGTTCGGGATCACGCCCTCAAACGGATGCTGCTTGACCACTTCCTCGCCCTTGCGCGCGCCACTTTCCATCACGTAGCGGAAGCTGATCTTCTCCTCACCGGAGCCATGCAGGATCACCTGGCGCACCGCTTCCGGCAGCTGCTCGAATGGCGTGTCCACATCCACCTGGTAATGCTGGCAGACCGATTCCAGCAGCGAAAAATAGTAGCCATTGCGGCGATCCCAGCCCTTGATGGCACCGCTGGACAGGCTCAGGCCCGGAAACGCCACCACGCGCTGCGCATCGATCACGTCCACATGGCCGATACCCTCGCAGGTCGGACAGGCACCGGTCGGCGAGTTGAACGAGAACAGGCGCGGCTCCAGCCCGGCAATGCTGTAGTTGCAGACCGGGCAGGCGTACTTGGCATTGAACCAGTGCTCCGTGCCGCTGTCCATTTCCAGCAGGATGGCGCGCTGCTCGCCCAGGCGCAGCGCGGCCTCGAAGCTTTCCGCCAGGCGCTGGCGCACATCAGCGCGCACCTTCAGGCGGTCAATCACCACGTCGATGCTGTGCTTTTCCTGCTTGGCCAGCTCCGGCAGGCTGTCCACGTCCACCACCGCGCCATCGATGCGGAAGCGCACGTAGCCGAGCGCCTGCATCTGCGCCAGCTGCTCGTGGAACTCGCCCTTCTTCTCGCGCGCCAGCGGCGCCAGCAGCATCACGCGCGTGCCTTCGGGCAGCGCCAGCACCGCATCCACCATCTGGCTCACGGTCTGCGCCTGCAGCGGCAGGTCGTGCTCCGGGCAGTACGGCGTACCGGCTCGCGCATACAGCAGGCGCAGGTAGTCGTGAATCTCGGTCACCGTGCCCACGGTGGAGCGCGGGTTGTGGCTGGTCGCCTTCTGCTCGATGCTGATCGCTGGCGACAGGCCCTCGATCAGGTCCACGTCCGGCTTGTCCATCACCTGCAGGAACTGGCGCGCATAGGTCGACAGGCTTTCGACATAGCGGCGCTGGCCTTCGGCATACAGGGTATCGAAAGCCAGGCTGGACTTGCCCGAACCAGACAAGCCGGTAATCACCACCAGCGCATCGCGCGGGATGTCCAGATCCAGGTTTTTCAGGTTGTGCGTGCGCGCACCGCGGATGCTGATGTGGGTATGCGCGCTGGTAGCGCGCGCGGGGGAAATCGGTTTTGCCATGCAGGAGGCAGCCGCTTGACACGGCTGCAGGAAAAAATGGTCAACAGAGCATGATAGCCCAGCCGCATGACGCTGCCAAACCGGACGCCAGTACGCGGTCCGGCGTGGCGCGTTACCATGTGGGGATCAGTTCCCATTACACAGAAGCCACAGGAGACTCCCCCATGCTGAATTTCGACTACCAGAACCCCACCCGCATCGTGTTTGGCCAGGGCAGCACCGCCAAGCTGGCACGCATGGTGCCGCAGCGCGCCCGCGTGCTGGTGCTCTATGGTGGTGGCAGCGTGCGCAGCAATGGCACGCTGGCCGATGTGCTGGACGCGCTGAAGCAGAACGGCCAGCGCTACGTGGCCGAGTTTGCCGGCATCGAGCCGAACCCGACCTTCGAGACGCTGATGAAGGCGGTGCAGCAGGTGCGCCAGGAACAGATCGATTTCCTGCTCGCCGTGGGTGGCGGCTCGGTGATTGACGGCACCAAGTTCGTCGCCGCCGCGGCACGCCTGCAGGACCACGAAGATCCCTGGAGCATCCTGGAGACGCATGGCCGCGTGGTGCAGGCCGCGATGCCGTTTGGCGCCGTGCTGACGCTGCCGGCGACCGGCTCGGAAATGAACGCCGGCGGCGTGGTCACGCGCGCGGCCACGCAGGACAAGCTGTCCTTCAGCAGCCGCCTGCTGTATCCGCAGTTCTCGGTGCTGGATCCGGTGCGCACCTACTCGCTGCCGGAGCGCCAGGTCGCCAACGGCGTGGTCGATGCCTTTGTCCACACCATGGAACAGTACCTGACCTACCCGGTCGATGCCCGCGTGCAGGACCGCTGGGCCGAAGGCATTCTGCGTACCCTGGTGGAAATCGGCCCTGATGCGGTGCACAAGACCGACGATTACGACACCCGCGCCAACCTGGTCTGGAGCGCCACCATGGCCCTCAATGGGCTGATCGGTGCCGGCGTGCCGCAGGACTGGGCCACCCACATGATCGGCCACGAGCTGACCGCGCTGCACGGCATTGACCATGGCCGCACGCTGGCGATCGTGCTGCCCGCCGTGATGCAGGTACGCCGCGAGGCCAAGCGCGCCAAGCTGCTGCAATACGCCGATCGCGTCTGGGATATCCGCGAAGGCAGCGAAGAGGAGCGCATCGATGCCGCCATCGCCAAGACGCGCGCATTCTTCGAATCGCTCGGCGTGCCGACGCGCCTGGCCGACTACCAGCTCGGCACCGAGGCGATCGACCCGATCATCGCCGCGCTGGAAAAGCACGAGATGACGCAGCTGGGCGAGAAGCAGGACATCACGCTGGAGATCAGCCGCGAGATCCTGCAGGCAGCACTGTAAGCCGCCTGCCTGAGCGACCAGACCGGCATCGCCGCCACGGCGATGTCACCGGGTCGTCACATGCGCTCGCCATCATGGACGCATGTTGACGCTGACCCGTTGTTTCCGGCCATGTCACTGAAGACAGTCCTGCCCTGGCTGGCATTGCCTGCCCTGCTGGCCGGCGTGCTGCTCTGGCCGGATGTGAGCGAGTTCTACCAGCAGCAGCGTGCCGCTCGCAGCACGCCGGGGCAGACCGAAGTCAGCACCGCCTTTGCGCTACCGCCCAACCACGGCCAGACCTATGCCGCCTGGCGCCAGCAGCAGCCCCAGGCCGCCATCAACCTGTTTGCAGCAGACAGCGCACCGCTGCTGCACGCGATCCAGAACTCGCTCTACCAGATCCCGGCCTACCGTGGCCAGCAACTGCAGGTGGTGCAGCAGATCAACTTCAGCGAGCAGCAGGTGGAGATCACGCTGGAAGCTGCGGACAACCCGACGGTACGCGACACCTACCGCTGGCAAGCCGATACCGGCTGGAAATTCAAGCAGCCTGAACGCCTGCGCCGCGATGCCGACCAGGACCGGCGCGTGCCGCTGTCTTCCATCAGTTTTGCGCTGGTGCCCGCGCTGTATGCCGATGCGCGCCAGCACAACGCCGGCCTGTACCAGGAGCGCATCCACCGGGTGGTGTTCCAGGCCGGCACCAAGCGCAGCATCACGCGCATTGTTGGCACCACCCATGTCGGCACGGGCGATCCGACCTTGTGGATCGTGCGACTGGTGGATGACCGCCGCACCCACACCGTGTTCTACTACCCTGACGGCCGCCTTGAAGGGGTGGATCAATCGCGATGAGGCCATTGCTGACCCGTACCCTGCCCTGGCTGCTGCTGTTGCCGCTGGCCGGCTGTTTCGACGCCTTCCGCTCCGTGCCACCACCCGTATCCGCGGCGTCCGAGGCAGAAAAGCGCGCCTATCAGGAGATTCCGGCTGCGCCGCAAGCCGAGCCCCTGGCCGTGGCCGCTCCGGAGCCGCCACGGCCACCGGTATCGCTGCTGCTGCAACCAGACTTGCTGGAGCAGATCGGGCAGCAACTGCAGCAGCTGCCAGAATTTGAAGGGCAGCCGGTCCGGCTGGTGCGGCATGTGAATTTCTACCCGGAGTGGATCGATGTGGTGGTGCAGGACCCGAAACAGTCCAGTCATTACGAAAAATACCGCTGGCAGGATGGTCGTTGGCAACACCGGGGACCAGACCAGGTAGCAAAAGCCAGTCGCCCGGACCAGATGCCGGCGTCACGCGTGCCCTGGCGCATCGCGGCACAGGTCTACCAGCAGGTGCTGGCGGAGGCGGCCAAACTGGAAGGTTCTGGTCCGATACGCTTCATCAACTTCAGCATGCTCCGTCAGCAGCCGCATTTCCAGGCGGTGCTGCATGGCAGCCGGGAGAATCTGGACCTGCAATACCGGCCAGATGGCCGCTTACTCAGACGCAGGCCGTTCTGAGGCTCAGAGCGGGTAGCCGACGCCGGCCAGTGCCGCCAGCGGACCCACGCTGCGGATCAGCTCCATCTGCTCCGGCTGGCGCGTGAACAGGGCACCGCCAAAGCAGATCGCGCTGAAGGAGATGCCCTCGTACATTTCCTGGGTGCGCGGAATCAGCAGCAGCCAGCCGTCACCGGCGAGCAGGTTGAAGGACGGCATCAGGCCGTCGCTGGCCGGGGCCAGGCCCAGTTCGCTGCAGCCGCGCTGGAAGGCCTGGTGCAGCGCCCTGGCGGCCTGCTCCACCCGCATGCCCTGAATCTCGCCGGTGCGTACGAACACGTGCTGCATGGCCAGGCCCGGGTGGCGTGCCACGGTCTGCGCCTCCGCATCGGCCGGCAGGCCCGGCTGGTAAAGACGCAGATGCGCCTGCTCATCGGTGCCGGGAATCCACTGCACGTGCTTGTGGCGCTGGCTGGCACCGGCAGCGGTGCCGCCGTTGTACAGGCCCAGGCCGCCGGCTTCGGTCATCACCAGCGCCAGCGCGGTAAAGTCTTCCAGGCTGAGCGGCTCCAGCTGTTCGGCAAACACGCGGCGTGCCAGCACCAGGTGGCGCGGCGTGAGCGGGAACTTGTTGAGGATGATGGTGTGGTGCTCGCCGATCGGGCCGACGGTCAGGGCCGGATCGGGATTGAGGAAGGGGTTAAAATTGGGATCGCGCGGGCCACCTGGCACCGCCACCTTGGCGGTGGCGTCCTTGGCCGCCAGCGAGGAGACCCAGAGCACGCGGAACTGCATGCCGCCGTCTTCGACCGTGACCTGTTCGGATTGAACCGGGACCAGATCACCGGAGGCCAGCGCGCTGGCGCTGCAGGTGTCGATGGCTTGCATCAGGGGGGTGCTCATGCGGATACTCCTTGTAGTGGACACTGCGCGACCAGCACGCAGCCAGACAGCCTTTCCGGGAAATGGCAAAACCTCTTGAGCTTACCAGCCCGCGGTGGTTCCGGCCAGCGGGGAAGACCCTTGGCCGGGGCAGCCCTGCAGCAGCTGGTGGCAATACGCGACGGCTTGCCTGCGCCGCCCTACAATGCGCGTTTTCCTTCGGCAGACAGGCGGCAGAGATGAGCGGCAACAGTGCTTCGCGTGATGGTTTCAGTTCCGGTTTTGGCGTGATTGCCGCCACGCTGGGTTCGGCTGTGGGTCTGGGCAATATCTGGATGTTTCCCTACCAGGTGGGCGTGAATGGCGGCGGCGGCTTTCTGCTGATCTACCTGCTGGCCACGCTGGTGGTGGGGCTGCCGCTGATGATTGGCGAGATCAGCATGGGCCGCAGCACGCGCAGCAACCCGATCGATGCCTACCGCCAGCTGGCACCCGGCAGTGCCTGGTGGCTGATCGGTGCCATGGGTCTGGTGTCGGTGCTGCTGATCATGTCGTTTTATTCGAGTGTGGTGGGCTGGGTGTTTGCCTATGTCGGCAAGAGCCTGGGCGGCAGCATCCTGACGCAGGACCGCGCCTTGCTGGAAGGCACGTTTGGCCAGTTGATCCAGTCGCCGATGCAGGCGCTGGGCTGGCAGTGGGCGGTGCTGCTGGTGGTGGGCAGCATCATCACTTTTGGCGTCAGCCGCGGCATCGAGGCCGTCACCAAGCGTCTGATGCCGCTGCTGTTCGTGCTGCTGATCGCGGTAGCGGTGGCCTCGCTGTCCCTGCCCGGAGCGATGGAGGGGGTACGCTTTCTGTTTTTGCCAGATTTTGCGCGGCTCAACGGCCAGGTGGTGCTGATGGCGTTGGGGCTGGCGTTCTTCAAGCTATCTCTGGCAGTCGGCAGCATGATGATTTACGGCAGCTATTTCCGCCAGGAGCAGAACATTCCGCGCACGGCGCTGACCGTGATGCTGGCCGATTTGAGCGTATCGCTGTTGGCCGGGCTGGCGATTTTTCCGGCGGTATTTGCGCTGGGCTTCAACCCTTCCGGCGGCCCGGCGCTGCTGTTCCAGACCATTCCGGCCGTGTTTGCCAGCATGCCCTTGGGGCATGGACTGCTGGTGGTGTTTTTCATCCTGACGGCGCTGGCCGCCATTGGCGCCATGCTGTCGCTGGTGGAAGTGCCGGTGGCCTTTCTGCACGAACACTACCGCCAGCCACGCACCCGCGCCACCTGGTGCGTGATCGTCGTGCTGGCGCTGCTGGGCAGCCTGAGCGCCCTGTCAGCCAGCAGCCTGAGCCAGGTGCAAATTGCCGGCATGTCGCTGTTTGACCTGTTCGATTTTCTCTCCAGCAAGCTGCTGATGCCGCTGTGCGGACTGCTCACCTGCATCTTCATCGCCCGCCGCTGGGGCCGCGAGGCCTTTGTGCAGGCCAACAGCAACCAGGGTGCCCTATCCAATCAGGCTCTGCTGCGCCGGGTGTACTGGGTGCTGACGCGGATTACGCCGGTGCTGATTGCGGTGGTGATGGGGGTGGGGTTGCTGGGGTAAAGGTCAGTCAGTCTCCGAGGCCATCACGCGAATCCGTAAAACCCGAGCCAAGTACAACAGTGCCGGCTCCCCCTGAATGCCCAATGCCGACCATGACTGGTCGGCATTGGACTGATCCCGGGCATGCAAGCATGCCCGGGATACCCCGTGGATCAAATCACCACGAAGTCGCTGGTCAGCAAGCTGGCGGGCTTGTTTTCCAGAGTGGCAAAGACCGTCGGCGCATACACCGTGTTCGTGCCATCTGCATCGTAGGACAAATTGCCGGTTGCGCTGTCATACAGCACCGTCGGATTTTGCGTGGTAGCGCTGCTGCCAAACTCCAACGTCCATGCCGGTGAAGTGCCTTCCAGACCAGGGAAATAGCGGGAATCCAGTACCAGCTTGTCGCCTTGGGCAGCATTGAAATCCTTCACCACATCAGCGTTGGCTGCAAGCAAGGGCGCAGTGAACACGAAGCGATCCGCACCTGCACCACCTGTGAGGGTGTCAACGCCGGCTCCGCCAATCAGGATATCGTTACCGTTGCCGCCATTCAGCGTGTCATTGCCGATACCACCGTACAGCAAATCATCGCCATCTCCCCCATTGAGCGTATCGTCACCAGCACCGCCGTACAGGGTGTCATTGCCGCCCATGCCGTTCAGTGTGTCAATACCGTCACGGCCATCAATGGTGTCGACTCCCGCCGTACCCGTCAGGGTGTCGGCAGTCACATCGCCAGACAGGGTGGCATTGCTGATCGGCAAGGCAGTCAGGTTGATGATCAGGTGGCTTTCAACCACGTCACCATCTCCATCCACAAACCTGAACAGGGCCACTTCCGGGTCGTAATTGACAACGCTCGCAGGCGGATCGTAGGTGTAGTTCCCGGACTCTGTGCCTTGTGCCATGGCAATGGTCAGCACGCCACCCTTGGCCGTGGTAACTTGCAGTTTGCCGTTGCCCAGATGCTGCCACGTTCCGCCGTTGCCAGTCATCGCCTGACCATCCCAAGTGTAGATATGGCCGCCGATTTCCACCCTGGTCACATAACCGCCATCTCCACCAAAGCCCGAGCCGGGGATGCTACCTGCCAGCAGTGTGCTGTTGATCGCCTGAGGTACTGGCGTAGTTCCGGTCAGGAAAGCTGCCAGATCACTCATGTTGGTCACGACCTTGGCCAGATTGGCATTGTCATCTGCTCCGGTCACACCGTTGTAGGCAATCGGAAGCAACTGGTTCAGGTTAGCCCCCGCCCCCATGCCGATGGCATAGGAGACAATCTTGTAGTCCTTGTTGATGTTCAGCTCGCCACGCAGGAAAGATTCCCAGTTGGCCTGGCCCACATCGGTATTGCCACCAGCCTGGAAGCCGGTGATACTTCCGCTGCTGATGCCATTATTGGAACCATTGCTGGCCGTGGGTGCGCCATCCGTCAGCATGTAGGAAATATTGGCAGGATCCTTGCCCTTGGCTACCGGCTGACCATACACCCCGTTTACGGTATCGTGACCGTAAATGCCCTGCGCCGCATTGTTGGCCGCACTGAAGGAGTCGATCAATTCCTGCAGGGCAGCATCATAGTTGGTGGCACCAGAACCATCGTAATTGTTCCAGGCATTAATGATCGCCTTGGCCTGCGCAATGGTCACCCAGCCCGCAGTCTGCTGCGTGGCCCTGGAGTTGAAGCTGGACAGGCTGACCCTGACCTCCCCTTCCTGCGCCGCATTCAGGTTGGCCTGGTACTGATCCAGCATGATGTTCAGGGCATCCTTGGCCGCACCCAGACGGGTCGTGTTGTAGGTTGTGCCGTTGGCCCTGGTAATTGTCACAATGTCATCCATGCTGCCAGACAAGTCCAGACTGATCATGACGTTGGCGTAGAACTTGCTGGCCACACCCACAGTCGAATACACCGGTGAGGCATACGGGCTGTCATCTTCCACGGTGACAACAAATTCTTGCTTGTCGGCACTCAAGTCGCCATGCCCATCTCTGACCTGTACATCAAAGGCGAAATCCAGCACGTCTTCGACAGTCTTGTTCGGATGGTCCAGCGGCTTGGTAAGGGTGACATTAACCCCTGCCTCGTACGCATTGGTCGCTCCCGTAACAGCCAGCGCCGGGGTACTTTCTACCTTGATGACCTCGACATAATCCGGCTGCCCCTTGGTACCGGTGTAACCGATCAGGACGTTATCCGTGGTGTCATCCCACTTGACAAGCTTGCCACCAGAGGTAAACGGCGTTGTCAAGGTGGGTGCCGTGAACTTGAAGGTATACGTCAAGCTGTCCACGTCCACGAACTTGATCACACCCAAGGCCTGGGCATTCGCAGCATCCGTCTGGTCAGAGGTTCCGGCACTATCCGGAATACCACCGGTCAGGCCTTCTTCTGAAACCACCATCTTAACCGGTGTACCCGGATCCAACTCGGGCGAGTCATTCTCCCCTGTAATGGTGATTTTCAGGGTCGTGGTTGACAGATCCCCGTCGCCATCCCGAATCGTGTAGACAAAGCTGTCAACTGCGCTATCTCCCTCTCTCATGGTCTGGGCGACTGCATTCGGCTTGTAGGTATACGTGCCGTTGGCCTGCAGCGTCAAGGTACCGTACGCACCTCCAAACGCAGTTCCTACATTACCAACCACAGCCGTCGTTTCATCTGTACCGGCCAGACGAACTCCAACCACCGTCGCGCCATCTGCGCCCTGGATGTCGTTGGTCATCACCATGCCGTCAGTGATTTCCTGATCTTCCGTGATGGTGCGCGTGTCTGCCAGCGCCGTCGGCGCATCATCGTCAAACGTGATCGTCAGCGTGTTGTTCGTCGTTGCGCTGCCGTCCGCATCCGTGATCACGTAGCCCAGCACCACCGTCGGATCTGTCGTGCCCTCGTCATCCGGGCCGGCCGCATGCAGCACGTTGTCCAGCAACGTCACCGTGTAGGCACCCGTTGCCTTGTCCGTGATCTCCACCTTGAACAGGTCTGTGCCCACACGCGTCGCATCCGGGCTCGTCGTGATCTTGGCCGTCAGCACGCCACCCACAACCGTGTACGTCACCGTCTCCTGGCCCAGCGTCGCTGTTCCGCCACTGAGCGCCGTGGCAAACGTGAAGCCATTGCTGCCTGCTCCATCAGCTCCCACGCTGCCTTGCAGCACGCTCGTGAACACCGCTTCGCTCGTGTTCGTGTCGCCGGCCAGGTTCGCATTCAGGTCGCCCACCGTGCTCGTCGGGTTGCCACCCGTCAGACCGTCATCGTCCACCGCTGCCACAGACTTGTTGTTATCCGACGGCGTGTTCGCATCCGTCACCTGGAACGTGAACCCGGCCTGCGCCGTGTCCCCGTCCCCATCCGTCACCGTGAACGTGCCCACCACCGGGGCCACCGGCGTCAGCGTCACCGCATCGGCCTTGAACTCGTAGCTGCCGTCCGCCTTCGCACGCAACTCGCCTGCACCCAGGTCCACCCACTGTGACCAGCCCGTGCCGGCGTCAAACGCCAGCTCCGTCGTGTTCACGTGCGTCAGCGTCGCGCCGTCTGCGCCCGCCTCAAAGTCGAACTGACCAGGCAGCGTCGCACCCTCGGCTACGTTCTGGGAGGCCTCCGCCGTTGCGCTCGGCACATCGTCCACGATCGTGATCGTCACGCTGCCGCTGGCCGTCTGGCCGTCCGCATCCGTCACCACCAGGCCCACCTGGGGCAGGCTCAGGCTGTTCGTGCCGTCCGCATCCGCATGCGCCACGTTGTCCTTGAGCACGTAGCTGTAGTGCACCGTGCCCGCACCTGTCGCAGCATCAAACTCGTAGTACGCCTTCAGCGTGCCTGTGCCATCGTCCTGCACCGTCACCGCTGTGGCCGCATCCGTGCCCAAGGCCACCGTACCCAGCGTCACCGAGCCCACGCCGTCCTTGCTGGTGAAGGCAATCGTGCCTGTCGTCGCTTCGCTCTTGTCGCTGTCGTTGGCTCCGTTGCCGTCTGCCATCTCGCCCGAACCGCCCGGCTCCGCACCACGCGGCGCCAGACCCTTCTCGTTGACCGTGGCCGTCACGTTGGCGGTGGCCGGCTCATTGGGCTCGCCCACCGTCGGCGGCACGTTGCCCAGCGTGATCGTCAGCGTGCTCACCGACGTGTCCTTGTCTCCATCCTCGATCGTGTACCTGAACACATCGCTCACACCGCCCGGCGTGCCCGGCGTGCGCGCATAGCTGTAGCTGCCGTCCGCACTGATCGTCAGCACACCGTACTGACCGTTGACCACCGTGTCCGTGCCGATCGCCTGCACATCGCCTGCGCCCACCTGCACGCCCACTACCACGACTCCGTCCGCGCCCTGCACGTCATTCGTCAGCACATTGCCGCTCACCGGGCCATTGCTGCCCGCAGCCACGCTGTTCGTGTCCACCTCCGCCGTCGGCACATCGTCCACGATCGTGATCGTCACGCTGCCGCTGGCCGTCTGGCCGTCCGCATCCGTCACCACCAGGCCCACCTGGGGCAGGCTCAGGCTGTTCGTGCCGTCCGCATCCGCATGCGCCACGTTGTCCTTGAGCACGTAGCTGTAGTGCACCGTGCCCGCACCTGTCGCAGCATCAAACTCGTAGTACGCCTTCAGCGTGCCTGTGCCATCGTCCTGCACCGTCACCGCTGTGGCCGCATCCGTGCCCAAGGCCACCGTACCCAGCGTCACCGAGCCCACGCCGTCCTTGCTGGTGAAGGCAATCGTGCCTGTCGTCGCTTCGCTCTTGTCGCTGTCGTTGGCTCCGTTGCCGTCTGCCATCTCGCCCGAACCGCCCGGCTCCGCACCACGCGGCGCCAGACCCTTCTCGTTGACCGTGGCCGTCACGTTGGCGGTGGCCGGCTCATTGGGCTCGCCCACCGTCGGC
>NZ_JAZDCI010000003.1:0-272345 GCF_036312245.1 Brachymonas sp. J145 | reverse complement strand
GTCGCTGTAGGGTTTGTGCTTCCAGGCGTAATAGCCGCTGGGATGGACCCTCAGCACCGAACATAGACGGCGTACCGCGTGTACACCCTCATGGCGCTGGATAAACGCGTACCTCACCCGGACTGCCTGGCAAAGTACGCGGCGGCTTTTTTTAGGATGTCGCGCTCCTCGGTAACACGCTTGAGTTCAGCCTTCAGGCGGCGCAGCTCCTCGGACTGGCTCAATTGCTCCTGGCGCTGGCCGGGGGACATCTGTCGCTGCTTGATCCACTTGTACAGGCTGTGTTGGCTGACGCCCAAGCGTTCCGATACTTCGGCCACCGCATGACCGCGCTCCACAATCTGTCTGACCGCTTCGATCTTGAATTCTTCCGGATATCTCTTCTGACTCATGGCACCTCCTATTAGACCTCAGTTATGAGACTCACAGGTGTCTACAGGATCCGGGTCGATTCAGGCGCTTTTTCAGGGAGGCGCGTTCTTGCGGGTTGCGTCCCTTGTGATTGGCGATGCGATCCGCCGTGGCGGCCTGGCGCTTGACGGGCCAGTAGGAGCGGCCATCCTTGCCCATCGACCAGACGCTGCTGGCCTGGTTTTCCAGCAGGGGCAGATGGGCGCTCAGGGCTTCGGGCGACGCGCTGGTCAGCGCCGTGCGCTCACGGGTGCGCCAGCGCTGATGCCAGAGCTTCTTGTCCTCGCGCTCGCTGCCGCAGGTCGTGTGCCCGACGATGGGTGTTTTGCGGCGGCTGCGGCTCATAACGTAGTGGTCTCCAAGAACATTCAGGACTGATCCCAGGCGTCGATGGTCAAGACCTGATCGGCAGGACAGGCGGCTACGCGGTCGGGAACTGGATGGTGTTCAGTCTCATGCCGACCCCATTCGATTGATCGCGTCGCTTGCGGCACGCTGCGACGCAAGGAGGTTTGCGACCTGGTTTAGCAGCCGTGTCCGCTGCATGTCTGTTACCTATCTCCCCGACCGCTCATTGGACCAACTCCAGAGATTGGGCTCTATCGCTCAGCCAATACGAAACCGGCATTGGCTGATGCCACAACCGAGACGAACACAAATGGCTCGGTACCTGTATTTCGCGCCCCGTGCACTTGGCCCGGTCTTGCCACGGCTATCTCACCTTCCCTGAGGGCACGAACAATCCCATTGCCCTGAAAGTAATCAGCCATTCCCGACAAAACAGTCCACGTGTCTTGGCCGTGAGGATGAATGTGAGCCGCAATTTCCTGCCCGGGATGGACATGCCAAACCACGATAATTGAGTCTCGGGTTTCAAGCACAACGGAACGAATAGGCTCGCCTTCGGACGGCTGAACATACTCGGCTACAGAAAATATTCTCGATTCAACAGTCATCGGAGATCCCTCTTTCACAGTTGTCGTTACGGTCTTCATCGTCGGCATCCTGACGCACGGCGGGCAATTGCTGGAGCAACGCCGGCAGCCATTCCTGTACCGTCTCCCACACCACATCGAGGTTGATGTCGAAATAGCCGTGAGCCATGCGATTACGCATATTGCGCATGCTGCGCCACGGCACGTCGGCATGCGCCTGGGTGAACTCGACGTAGCCATCCATCACCTTTGTGGCCGCCTCGCCGATGACGATCAGGCTCATGATGACGGCCTGCTGGGTGCGCTTGTCGGCCAAGAAGTCGTCCTTGGCCATCCCTTCCACGAAGCTGCGCGCATCGGTTGCGGCCTGCTGAATGTGGTCGAGGTAATCGGGCAGGCGGTTCTCGCTCATATCGGTTGCGCCTCCGCGAGCACCTTGGCCCGGAACTTCGGCGGCAGGTCGCCGGGAGTCAGCAGATCGACGTCAACGCCGAGCAGCGATTTCAGTTCTTCTTCCAAATCGCCCAAGTCCAACAACGTGGCACCGGGCAGCGCATCGACCAACAGGTCGAGGTCGCTGCCATCCCGGTCGGTGCCATGCAGCACCGAGCCGAAGACGCGCGGGTTCGCGGCGCGAAAGCGGCCTACCGCTTCACGCACTGCGCTTCGCTTCATGTCAAGCACAACAGACGGTCGCATGCGCATCCTTTCTTATCGAAACTCGTTGAGATGATATGCAATCAAGAATAGAATTTCAAGAACTATTTTCGAGAATCGCAATGCCTTGATTCCCGTGCCGCGCTGTCGTTTTCAGAAGACGGCTGCACTGAACGTCAGAAGCCGACTGCACTATAGCAGCGGAGGGGTTGGATCCATCAGGCAACGACGGGCTGCTGCCGGCCATCAGCGGACGCAGGGAGGACTTTCCGCAACCGGCCGTTCGATGCGGCACCGATGGCCTTCGCGCAGGGGTAGTGAATCCGCCAGGATTGACTTGCGCTGCCCTACCTCTCACTAGTGAGGGGCGGCAGCGCATCAAGCGGTGAGCGCACTCCGGCACCGCCAACTTTCAGCACATGCGTGTAAATCATCGTCGTAGAGACGTCGGAATGGCCGAGCAGATCCTGCACGGTTCGAATGTCGTAACCGCTGCGGAGCAAGGCCGTCGCGAACGAGTGGCGGAGGGTGTGCGGTGTGGCGGGCTTCGTGATGCCTGCTTGTTCTACGGCACGTTTGAAGGCGCGCTGAAAGGTCTGGTCATACATGTGATGGCGACGCACGACACCGCTCCGTGGATCGGTCGAATGCGTGTGCTGCGCAAAAACCCAGAACCACGGCCAGGAATGCCCGGCGCGCGGATACTTCCGCTCAAGGGCGTCGGGAAGCGCAACGCCGCTGCGGCCCTCGGCCTGGTCCTTCAGCCACCATGCCCGTGCACGCGACAGCTGCTCGCGCAGGCTGGGTGCCAAGCTCTCGGGTAACATCAAGGCCCGATCCTTGGAGCCCTTGCCCTCCCGCACGATGATCGTGCCGTGATCGAAATCCAGATCCTTGACCCGCAGTTGCAAACCCTCACTGATCCGCATGCCCGTTCCATACAGAAGCTGGGCGAACAAACGATGCTCGCCTTCCAGAAAACCGAGGATGCGAACCACTTCATCCGGGGTCAGCACCACCGGCAAGCGCCGCGACGGCCGAGGTCTTCCGATCTCCTGAAGCCAGGGCAGATCCGTGCACAGCACCTTGCCGTAGAAGAACAGCAAGGCCGCCAATGCCTGACGATGCGTGGAGACCGAAACCTTGCGCTCGTTCGCCAGCCAGGACAGAAATGCCTCGACTTCGCTGCTGCCCAAGGTTGCCGGGTGACGCACACCGTGGAAACGGATGAAGGCACGAACCCAGTGGACATAAGCCTGTTCGGTTGGTAAGCTGTAATGCAAGTAGCGTATGCGCTCACGCAACTGGTCCAGAACCTTGACCGAACGCAGCGGTGGTAACGGCGCAGTGGCGGTTTTCATGGCTTGTTATGACTGTTTTTTTGTACAGTCTATGCCTCGGGCATCCAAGCAGCAAGCGCGTTACGCCGTGGGTCGATGTTTGATGTTATGGAGCAGCAACGATGTTACGCAGCAGGGCAGTCGCCCTAAAACAAAGTTAGGCCTCGCCGAAGCGAAAGATCGCTACTTGAAGTGTTGACGCCTTTGTTTTAAAGTTTCGCGTCTATCTTTCTGATTTTGTTAAAAAATCAGACTTTGATTAATCATGTTAGACGTCAGAGGTATTTTGACTTAAACGCCTCTGAGGTCGAATTAACGTTAGCCACCAAGAAGGTGCCATGAAAACATTTGCCGCATATGTAATTATCGCGTGTCTTTCGAGTACGGCATTAGCTGGTTCAATTACAGAAAATACGTCTTGGAACAAAGAGTTCTCTGCCGAAGCCGTCAATGGTGTCTTCGTGCTTTGTAAAAGTAGCAGTAAATCCTGCGCTACCAATGACTTAGCTCGTGCATCAAAGGAATATCTTCCAGCATCAACATTTAAGATCCCCAACGCAATTATCGGCCTAGAAACTGGTGTCATAAAGAATGAGCATCAGGTTTTCAAATGGGACGGAAAGCCAAGAGCCATGAAGCAATGGGAAAGAGACTTGACCTTAAGAGGGGCAATACAAGTTTCAGCTGTTCCCGTATTTCAACAAATCGCCAGAGAAGTTGGCGAAGTAAGAATGCAGAAATACCTTAAAAAATTTTCCTATGGCAACCAGAATATCAGTGGTGGCATTGACAAATTCTGGTTGGAAGGCCAGCTTAGAATTTCCGCAGTTAATCAAGTGGAGTTTCTAGAGTCTCTATATTTAAATAAATTGTCAGCATCTAAAGAAAACCAGCTAATAGTAAAAGAGGCTTTGGTAACGGAGGCGGCACCTGAATATCTAGTGCATTCAAAAACTGGTTTTTCTGGTGTGGGAACTGAGTCAAATCCTGGTGTCGCATGGTGGGTTGGGTGGGTTGAGAAGGAGACAGAGGTTTACTTTTTCGCCTTTAACATGGATATAGACAACGAAAGTAAGTTGCCGCTAAGAAAATCCATTCCCACCAAAATCATGGAAAGTGAGGGCATCATTGGTGGCTAACAAGTCGCTCAAGGTCGCTCCCTGCGGTCGCTGGACAGTCCCAGTCGGCGCATGCTTCGCATTTTATGCGCCGCCTGTGCCTGCCCCTTAGCTCCAACGTTAAACATCATGAGGGAAGTGGTGATCGCCGAAGTATCGACTCAACTATCAGAGGTAGTTGGCGTCATCGAGCGCCATCTCGAACCGACGTTGCTGGCCGTACATTTGTACGGCTCCGCAGTGGATGGCGGCCTGAAGCCACACAGTGATATTGATTTGCTGGTTACGGTGACCGTAAGGCTTGATGAAACAACGCGGCGAGCTTTGATCAACGACCTTTTGGAAACTTCGGCTTCCCCTGGAGAGAGCGAGATTCTCCGCGCTGTAGAAGTCACCATTGTTGTGCACGACGACATCATTCCGTGGCGTTATCCAGCTAAGCGCGAACTGCAATTTGGAGAATGGCAGCGCAATGACATTCTTGCAGGTATCTTCGAGCCAGCCACGATCGACATTGATCTGGCTATCTTGCTGACAAAAGCAAGAGAACATAGCGTTGCCTTGGTAGGTCCAGCGGCGGAGGAACTCTTTGATCCGGTTCCTGAACAGGATCTATTTGAGGCGCTAAATGAAACCTTAACGCTATGGAACTCGCCGCCCGACTGGGCTGGCGATGAGCGAAATGTAGTGCTTACGTTGTCCCGCATTTGGTACAGCGCAGTAACCGGCAAAATCGCGCCGAAGGATGTCGCTGCCGACTGGGCAATGGAGCGCCTGCCGGCCCAGTATCAGCCCGTCATACTTGAAGCTAGACAGGCTTATCTTGGACAAGAAGAAGATCGCTTGGCCTCGCGCGCAGATCAGTTGGAAGAATTTGTTCACTACGTGAAAGGCGAGATCACCAAGGTAGTCGGCAAATAATGTCTAACAATTCGTTCAAGCCGACGCCGCTTCGCGGCGCGGCTTAACTCAAGCGTTAGATGCACTAAGCACATAATTGCTCACAGCCAAACTATCAGGTCAAGTCTGCTTTTATTATTTTTAAGCGTGCATAATAAGCCCTACACAAATTGGGAGATATATCATGAAAGGCTGGCTTTTTCTTGTTATCGCAATAGTTGGCGAAGTAATCGCAACATCCGCATTAAAATCTAGCGAGGGCTTTACTAAGCTTGCCCCTTCCGCCGTTGTCATAATCGGTTATGGCATCGCATTTTATTTTCTTTCTCTGGTTCTGAAATCCATCCCTGTCGGTGTTGCTTATGCAGTCTGGTCGGGACTCGGCGTCGTCATAATTACAGCCATTGCCTGGTTGCTTCATGGGCAAAAGCTTGATGCGTGGGGCTTTGTAGGTATGGGGCTCATAATTGCTGCCTTTTTGCTCGCCCGATCCCCATCGTGGAAGTCGCTGCGGAGGCCGACGCCATGGTGACGGTGTTCGGCATTCTGAATCTCACCGAGGACTCCTTCTTCGATGAGAGCCGGCGGCTAGACCCCGCCGGCGCTGTCACCGCGGCGATCGAAATGCTGCGAGTCGGATCAGACGTCGTGGATGTCGGACCGGCCGCCAGCCATCCGGACGCGAGGCCTGTATCGCCGGCCGATGAGATCAGACGTATTGCGCCGCTCTTAGACGCCCTGTCCGATCAGATGCACCGTGTTTCAATCGACAGCTTCCAACCGGAAACCCAGCGCTATGCGCTCAAGCGCGGCGTGGGCTACCTGAACGATATCCAAGGATTTCCTGACCCTGCGCTCTATCCCGATATTGCTGAGGCGGACTGCAGGCTGGTGGTTATGCACTCAGCGCAGCGGGATGGCATCGCCACCCGCACCGGTCACCTTCGACCCGAAGACGCGCTCGACGAGATTGTGCGGTTCTTCGAGGCGCGGGTTTCCGCCTTGCGACGGAGCGGGGTCGCTGCCGACCGGCTCATCCTCGATCCGGGGATGGGATTTTTCTTGAGCCCCGCACCGGAAACATCGCTGCACGTGCTGTCGAACCTTCAAAAGCTGAAGTCGGCGTTGGGGCTTCCGCTATTGGTCTCGGTGTCGCGGAAATCCTTCTTGGGCGCCACCGTTGGCCTTCCTGTAAAGGATCTGGGTCCAGCGAGCCTTGCGGCGGAACTTCACGCGATCGGCAATGGCGCTGACTACGTCCGCACCCACGCGCCTGGAGATCTGCGAAGCGCAATCACCTTCTCGGAAACCCTCGCGAAATTTCGCAGTCGCGACGCCAGAGACCGAGGGTTAGATCATGCCTAGCATTCACCTTCCGGCCGCCCGCTAGCGGACCCTGGTCAGGTTCCGCGAAGGTGGGCGCAGACATGCTGGGCTCGTCAGGATCAAACTGCACTATGAGGCGGCGGTTCATACCGCGCCAGGGGAGCGAATGGACAGCGAGGAGCCTCCGAACGTTCGGGTCGCCTGCTCGGGTGATATCGACGAGGTTGTGCGGCTGATGCACGACGCTGCGGCGTGGATGTCCGCCAAGGGAACGCCCGCCTGGGACGTCGCGCGGATCGACCGGACATTCGCGGAGACCTTCGTCCTGAGATCCGAGCTCCTAGTCGCGAGTTGCAGCGACGGCATCGTCGGCTGTTGCACCTTGTCGGCCGAGGATCCCGAGTTCTGGCCCGACGCCCTCAAGGGGGAGGCCGCATATCTGCACAAGCTCGCGGTGCGACGGACACATGCGGGCCGGGGTGTCAGCTCCGCGCTGATCGAGGCTTGCCGCCATGCCGCGCGAACGCAGGGGTGCGCCAAGCTGCGGCTCGACTGCCACCCGAACCTGCGTGGCCTATACGAGCGGCTCGGATTCACCCACGTCGACACTTTCAATCCCGGCTGGGATCCAACCTTCATCGCAGAACGCCTAGAACTCGAAATCTAACGTCCGTTCGGGCATCGAGGTCCATGTCGGGGTGGGACGGGCCCGTGGCTTCAAGATCACTTGCAGTCCGACCGCGATGTCTTGGTTGCGCGAGAGGTTGTCGATATCCTCCACTTCCATCATCAACCCTGGATAATGCCGCCGCCGTCATCGCCGCCGACGCCCGTGCCGGGCTTTTCGGGCCTGTCAGGCTTGCTCGGCCTTCAGCCTGCCTGGGCGAGATCTCCGGCGGACGGATTAACGGCGGAGCTTCGCCGCCTTTCGTGCGTGTGAAGGCCGAAGATAGTTCTCTCAAAAACATCCGTTTATGAGAGATACCAAATGTCATTTTCAGAAGACGACTGCACCAGTTGATTGGGCGTAATGGCTGTTGTGCAGCCAGCTCCTGACAGTTCAATATCAGAAGTGATCTGCACCAATCTCGACTATGCTCAATACTCGTGTGGGCTCTGTTGCAAAAATCGTGAAGCTTGAGCATGCTTGGCGGAGATTGGACGGACGGAACGATGACGGATTTCAAGTGGCGCCATTTCCAGGGTGATGTGATCCTGTGGGCGGTGCGCTGGTATTGTCGCTATCCGATCAGCTATCGCGACCTTGAGGAAATGCTGGCGGAACGCGGCATTTCGGTCGACCATACGACGATCTATCGCTGGGTCCAGTGCTACGCCCCGGAGATGGAGAAGCGGCTGCGCTGGTTCTGGCGGCGTGGCTTTGATCCGAGCTGGCGCCTGGATGAAACCTACGTCAAGGTGCGGGGCAAGTGGACCTACCTGTACCGGGCAGTCGACAAGCGGGGCGACACGATCGATTTCTACCTGTCGCCGACCCGCAGCGCCAAGGCAGCGAAGCGGTTCCTGGGCAAGGCCCTGCGAGGCCTGAAGCACTGGGAAAAGCCTGCCACGCTCAATACCGACAAAGCGCCGAGCTATGGTGCAGCGATCACCGAATTGAAGCGCGAAGGAAAGCTGGACCGGGAGACGGCCCACCGGCAGGTGAAGTATCTCAATAACGTGATCGAGGCCGATCACGGAAAGCTCAAGATACTGATCAAGCCGGTGCGCGGTTTCAAATCGATCCCCACGGCCTATGCCACGATCAAGGGATTCGAAGTCATGCGAGCCCTGCGCAAAGGACAGGCTCGCCCCTGGTGCCTGCAGCCCGGCATCAGGGGCGAGGTGCGCCTTGTGGAGAGAGCTTTTGGCATTGGGCCCTCGGCGCTGACGGAGGCCATGGGCATGCTCAACCACCATTTCGCAGCAGCCGCCTGATCGGCGCAGAGCGACAGCCTACCTCTGACTGCCGCCAATCTTTGCAACAGAGCCTCCGTCGCCATGCTCACCTCGCTTTGGTGCACACGAGTATTGAGCATAGTCGAGATTGGTGCAGATCACTTCTGATATTGAACTGTCAGGAGCTGGCTGCACAACAGCCATTACGCCCAATCAACTGGTGCAGTCGTCTTCTGAAAATGACACGCGCCGGTTGCCTTGGCGGGCTTGTCACAAACCTACGTTTTCAAGAAGAAGGAAACCGCATGCCCCGCCGTTCGATCCTCTCCGCCGCCGAGCGCGAAAGCCTGCTGGCGTTGCCGGACACCAAGGATGAGTTGATCCGTCACTACACGTTCAGCGAAAGCGACCTCTCCATCATCCGGCAGCGGCGCGGCCCGGCCAATCGGCTGGGCTTCGCGGTGCAGCTCTGCTACCTGCGCTTTCCCGGCGTCATCCTTGGCGCTGATGAGCCACCGTTCCCGCCATTGCTGAGACTGGGCGACACCAAGCTCTACATCCCGAAGGGCGATGCCACCTACGAGGCGTTGAAACCGATGATCGGCGGCACGCTCAACATCAAGCACGTCCGCGCCCATTGGGATGAAATCCTGCGGATGGCCACCTCGATCAAGCAGGGCACGGCGACGGCCTCGCTGATGCTCAGGAAGCTTGGCAGCTACCCGCGCCAGAACGGCCTGGCCGTCGCCCTGCGTGAGCTGGGACGCATCGAGCGCACACTGTTCATCCTGGACTGGCTGCAAAGCGTCGAGCTGCGCCGCCGCGTGCATGCCGGGCTGAACAAAGGCGAGGCGCGCAACGCGCTGGCCCGCGCCGTGTTCTTCAACCGCCTGGGGGAAATCCGCGACCGCAGCTTCGAGCAGCAGCGCTACCGGGCCAGCGGCCTCAACCTGGTGACGGCGGCCATCGTGCTATGGAACACGGTCTATCTGGAGCGGGCCGCGAACGCCTTGCGTGGCCACGGTCAAGCCGTCGATGACGGCCTGTTGCAGTACCTGTCGCCGCTCGGCTGGGAGCACATCAACCTGACCGGCGATTACCTCTGGCGCAGCAGCGCCAAGATCGGCGCGGGCAAGTTCAGGCCGCTACGGCCGCTGCAACCGGCTTAGCGTGCTTTATTTTCCGTTTTCTGAGACGACCCCCAATACTAAGCATGAGAAGTAGGGAAAGGTGGTGCTTCATGTTGTCTTCCTGAGAACTTTAGACAACAATCATTGTAGATCACAATCCCTATTTTCGTGAATGCATCCAATCTTTAGTTTTAATTTTGTAGGCTGCCGCCCTTGTTCAACCTGCAACACCTGGGCCTATCCCCAGGAACTGCATCAGAGCTGCCAGTACCAGCACGCCGGTGATGATAGCCAGCACCGTGGCCCAGAAGCGGCCCAGCTTTGATTTAGCCACCACCACATAGACCACGATCGCGGCCAAGCCAGCCACCGGGCCAAGGATCTGGATTGCCAGGATGATGCCGATGGCGGGGAGAATCCAGTTCCAGGGGCTGGATTTCTTCTTGGGGGGCTGGTCAGGGGATTCGGGCGGTTCGATTTGGTTCATGAAGGTTGTCTCTGAAGGAGGGCAAATGAAAGCCGGTGAGCCATCTTATCTGCAGAGACTACACCCCTCTATTACCCCCGCAACGAAAAAGGCACCTACGGTTTCCCGTAAGTGCCTGTTTTTATTATTATTTTTTGGTGGGTGATAGTGGGTTCGAACCACTGACCCCTGCCGTGTGAAGGCAGTGCTCTACCACTGAGCTAAACACCCTTTGTCTGGTGAGCGGTTGAAGAACTGGTGCTCGTCAACCGCTGAAGCCATGATTATGGCACAACTTTCAGGTGTTCTGCAAGTCGTCTGAACTTTTTTTCCAGATCGTGTTGCCGCCACTGGCCTTGTCCAGTACCGCCAGCATGGCCACGTGCGCATCCTGCTCGGCGGCGTTGGCGCGCAGCACCGGCAGCACGATCTGGCTCAGGTCCACCTGCGCCACGGCGGTACCAGTGCCCGTGTCATCGGCCTGCTCGGCGTACATCACCAGGGTTTCCTGACCACGCGTCAGGCTGATGTAGACGTCGGCCAGCAGCTCCGCGTCCAGCAAGGCGCCGTGCAGCGTGCGGTTGGAGTTGTCGATGCCAAAGCGGTCGCACAGCGCATCCAGCGAGTTGCGCTTGCCCGGAAACTGCTCCTTGGCCAGCGCCAGCGAATCGATCACGTTCGCCACATGGCTGCGAAAACCTTCCTGGCGCTGCAGCAGGCTCAGTTCGTAATCCAGAAAGCGCACGTCAAACGCCGCGTTGTGGATGATCACCTCGGCACCCTGCACATAGTCCAGGAACTGCTGCACGATCTCGGCAAAGCGCGGCTTGTCGCGCAGGAACTCGGTCGTCAGGCCGTGCACGCGCAGCGCGCCCTCCTCGCTCTCGCGCTCCGGGTTGATGTACAGGTGCAGGTTGTTGCCGGTCAACTGGCGGTTCAGCAGCTCCACGCAACCGATCTCGATGATGCGGTTGCCGTCGCTGACTTCCAGGCCGGTGGTTTCAGTATCGAGAATGATCTGGCGCATGCTGCCCGTCCGCTCAGTGGTTTTCCTTGGCGTGGTTGATGGAGTACTTGGGAATCTCCACCACCAGGTCCTGCTGGCCGACCATGGCCTGGCAGGACAGGCGCGAATCGGGCTCCAGGCCCCAGGCGCGGTCCAGCATGTCTTCTTCGCACTCGTCCATCTCGTTCAGGCTGTTGAAGCCCTGGCGCACCACCACGTGGCAGGTGGTGCAGGCGCAGCTCATGTCACAAGCGTGGTCGAGATTGATGTCGTTGTCGAGCAGGCCCTGGCAGATGGTGGTGCCAAACGGCACCTGGATTTCTGCGCCCTCGGGGCAGTACTCGGGATGGGGAAGGATCTTGATGGTTGCCATATCACATAGTCTCGATGTTCTTGCCGGAAAGCGCCTGCTGGATGCCGCGATTCATGCGCATGGCAGCAAAGGCTTCGGTGCCGGTAGCCAGGGTCTTGGTAGCCGCCTCGATGGCAGCCGGGTCCGTACTCTGGCGGGTGGTGTCCAGTTGTGCGATCAGCACGTCGATCTGCTGGCGCTCATCGTCCGTCAGCAGATCACCGTCTGCCTTCAGCGCGCTGTGCGTGGCCAGGATCATGCGGTCGGCATCGACGCGGGCCTCAGCCAGCGCACGTGCCGCCATGTCCTGCTCGGCCGTGGCAAAGCTGTCCCGCAGCATGGTGGTGATGGTGGCATCGTCCAGGCCATAGCTGGGTTTGACCTCGATCTGCGCCTGCACGCCGCTGGTCTGCTCGCTGGCGCTGACATTCAGCAGGCCATCGGCATCCACGGTAAAGGTGACGCGGATGCGCGCCGCACCGGCCGACATCGGCGGGATGCCGCGCAGCGTGAAGCGCGCCAGGCTGCGGCAGTCGTCCACCATGTCGCGCTCGCCCTGCACTACGTGCAGGCTCATCGCGGTCTGGCCGTCCTGATAGGTGGTGAAATCCTGTGCCATGGCGACCGGAATCGTCTGGTTGCGCGGGATGATGCGCTCCACCAGGCCGCCCATGGTCTCGATGCCGAGCGAGAGCGGAATCACGTCCAGCAGCAGGATGTCGCCCTCACGGCTGTTGCCAGCCAGCTGGTTGGCCTGAATCGCCGCACCCAGCGCCACGACCTCGTCGGGGTTCAGGTCGGTCAGCGGCTCGCTGCCAAAAAAGTCTTTGACGGCCTGGCGGATCACCGGCATGCGGGTCGAGCCGCCCACCATGACCACGCCCTGCACTTCTGCCGGCAGCAGCTGGGCATCGTGCAGCGCCTGGCGCGTCACCTGCAGGGCGCGTCTGGTCAGCTCAGCGGTGGCATCGGCAAAGTCCTGGCGCGTGATGTCCAGCGCAATCTGGCCGGTCGTCAGCGTAACCTCGAAACGGGCACTGTCAGCTTCAGTCAGGCCGTGCTTGCAGGCACGTGCCGCCAGCTGCAGCGCCGCCTGGTCTTCAGGCGTGACGGCGCTGATGCTGGCGCGTTGCTGCGCGAGTTGCGACAGTGTGCGGTCGTAGTCGTCACCGCCCAGGGCGGAATCGCCATTGGTGGCAATCACTTCGAACACGCCCTGCGTCAGGCGCAGGATGGAAATGTCAAACGTGCCACCGCCCAGGTCAAACACCGCGTAGACGCCTTCGCTGGCATTGTCCAGACCGTAGGCAATCGCGGCGGCTGTGGGTTCGTTGATCAGGCGCAGCACATTGATGCCAGCCATTTGCGCGGCATCCTTGGTCGCCTGACGCTGGGCATCGTCAAAATACGCGGGCACGGTGATCACCGCACCATACAGGTCGTCGTCAAAAGTATCTTCGGCACGATAACGCAGCGTGGCCAGGATCTCGGCGCTGACCTCGACCGGCGACTTGTCACCGGCGCGCGTCTGGATGCGCACCATACCCTTGTCGGCATCGTCGGCATCGAGCGCGTAGTGCAGTGCATCGCCATAGCTGGCGCGGATATCGTTCAGGCTGCGGCCCATGAAGCGCTTGACCGAGATAATCGTGTTGTGCGGGTCATCGGCCAGATGCTCCAGCGCCTGGTAGCCGATCTGGCGGCCGCCATTGTCCAGGTAGCGCACGGCCGACGGCAGCAGCAGCTTGCCATCGGCATCGGGCAGGCATTCGGCGTTGCCATGGCGCAGCGATGCCACCAGCGAATGCGTGGTGCCCAGGTCGATGCCGACAGCAATGCGGCGTTCGTGCGGGTTGGGCGACTGGCCCGGTTCGGAAATTTGTAGGAGTGCCATAGATCAGAAAAAATGCGCAGGCCAGCGAGTCTGCGCCAAGTATCCGTATTGCGTATTGTCCAAGAAGTGTCTGGCGGGCCGGCAACGGGCGATAGCGGCGTATCAGCCGGCCTGGCGCAGCTGGTGCTGTCGCACCTCCTGTGCAAACTTGTGGATGAACATCAACTTGCGCACCCAGGTGCTCGCTGCCACATAGTCCTGCTGCTGGTCGATGGCCTCGGTAATCGCGGCTTCGGCAATCTGGCGCTGCTGCTGCACGTCGTCTGCCAGTGCCTGCAGGGCCGGAGCGTCCTTGGCCTCTTCCAGCGCCTCGCGCCATTCCATCTGCTGCACCAGGAAATCCGGCGGCATCGCGGTATTGCTCTCGGCCTGGATCGGTTCGCCGTTGAGCTCGCACAGGTAGGCACCACGCTCGAGCGGATCCTTCAGGCGCTGGTAGGCCTCGTTGATGCGCACCGCCCATTGCATGGCCATGCGCTGCATGGCCGGCCCTTCGGCGACAAAGCGGTCCGGATGGACCTCGCGCAGCAAGGCCTTTCTGGCATTGTCCAGCTGCGCCAGATCCTGGGAAAACTGCGTCGGCACGTTCAGCAGCTCGAAATCGGTAGATTGCAGATTGATCATGGATGCTCGCTCACGACCGGTCGGCTGCGCATCGGTGCCGGCAGGTCATCAAAGGCTTCGAGTGGAGCCTCGACCTGCCAGACATCCACGCAGCAGCCACAGCCCTGGTTGTCAGAACAGTGCAGGCTGGGCCCCCAGCGACGGAACCAGCGGTTGATCGCCAGGATCTCCGCCTCGTTGTCCAGCGTCACCGACACGGTGGCCCGGGCCTGCATGGTGAATCAGACGCGGAAGCTTTCGCCGCAACCGCAGCGATCGCGTTCCCGCGGATTGAGGAACTTGAAGCCTTCGTTCAGGCCTTCGCGCACGTAATCGAGCTCGGTGCCATCGATATAGGCCAGGCTCTTGGGATCGACCAGTACCTTGACGCCGTGCTGCTCGAAGATCACGTCCTCGCTAGCAGGCTCGTCCACGTACTCCAGCGTATAGGCCAGGCCGGAACAGCCAGTCGTCTTGATGCCCAGGCGCACACCCACGCCCTTGCCACGCTTGCTGAGCGAACGGTTGACATGTCGTGCCGCCGCTTCTGTCATCGTAATTGCCATGTCGGAAATTCCTTGCGAGCAGGTGCCAGCCGGCACCTGCGTTCAGCCGGGCACGCTCAGGCCTGGTGCTTCTGCTTGTAGTCGTTGACGGCGGCCTTGATGGCGTCTTCCGCCAGGATGGAGCAGTGCACCTTGACCGGCGGCAGCTCCAGCTCTTCGGCAATCTGGCTGTTCTTCAGCGCAGCGGCCTCGTCCAGCGTCTTGCCCTTGACCCATTCGGTCACCAGCGAGCTGCTGGCGATGGCGGAGCCACAACCATAGGTCTTGAAGCGTGCATCCTCGATCACGCCGGTCTGCGGGTTGACCTTGATCTGCAGCTTCATGACGTCGCCACAGGCCGGTGCGCCCACCATGCCGGTACCGACGGATTCGTCGCCCTTGTCAAAAGAGCCAACGTTGCGGGGGTTTTCGTAGTGGTCAACGACCTTGTCACTGTATGCCATTTCTTTTCTCCATGTATTGCGTGGACGATATTGCTTCGTACTTGCGCCAGACACTGCCGCTACGATCGTCCCCGTAGCGATAGCTCATCCAGATCCGGTCACCGGACTTGTAGGCCAGTGTCTGGGGCAGCTTGTTCAGGTTCAGGCTGGCCCACAGGCTGTCACCAGCCTTGAACTGCTTGCGGCATTCCACATCGTTGCGCTGCGTGTTGTCGTCACGCACGCCCTGGATCTGGAACCGCACCACCAGCTCGGACAGCGGTTGTGCGCGCACCTCCTTGACCTGCCCCATCAGCAGGCAGGCCACCTGGGTGGAGGCCTGCGCCTGCAGCGGCAGCATGCTGACGGCCAGAGCGCCGGCCAGCAGCCAGGGAGTGGCGCGCCGGGCGGTCATCAGTGCGCCGCCCATTCGATGGCGTCCATGTCGACGCCATCCAGGAACATTTCCCACAGCGGGCTCAGCTCGCGCAGCTTGGCCACGTTCTCGGTGATCTCGGCAATCGCGTGATCCACGTCGGCTTCGGTGGTGAAGCGGCCAAAGGACATGCGCAGGCTGCTATGGGCCAGTTCGTCGCTGCGACCCAGGGCGCGCAGCACATAGCTGGGCTCCAGGCTGGCGCTGGTACAGGCCGAGCCACTGGACACCGCCAGCGACTTCACGCCCATCATCAGCGATTCGCCTTCGACGAAGTTGAAGCTCATGTTCAGGATGTGCGGGATGCGGTTCGGCGTGTCACCGTTGACGAAGGACTGGTCAATCTTGCTCAGGCCGGTCAGCAGGCGCTGGTACAGCTTGTTGGCGTGTTCGCGATCCTGCTCCATCTCGGCCTTGGCCAGGCGGTAGGCCTCGCCCATGCCGACGATCTGGTGCGTGGCCAGCGTGCCGCTGCGCATGCCGCGTTCGTGGCCGCCACCGTGCATCTGCGCTTCCAGGCGGATGCGCGGCTTGCGACGCACGTACAGCGCGCCAATGCCCTTGGGGCCGTAGACCTTGTGCGAGGCCAGGCTCATCAGGTCGATCGGCATGGTCTGCACATCAATCGGCGTCTTGCCGGTGGCCTGGGCCGCGTCCACATGGAACACGATGCCCTTCTCGCGGCACAGCGTGCCGATGGCCTGGATGTCCTGGATCACGCCGATCTCGTTGTTCACGAACATCACGCTGATCAGGATGGTGTCGGGGCGGATTGCCGCCTTCAGCACGTCCAGGTCGATCAGGCCGTTTTCCTGCACGTCCAGATAGGTCACCTCAAAGCCCTGGCGCTCCAGCTCGCGCATGGTGTCCAGCACCGCCTTGTGTTCGGTCTTGACCGTGATCAGGTGCTTGCCGCGGCTCTTGTAGAACTGGGCCGCGCCCTTGATCGCCAGGTTGTCGGATTCGGTAGCGCCGCTGGTCCAGATGATTTCACGCGCATCGGCGTTGATCAGCGCAGCGACCTGCTCGCGGGCGTTGTCCACCGCGTCTTCGGCTTCCCAGCCCCAGGCGTGGCTGCGCGACGCCGGGTTGCCGTAGTGCTCGGCCAGCCAAGGGATCATGGCCTCGGCCACACGGGGATCAACCGGGGTGGTCGCGGCGTAGTCCAGATAGATCGGGTATTGCTTGCTCATGATGGGTCTAGATCTGTTGGATGGTTTACTTGGAAATCGGGGTGGTGCCCAAAGCGAACACCGAGTTGGGTGCGTTGACGCGCAGCGGCTTGATCACCGGCGTGCTGGAAATCGCGCGCTTGATGATCGGCTTGTCCTCGACCTGCACTCCCCTGGCGATCTGCTCGTCCACCAGCTTCTGCAGGCTGACCGAGCGCAGGAAGTCGAGCATGCGCTCGTTCAGGCTGGTCCACAGGTCGTGGGTCATGCACGGACCGGTATGTTCACCGCGGCAATTGCTCTTGCCGCCGCAGCTGGTGGCGTCGAGCTGTTCGTCTACCGACACCACGATGTCGGCCACCGTGATGTCCTGCGCCTTGCGCGCCAGCGAATAGCCGCCGCCCGGGCCACGGGTGGATTCCACCAGTTCGTGGCGACGCAGCTTGCCAAACAGCTGTTCCAGATAGGACAGCGAAATTTGCTGGCGCTGGCTGATCGCGGCCAGCGTTACCGGGCCACTGGACTGGCGCAGGGCCAGGTCGATCATGGCAGTAACGGCGAAGCGTCCCTTGGTCGTGAGTCGCATGGTCTGGTACCTCTTCAATCGTTCCTTGAAAGGACCCGGGAAGGTCGATATCCCGAGTAATTGTGTCGAGTATAGCAGATAACCATACATCCCACTAGGACAAAGGGATGGTTTTGCCTGATGGAAACGATAAAAATTTCAAATCACACTGTCGTGTGCGGCTCCGCCCAGCACGCGTTCGCGCAAGGCCGCCAGCTGATCGCGCGTACGCGCCGCCTGCTCGAACTCCAGATTTTTCGCGTGCTCCAGCATCTGTTTTTCCAGACGCTTGATTTCCTTGGACAAATCCTTCTCGCTGACGTCCTCGACATAGGCGCGCTGCAATTCCTGCTGCTGTGCCGCCTTGCTCGCCTTCTCGCTATAGACGCCATCGATCAGGTCGCGTACCTTCTTCACCACACTGCGCGGCGTGATGCCATGCTCCAGGTTGTGCGCCAGCTGCTTCTCTCGGCGGCGGCCGGTTTCCGACATGGCGCGCTGCATGCTGTCGGTAATGCGGTCGGCATACAGGATTGCCTTGCCGTTGACGTTGCGCGCAGCGCGGCCAATGGTCTGGATCAGGCTGCGTTCAGAGCGCAGGAAGCCTTCCTTGTCGGCGTCCAGGATCGCCACCAGGGAGACCTCGGGAATATCCAGGCCTTCCCGCAGCAGGTTGATACCGACCAGCACATCAAACTCGCCCAGCCGCAGGTCGCGCAGGATCTCCACCCGTTCCACCGTATCGATATCGCTGTGCAGGTAGCGCACGCGCACGCCGTTCTCGGCCAGGTAATCGGTCAGCTGCTCGGCCATGCGCTTGGTCAGCGTGGTAATCAGCACGCGATCGCCCTGCTCCACGCGCAGGCGGATTTCCTGCAGCACGTCATCGACCTGGTGCGTGGCAGGCCGCACTTCCACTTCCGGGTCCACCAGGCCGGTCGGGCGCACCACCTGCTCCACCACCTGGCCGGAATGGGTTTTCTCGTAATCGGCCGGCGTGGCCGAGACAAACACCACCTGGCGCATCTTGCCTTCGAATTCCTCGAACTTGAGCGGCCGATTGTCCAGCGCGCTCGGTAGCCGGAAGCCGTAATCGACCAGGGTCTGCTTGCGCGAACGGTCACCGTTGTACATGCCGCCGAGCTGGCCGATCATGTTGTGGCTCTCGTCCAGGAACATCAGGCTGTCGGGCGGCAGGTAATCGGTCAGCGTGGACGGTGCCTCGCCCGGCGCAGTACCGGCCAGGTGGCGCGAGTAGTTCTCAATGCCCTTGCAGTGCCCCACTTCGGACAGCATTTCCAGATCAAAGCGGGTGCGCTGCTCCAGCCGCTGCGCTTCCACCAGCTTGCCCTCTTCATAAAAGAAGGCGAGCCGCTCCTTCAGCTCTTCCTTGATGGTTTCGACTGCCGCCAGCACCTGCTCGCGCGGCGTCACGTAATGGCTGCTCGGGTAGACGGTAAAGCGTGCCAGCCGCTGGCGCACCTTGCCGGTGAGCGGATCGAACAGCTGCAGCGTCTCGATCTCGTCGTCAAACAATTCGATGCGCAGGGCCAGTTCGCTGTGCTCCGCCGGAAACACGTCGATGGTGTCGCCGCGCACGCGGAACTTGCCGCGCGTGAACTCCATCTCGTTGCGCTGGTACTGCATGCGCACCAGCTGCGCGATTACCTCGCGCTGGCTGTAGGTATCGCCCTCGCGCAGCGTCATGATCATGCGGTGGTAGCTTTCCGGCTTGCCGATACCGTAGATCGCCGACACGGTTGCCACGATCACCACGTCACGCCGCTCCAGCAGGCTCTTGGTGCAGCTCAGTCGCATCTGCTCGATATGCTCGTTGATCGCGCTGTCCTTCTCGATGAACAGGTCGCGCTGCGGCACATAGGCTTCGGGCTGGTAGTAGTCGTAATAGCTGACGAAATATTCCACCGCATTCTTCGGAAAGAACTCGCGGAACTCGCTATAGAGCTGCGCCGCCAGCGTCTTGTTCGGCGCAAACACGATCGCCGGCCGGCCGAGCTGGGCGATCACGTTGGCCATGGTGTAGGTCTTGCCGGAGCCTGTCACGCCCAGCAGCGTCTGGTAGGCCTCGCCATCACGGACCCCTTCCACCAGGCCGGCAATCGCCGTCGGCTGGTCACCCGCCGGCGGATAGGGCTGGAACAGCTGGAACGGGGAATCGGGATAGGACACAAAGCTGCCCTGGGGCGCTTGTGCCGTATTGGCGTCGGGCAGATCGGGCTTGGGAGAAACAGGCATGGCACGGCAGATGGGGACGAAACCAGCAATGTAAAGCATGGCCGGCGCTCCAGCCAGCGCAAAGAAATTCATCTCCATGCCGGCGCCACGCCCTACAATGGAATGTTGTGTCTGCCGCTGGCTGAAACGGCCTGCCCGGCACACCCGTTTTGCCTGCACACCACGGCACTTTTCATCCACCAGAGGTAAACCATGTCCCTTTTTTCCGCCGTCGAAATGGCCCCGCGCGATCCGATCCTGGGCCTGAACGAACAATTTGGCGCCGACACCAACCCCAGCAAGACGAATCTGGGCGTGGGCGTGTACTTTGACGACAACGGCAAGCTGCCGCTGCTGGAATGCGTGCAGATCGCCGAACAGCGCCTGATGGAAAAAAAGGCCGCGCGCGGCTACCTGCCGATCGACGGCCTGGCCGCCTATGACAGCGCGGTCAAGGGCCTGGTGTTCGGTGCCGACAGCGAAGTCGTGCAAAGCGGCCGTGTCTCCACCGTGCAGGCCCTGGGCGGTACCGGCGGCTTGAAGATCGGCGCCGACTTCCTGAAAAAGCTCAATCCCGATGCCAAGGTGCTGATCAGCGATCCGAGCTGGGAAAACCACCGCGCCCTGTTCACCAATGCCGGCTTCACCGTCGAGACCTATGCCTACTACGATGCCGACAAGCGTGGCATCAACTTTGACGGCATGCTGGCCAGCCTGAACGCCGCACCCGCCGGCACCGTCGTGGTGCTGCACGCCTGCTGCCACAACCCGACCGGCTACGACCTGACCGCCGCCCAGTGGGATCAGGTGGTTGACGTGGTCAAGAACAAGAACCTGGTCGCCTTCCTCGACATGGCCTACCAGGGCTTTGGTGCCGGCATTGCCGAAGATGGCGCCGTGATCGGCAAGTTCGTTGCGGCCGGCCTGCAGTTCTTCGTCTCTACCTCCTTCAGCAAGAGCTTCAGCCTGTACGGCGAGCGCGTTGGTGCCCTGAGCGTGGTCAGCGCCAGCAAGGAAGAAGCCGCCCGCGTCATGAGCCAGCTCAAGATCGTGATCCGCACCAACTACAGCAACCCGCCGACGCACGGCGGCAGCGTCGTCGCCATCGTGCTGAATGACCCGGAACTGCGCGCCCTGTGGGAAAAGGAGCTGGGTGAAATGCGCGTGCGCATCAAGCAGATGCGCCAGGCGCTGGTTGACGGCCTGAAAGCCGCCGGCGTACAGCAGGACATGTCCTTCATCACCACCCAGGTCGGCATGTTCAGCTACTCCGGCCTGAACAAGGACCAGATGGTACGCCTGCGCAACGAGTTTGGCGTCTACGGCACCGACACTGGCCGCATGTGCGTGGCGGCACTCAACAGCCAGAACATCGGCCATGTCTGCAACAGCATCGCCCAGGTGATCTGATCGCATCACGCCAGTCAAGCCACTCCAGCCGGAGTGGCTTTTTTTTGTATACAGACAACACTCTGGCGCATCTTGACATGCGTCATGCAACTTACTTCTCTAGGGAATATCCTTATGTTCCCGAGTAATAGCAGGCGCAAAATGACTTGTTGAGGTCATTTAGCACGACCGTTTGTTCGTTGAAGCAGCCAGCATAAGCTGTTACCATTGTTGCACTGCAGCAAAAAAGAAACAGGGAATCACCATGCTCTACCAGATTTACGAAGCCCAGCGCACGCTGATGGAACCGTTTGCCGAACTCGCGCTCGTTGCCTCGCGTCTGTTCACCAACCCGCTGGCGCCGATGAGCCACGCGCCCATGGCCAACCGCGTTGCCGCTGGCTACAACCTGCTCCACCGTCTCGCCAAGGATTACGAAAAGCCCGAATTCGGCATCACCTCGGTACCGGTCGATGGCGTCAGCGTGACGATCCACGAGCGTGTCGAGATCAGCAAGCCATTCTGCAACCTGCTGCGCTTCAAGCGCTACGCCGACGACACCAAGACGCTGGAAACCCTGCTGCGTTCCCCGGTGGTACTGGTGGTGGCCCCGCTGTCCGGCCACTACTCCACCCTGCTGCGCGACACCGTGCGCACGCTGCTGCGTGACCACAAGGTCTACATCACCGACTGGAAGAACGCACGTGAAGTGCCGCTGTCCGAAGGCACCTTCAGCCTGGACGACTACGTCAACTACGTGCAGGAGTTCATCCGCTACCTGCAGGAAAACAACGGCGAAGTGCACGTGGTCAGCGTCTGCCAGCCGACCGTGCCGGTGATGGCGGCCGTGTCCCTGATGGCCACGCGTGGCGAAAAGACCCCGGCCTCCATGACCATGATGGGTGGCCCGATCGACGCCTCCCGTTCGCCCACCGCCGTGAACGACCTGGCGATCAAGCGCAGCCTGGCCTGGTTCGAGACCAACGTGATCCATCGTGTGCCGAACAACTACCCCGGTGCCGGTCGCCGCGTCTACCCCGGCTTCCTGCAGTACGCCGGTTTCGTGGCCATGAACCCGAACCGCCACGCCACCAGCTACTACGACTACTTCAAGGATCTGGTGCGTGGTGACGGTGGCAGCACCGAATCCCACCGCAAGTTCTACGACGAGTACAACGCCGTGCTCGACATGGATGCCGAGTTTTACCTCGACACCATCAAGACCGTGTTCCAGGACTACGCCCTGCCGAACGGCACGTGGGAAGTGCGCAATCCGGAAGGCACGCCCGAGCTGGTGCGTCCGCAGGACATCACCAAGACCGCCGTGCTGGCGATCGAGGGCGAACTGGATGACATCGCCGGTCTGGGCCAGACCCAGGCCTCGCTGGACCTGTGCAGCAGCGTGCCGGAGAGCGAAAAGCAATATTTCGAGGTCATGGGTGCCGGTCACTACGGTATCTTCAGCGGCCGTCGCTGGCGCGAAGTGGTCTACCCGATCCTGCGCGATTTCATCGCCAGGCACCATACCGGCATCGTCACGACCAAACGCCGTGCCGCCTCCCAGGCCCTGATGGAAGCGCTGGAAAACCGCGAAGACCTGTACGAACAACTGCAACTGGGCAACAACTACCAGCCGGTCGAAGATGCTCCGGCTACCAGCCAGGCCAAAGCCACCACGCCGGCCGTGGCGGCTGCTGCACCGGCCGCCAAGGCGCCGGCTGCCAGAAAGCCGGCTACGACCCGCGCCAAGCCGGCCGCAACGCGCAAGCCGGCTGCGAGCAAGACGGCTGCCGCTGCCAAGGCCACTGCGGCCAAGCCCGCAACAGCGGCCCAGCCTGCCGAAGCCGCCAAGGCCGAAAGCAAGCCGGCTGTCGCTGCCAGCAAGCCGGCCACGTCCAGCCAACCGAAGGCTGCGGCTACGACTCAGGCAGCAGCGGCCCCCCAGGCAGCGAGCAAGACGCCTGCTGCCTCAGCTCCGGCCAAGACAGAAGCTGCCAGCAACAGCACGCCCGCTGCGGCCCCTGAAGCCGAAGCCAGCCGCCCGGTCACTGCCTGGCGTACGCCTGAAACCGCAGATGGCGCACAGCCGGTGAAGCAGGAAGCCAGCGCCAGCAAGCAGCCCTGATCTTCTATACTGCAGATCTGACACGCCAGCCCGGCCCTGCCGGGCTGTGCTGTTTCTGCCTGCTGCCAATCCTCCCATGACCTCTCGGAATCTCCCCCTCCCTGTCCCTACCCTGCCTGATGCACGCGCCCAGGCAATCCACCGCGTGCTGCCGCAGACACAGTGCCAGCGTTGCGGCTACCCGGATTGCGCAGGCTACGCCCAGGCGATTGCCACGGCTGAAGCCGGCATCGACCAGTGCCCGCCGGGTGGCGTCGAGGGCATGCAGCGCATTGCCGCAGCTATCGGGCTGGAGGAGGCACGGCTTCCTGCAGCGCTGAACCCCGAATTCGGCCAGGAAGGCCCAATGACGGTCGCCGTGATCGACGAAGCCTGGTGCATCGGCTGCACGCTGTGCATCAAGGCCTGCCCGACCGATGCCATCCTGGGCAGCAACAAGCGCATGCACACCGTGGTGGAGCCACTCTGTACCGGCTGCGACCTGTGCGCCATCGCCTGCCCGGTCGATTGCATCGCCATGGAGCCAATCAGCGGCGAGCGCAGCGGCTGGGATGCCTGGTCACCGGCGCTGGCGCAACAGGCGCTGGAACGCTATACCTTCCACCAGTTCCAGCTGCAGCGCGCCGAAGCAGAAAACGCCGATCGGCTGGAAGCCAAGGCCGAGCACAAGCTGGAGCATCTGGAAGAACAGAGCCTGCACACTGATCCGGTGGTGCTGGACAAGAAGCGCGCCATCATTGAGGCCGCGCTGGCCAAGGCCCGCGCACGCCGCCAGAGCTGAACGCCTTGCCCCAATACGACAACAGGCGACCGTTTCCCCGGTCGCCTGCCTGTTTTCTGGCCCTGCCTTCACACGGCAGCGGCCAGACAATCAGTTGCCCGCCAACTTGGCAAAGGCGTCGATCACTTCCTGCGGAGCCTGCACCAGCTCGATCAGCACACCCTCGCCACCAATCGGCAGCTCCTCGTTGCCCTTGGGGTGGATGAAGGTGATGTCAAAGCCGGCTGCGCCCTTGCGGATGCCGCCCGGCGCAAAACGCACGCCTTGCGCCGACAGCCATTCGACGGCCACGGGCAGGTCATCGATCCACAGGCCGACGTGGTTCAGCGGCGTGGCGTGCACGGCCGGCTTCTTCTCCGGATCCATCGGCTGCATCAGGTCGACCTCGACCTTGAACGGGCCGCTGCCAATGGCGCAGATGTCCTCGTCCACGTTCTCACGCTCGCTCTGGAAAGTACCAATCTTTTCCAGGCCGAACATGTCGACCCACAGGGTCTGCAGGCGCGCCTTGCTCGGGCCGCCAATGGCGATCTGCTGGATGCCCAGCACCTTGAACGGACGCGGGCTGCCTTTGGCGATAACGGTTTCGGTCATGGGATTCTCCTTGTTTGCTCTGTCAGTAGGCGATTGAAAATAAAACAATGATACTCAGGCCGGCAGCCGCATCGGCAGGCGCAGGATGCCGCGGTACACCGGGTTGCCATTGCGCTCGACCTCACCGGCCAGTTGCAATCCCGGCAGCCGCTGCACCAGCTGCGTGAACAGGGTCTGCGCCTCCAGCTGGGTCAGTGCCGCACCAATGCAGACGTGCGGGCCGCTGCCAAATGAGAGCGCACCGGGGTTCTCGCGCTGCACATCCAGTGTGTCCGGGTCAGCATGACGCGCCGGGTCATGGTTGGCGCAGCCGATCATCGGCAGCACCAGTTCACCACGGCGCAGTTGCTGACCGTGCAGGGTAAAGCTGCTGGCCACACGGCGGCCGGTCCACTGCACCGGGCTGTCAAAACGTAGCAGCTCCCGGATCGATCCCGGCACCAGTTCTGGCTGGCGGCACAGCTGTTCCCACTGGGCGCGATGCTGCATCAGCACCAGCATGCCATTGCCGAGCAGGTTGCGCGTGGTCTCATAGCCGGCAAACAGCAGCATGGCGCACTGCGCCAGCAGCTCGGCATCGGAGCTGATACGACCATCATCACGCACCTGTACCAGCTCGGTGACCAGGTCGTCCTGTGGTTCGCGACGGCGGCGCGGCAGCAGCTCACGCTCAAAATAGCCTGCCATCTCCAGCGTGCTGCGCTGGGCCAGTCGGGTCTGTTCCGCTGTCGGGCGCACCGCGCCGATAAAGGCGGCAATGTCATCAGCCCAGCGCATGAAATCCTGCTCCAGCGACAGGTCCACGCCCATCAGGCGCGCAATCACGCGTACCGGCAGCGGACGTGCGATACGCTCCATGAAATCGAAGTCTTGGCCAGGCGTGATACCCGCCACCAGCTCAGCGGCAAACTGTTCGATCTCGGGTTGCAGGGCCTGCAGGCGCTGCGGCCGGAATGCCGGCATCAGCACCTGGCGCAGCCGCGTGTGTTCGGGCGCGTCCAGGAACAGCAAGGCGCGCGTAAACAGGCGCTGGAACGGGGTCAGGCCGGCGCGATCGCCCTCGGCCACATCCATCACCCAGCCGCCGGTACGCTGTGCCGACAAGCGCGGATCGCGCAGGGCGTTCTCGACATCGGCATGGCGCGTCAGCAGCCAGGCGCCGCCAAAAAAGGCATTGCTCCACAGCAAGCGGCCTTCATCGCGCCAGCGTGCGTACGTGGCATAGGGGTTATCGGCAAAATCCGGCGCCAGCGGACTGGCCTGCGGCCTGCCTGCTGCCTGCGCGTCCGTCAGGACGATGGATTCCGGTGGATTCATGACTCGTTCTTCTCCAGGGTAGCCAGTACAGCGAGCAGCTGGTCGAGCTGCGCATCCGTGTGGGCGGCACTCAGGGTAAAGCGCAGGCGCGCCGTGCCGGCCGGTACGGTCGGCGGGCGGATCGCCGGCACCCAGATGCCGGCCTGCTCCAGCGTGGCCGAGAGGCGCAGCGCATCCTCGTTGCTGCCGACCAGCAGCGGCTGGATGGCAGTGGCGGAATCGGGCAGGCTCCAGTGCGAGTGCTGCTGCACCAGCGCCGACAGTCCGGCGCGCAGTCGGCTGATCAGCTGTTGCAGGTGGCGGCGGCGGGCAGCGCCCTCTGGCGACTCTACCAGCTCCATCGCGGCCAGCAAGGCCTGCGCCAGTGCCGGTGACATGCCGGTGGTGTAGATATACGGGCGTGCACGCTGCACCAGCCAATCGATGATGGTGGCGTGTGCCACCACCACGGCGCCGGCCACGCCCATCGCCTTGCCCAGCGTGCCCATCCAGATCAGGCGTTCGCTGCACAGGCCAAAGTGCTCCAGGCTACCGTGGCCCTGCGCGCCCAGCACGCCCAGGCCATGCGCATCGTCCACCACCAGCCAGGCGTCGTACTGTTCGGCCAACGCCAGCAGCCCGGGCAAATCAGCCAGGTCACCATCCATGCTGAACACGGCATCGGTCACGATCAAACGCAACGACGTGCTGCAGCGCTGCAGCAGGCGCTCCAGTTGTGCCAGATCGCCGTGCACATAGCGACGCACCTCGGCATCGGCCAGACGCGCGCCGTCGATCAGCGAGGCATGGTTCAGCTTGTCGGAAAAAATCGTGGTCTGGCCATCGCCCAGCGTCGTCATCAGCGCCATATTGGCCATGAAGCCACTGCAGAACAGCAAGCCCTCGGCCTGCGGGATATGCGCCTGCTGCCAGCGCGCAAAGCCCTGCTCCACGTCTTCGTGCACCTGGTAGTGGCCGCTGACCAGATGCGAGGCTCCGCTGCCCACGCCCCAGCGCTGCGCGCCTTCGGTCAGCGCCTGCGCCAGCAAGGGATGCGCGGCCAGGCCCAAGTAGTCATTGCTGCAGAACGACAGCCGCGGTTGTGCCTGTCCGGCCAACTGCTGCTGCGGGCCGCAGGGCAGCTGCACCGTGCGCCGGCGACGGCGCAGGCCGGACTGCTCCAGGGCAGCCAGTTGCTGCTGCAGGTGTGCCATCAGCATGGCGTGCTCTCCTTCTGTTGGGTCTGTCCTGCCCGCCGGGGACGGGCCAGCATGCGGGACATGGCGTGTCTGCGCCATCTCCGGCATCCGCTGCGGGATGTCTGGTTTCAGCTGCTGCGCAAGCGCTCCAGCAGTACTTGTGCCGATGCCAGTGCCTGCGCATCGGGCAGGTGCACGGCCAGCACCTTCTGCCGTCCGGCTGCGCCGTGCAGCAGCTCCACCTGCTTCTTCGGCACGCCAAAGGTGGCGGCGGCCCAGGCAATCAGCGCCTCGTTGGCCTTGCCATCCACCGGCGGGGCTCCAAGCCGCACGCGCAAGGCATCGCCGTACAGGCCGGCCGCCTCGGTGCGCTTGGCACCGGGCGTGGCATGGATGGCAATCTTGAGGATGTGGCTCATGGAAAA
This sequence comes from Brachymonas sp. J145, assembly GCF_036312245.1. Lineage (NCBI taxonomy): Bacteria > Pseudomonadati > Pseudomonadota > Betaproteobacteria > Burkholderiales > Comamonadaceae > Allobrachymonas > Brachymonas sp. J145. The sequence goes on along the minus strand of NZ_JAZDCI010000003.1, from coordinate 245,103 downwards.
AACCGCCCATGCTTGCACATGGACGGTCCGGTGCTACTCAGCGATCAGGCGGAGTTGCTTATTCGAACGCCACGATGGCCTGGTCGACCGCCAGGCTCTCGCCCGGCTGTGCCAGCACTTCCTTCACCACGCCGTCGGCGGTGGCGAACAGGATGTTTTCCATCTTCATGGCTTCGATCACGGCCACGCGTTCGCCGGCCTGCACCTTCTGGCCCGGCTGCACGGCCACCTGCGTCAGCAGGCCCGGCATCGGGGACAGCACGAACTTGCTCATGTCCGGCGGTGCCTTGTACGGCATCAGCTTGTGCAGTTCGGCGGTACGCGGGTGCATCACCAACGCATCGATCTGGGTGCCGTTGTGGATCACGCGGATCGCCAGCGGGTTCTTGCCTTGGCCACGCTCCATCTGCACGGTGAAGGCTTCGCCGTTGCAGGTACCGGTGATGCGGCTATCGCCCAGGAAGTGGTCGATCAGCATGTCGTACTGGCGCTCGCCGTCGGGCGTCTGCAGCGTCACCACGGTGGACTGGCCCGGTGCGGTTTCGCTCAGGCTGGCGTCCACATAGACGTTGGCGCCTTCCTTGCCCAGGGCACAGACGGTGAACTCGCGCTTGGGCAGGCGCTTGTAGCCTTCCCAGAACTTGCCCTGCAGGTCTTGTGCGCGGTTGCGGTAGTACATGTTCAGGCGTGCCGCCATCGCCATCAGGAAGTACGGGTCGCTGTGCGGCACGTCTTCTGCGCGGAAGCCATCGGCATAGTTTTCGGCGATAAAGCCGGTGTTGAAATCGCCGGAGATGAACTTGGGATGCGCCAGCAGCGCGGCCTGGAACGGGATGTTGCTCTGCACGCCCTTGATCACGAAAGCGTTCAGGGCTTCACGCATGCGCGCGATAGCGTCATTGCGGTCCTTGCCATGCACGATCAGCTTGGCGATCATGGAGTCGTAGAACATGGAGATCTCGCCGCCATCCACCACGCCGGTGTCCACGCGCACGCCGTAATCGGTGCTGGGCTCGCCCTGGAACAGGTTCTGCTCCGGCGGCTGGAAGCGCACCAGACGACCAGTGGAAGGCAGGAAGTTGCGGAACGGGTCTTCGGCGTTGATACGGCACTCGATGGACCAGCCTTCCTTCTTGACGTCGGACTGGCTGATGGTCAGTTTTTCGCCGGCCGCCACGCGGATCATCTGCTCCACCAGGTCCAGGCCGGTGATGCACTCGGTCACCGGGTGCTCCACCTGCAGGCGGGTGTTCATTTCCAGGAAGTAGAAGTCCTGGTTCTTGCCCACCACGAATTCCACGGTACCGGCAGACTGGTAGTTCACTGCCTTGGCCAGGGCCACGGCCTGCTCGCCCATCGCCTTGCGCGTCTCGTCGCTGATGAAGGGAGACGGCGCTTCCTCGATCACCTTCTGGTGACGACGCTGGATTGAGCACTCGCGCTCGTTCAGGTAGATCACGTTGCCGTGCGCATCGCCCAGCACCTGGATCTCGATGTGGCGCGGCTGCTCGACGAACTTCTCGATGAACACGCGGTCATCGCCAAAGCTGTTGCGGGCTTCGTTGCGGCAAGAGGCGAAACCTTCGTGCGCTTCCTTGTCGTTGAAAGCCACGCGCAGGCCCTTGCCACCGCCGCCAGCGGAGGCCTTGATCATCACCGGGTAGCCGATGCCCTTGGCGATCTCGACCGCCTGCTCCGGCGTGTCGATCGGGTCGTTGTAGCCCGGAATCGTGCTCACGCCAGCGCCATCGGCCAGCTTCTTGGAAGCGATCTTGTCGCCCATGGCGGCAATCGCGCCGTGCTTGGGGCCGATGAAGGCGATGCCATTCTCTTCAACCTTGCGGCAGAACTCCTCGTTCTCGGACAGGAAGCCATAACCCGGGTGGATGCCCTGGGCACCGGTCTGCTTGGCGATCTCGATGATCTTGTCGCCCAGCAGATAGGACTCGCGCGACGGCGGCGGGCCCAGGCGGACAGCCTCATCGGCCATCTGCACGAAGCGTGCGTCCTTGTCGGCGTCGGAATAGACCGCCACGGTCTGGATGCCCATTTTCTTGGCAGTGGCGATCACGCGGCAGGCAATCTCGCCGCGGTTTGCAATCAGGATCTTGGTAAACATATGCGATGTTCTTTCAATCTGGTGAGAGTCGAAACGATGCGGATCGGCAAGCGATTACAGCGGGATATTGCCGTGCTTGCGCCACGGGTTTTCCAGCTTCTTGTCCTTCAGCATGGCCAGGCTACGGCAGATGCGCTTGCGCGTCTCGTGCGGCTGGATCACGTCGTCGATAAAGCCACGGGCGCCGGCGACGAACGGGTTGGCGAAACGCGCCTTGTATTCGGCTTCGCGGGCTGCCAGCTTTTCCGGGTCATTCTTGTCTTCACGGAAGATGATCTCCACCGCGCCCTTGGCACCCATCACCGCGATTTCGGCGTTCGGCCAGGCCAGGTTCACGTCACCACGCAGGTGCTTGGAGCTCATCACGTCATACGCGCCGCCGTAGGCCTTGCGCGTGATGATGGTGATCTTCGGCACCGTGCACTCGGCGTAGGCGTACAGCAGCTTGGCGCCGTGCTTGATGATGCCGCCGTATTCCTGGCTGGTACCGGGCATGAAGCCGGGCACGTCGACAAAGGTGACGACCGGGATATTGAAGGCATCGCAGAAGCGCACGAAACGGGCCGCCTTGATAGAGGACTTGATGTCCAGGCAGCCGGCCAGCACCAGCGGCTGGTTGGCCACGATACCGACCACGTTGCCGTCCATGCGGGCAAAGCCGATCACGATGTTGGCGGCGTAGTCAGGCTGCAGCTCGAAGAATTCGCCGTCGTCCACCGTCTTGGTGATCAGCTCCTTCATGTCGTAGGGCTTGTTCGGGTTCTCCGGCACCAGCGTGTCCAGGCTCATGTCGGCACGATCGACCGGATCCAGCGTCGGGCGGTACGGCGCCTTCTCGCGGTTGTTGGACGGGATGTAGTTGTACAGGCGACGCAGCATCAGCAGCGCTTCCACGTCGTTCTCGAAAGCCAGGTCGGCGACGCCGCTGCGGCTGCTGTGGGTGATGGCACCGCCCAGCTCCTCGGCCGTCACGGATTCGTGCGTCACGGTCTTCACCACTTCCGGGCCGGTCACGAACATGTAGGAGCTGTCCTTGACCATGAAGATGAAGTCGGTCATGGCCGGGGAGTACACTGCACCACCGGCGCAGGGGCCCATGATCATGGAGATCTGCGGCACCACGCCGGAGGCCATCACGTTGCGCTGGAACACTTCGGCGTAACCCGCCAGGGAAGCCACGCCTTCCTGGATACGGGCACCGCCGGAGTCGTTCAGGCCGATCACCGGTGCACCGACCTTCATGGCCTGGTCCATCAGCTTGCAGATCTTTTCTGCGTGCGCTTCGGACAGCGCGCCGCCGAACACGGTGAAGTCCTGGCTGAACACGAACACCAGGCGGTTGTTGATGGTGCCGTAGCCGATCACCACGCCGTCACCCGGAATGTGGCTCTGTTCCATGCCAAAGTCCGTGCAGCGGTGCTCCACGAACATGTCCCATTCCTCGAACGTACCGGCGTCGAGCAGTACCTCGATACGCTCGCGCGCGGTCAGCTTGCCCTTGCCGTGCTGCGCATCGATGCGTCGCTGGCCACCACCCAGTCGGGCGGCTTCGCGCTTCTGATCAAGTTGGTCAAGAATTGCCTTCATCTCGGATCCTTTGGTTTTTAAAAATGGAAAGATTGAAACAGGTACAAACAGGAATGGCTGCCAGCCTCAGGCCTGCGGCCCGGACTGGAACAGTTGCAACAGCTGGCGCGCCGCAGTCGAGGCCGCCAGCGAACCCTCCTGCACACGCTGCGACAGCGCGGGCAGCTGGCCGGACACGCCGGCATGGGTGCGGAAGGCATCCTTCAGGCCGGCATCGATGCGTTCCCACATCCAGGCCTGCGACTGTTGCTGGCGACGCTGCGCCAGCTTGCCGTTGCCGGTATTGATGCCACGGTACTCTTCGACCGCAGCCCAGAAATCCTCGACCCCCGTGCCCTCGAGTGCGCTGATCTGCAGCACACGCGGTTGCCACTGGGGTGCATCGTTATCGTCGTGGCGACCATGAAAGCCGAGCAGGCGCAGGCTGGAGGTAATCTGGGCCTGGGCGCGCGTAGCCGCCACCGGATCGATATCGGCCTTGTTGATCACGACCAGATCGGCCATTTCCATCACGCCCTTCTTGATCGCCTGCAGGTCGTCGCCGGCATTCGGCAACTGCAGCACCACGAACATGTCGGCCATATCGTGTACCGCGGTTTCGGACTGGCCGACACCGACGGTCTCGATGATCACCACATCATAGCCGGCCGCCTCGCACACCAGCATGGCTTCGCGCGTCTTCTCGGCGACACCACCCAGGTTGCAGCTGCTCGGGCTGGGACGGATATAGGCATTGGGCTCGCGGCTCAGGCGTTCCATGCGGGTCTTGTCGCCCAGGATGGAACCACCGGACACGCTGGAAGACGGATCGATCGCGAGCACAGCCACCTTGAGGCCCAGACCGGTCAGGTGCAGGCCCAGGGTCTCGACAAAGGTCGACTTGCCCACGCCCGGCACACCGCTCAGGCCCAGGCGCAGCGCCTTGCCGGTATGCGGCAGCAAGGCCGTCAGCAGCTCGTCGGCCAGCGCACGGTGATCGGCGCGGGTGGATTCAAGCAGCGTGATCGCCTTGGCGATGCCGCGACGGCGACGCGGGGCGTCACCGTGCAGGATGGCTTCCAGGATGGCGGGAACTGCTGGCAACATGGATCAGGACAGGCTTGCCTTGATCTGTTCCAGCACGTCCTTGGCGCTGACCGGGATCGGCGTACCCGGGCCGTAGATGCCCTTGACACCAGCTTCGTACAGGTAGTCGTAGTCCTGACGCGGAATCACGCCGCCGACGAACACCACGATGTCGTCAGCGCCCTGCGCCTTCAGTTCGTTGACGATGGCCGGCACCAGCGTCTTGTGGCCGGCAGCCAGCGTGGAGATGCCGATCGCGTGCACGTCGTTCTCGACGGCCTGGCGTGCGCACTCTTCCGGCGTCTGGAACAGCGGGCCAATGTCGACGTCAAAACCGAGGTCAGCAAAGGCAGTGGACACCACCTTGGCGCCGCGGTCATGGCCGTCCTGGCCCAGCTTGGCGACCATCACGCGCGGACGGCGGCCCTGCTGCTCGGCGAACTGGTTGATTTCTTCCTTGAGTTTTTCCCAGCCTTCGGCCGAATCATAAGCAGCAGCGTACACACCAGTCACCTTTTGCGTATCCGCACGATGGCGGCCAAATGCCTTTTCAAGCGCGTCGGAAATCTCGCCACCGGTGGCACGCAGGCGCGATGCCTTGATGGCCAGATCCAGCAGGTTGCCTTCGCCGGATTCGGCGGCGGCCGTCAGGGCGTCCAGAGCGGCCTGCACGGCCGCGCTGTCACGCGAGGCCTTGATCTGGTTGATGCGGGCCACCTGCGACTCGCGCACCTTGACGTTGTCCACTTCCAGGATCTCGACCGGATCTTCCTTGGCCAGCTTGTACTTGTTGACGCCGACGATGACATCCTTGCCGGAGTCGATGCGCGCCTGCTTCTCGGCCGCGGCGGCCTCGATCTTGAGCTTGGCCCAGCCGCTGTCCACGGCCTTGGTCATGCCGCCCATGGCATCGACTTCCTCGATGATCTTCCAGGCGGCATCGGCCATTTCCTGGGTCAGCTTTTCCATCATGTAGGAACCAGCCCAGGGGTCGATCACATTGGTGATATGGGTTTCTTCCTGGATGATCAGCTGCGTGTTGCGGGCAATGCGGGCGGAGAATTCGGTCGGCAGCGCAATCGCCTCATCGAGCGCGTTGGTGTGCAGCGACTGGGTGCCGCCGAACACGGCTGCCATGGCCTCGATGGTGGTGCGCACCACGTTGTTGTACGGGTCCTGCTCGGTGAGCGACCAGCCGGAAGTCTGGCAGTGCGTGCGCAGCATCAGGCTCTTCGGGTTCTTGGGGTTGAACTCCTTCATGATGCGGCACCACAGCAGACGTGCGGCGCGCATCTTGGCGATTTCCAGATAGAAGTTCATGCCGATGGCCCAGAAGAAGGACAGGCGGCCGGCGAAGGCGTCCACGTCCATGCCCTTGGCCAGCGCCGTCTTCACATACTCCTTGCCGTCGGCCAGCGTGAAGGCCAGCTCCAGCGCCTGGTTGGCACCGGCTTCCTGCATGTGGTAGCCGGAAATCGAGATCGAGTTGAACTTGGGCATGTTCTGGCTCGTGTACTCGATGATGTCGCCAATGATGCGCATCGACGGCTGCGGCGGGTAGATATAGGTGTTGCGGACCATGAACTCCTTGAGGATGTCGTTCTGGATGGTGCCGCTGAGCTTGTCCTGGGACACGCCCTGCTCTTCGGCCGCAATCACGTAACCTGCCAGCACCGGCAGCACGGCGCCGTTCATGGTCATGGACACCGACACCTTGTCGAGCGGGATGCCGTCGAACAGGATCTTCATGTCTTCCACGCTGTCGATCGCCACGCCGGCCTTGCCGACGTCACCGGTCACGCGCGGATGGTCGGAGTCGTAGCCGCGGTGCGTGGCCAGGTCAAACGCCACGGACACGCCCTGGCCACCAGCGGCCAGTGCCTTGCGGTAGAAGGCGTTGGATTCTTCGGCGGTAGAGAAACCGGCGTACTGGCGGATCGTCCAGGGACGCACCGCGTACATGGTGGCCTGCGGGCCGCGCAGGAAGGGCTCGAAGCCGGGCAGCGTGTTGGCGTACGGCAGGTCGGCGGTATCGGCTGCGGTGTACAGCGGCTTGACCGTGATGCCATCCGGCGTGATCCAGTTGAGGGCCTGCACGTCACCGCCGGGGGCCGACTTGGCTGCCGACTTGAGCCAGTCTTCCATTGTGCTGGGGTTGAACACGGTGTTGTCGGAATTTGCCATGGATTGCAGTCCCTCTCTGTAATGATGGATAACCCGGGCGGCAGACGCACGGAAACCGCGCACGCGGCGCGGTGCCGTCAGCCAACACGGGCTTGTCGTGTTATAGCAAAAAAAAACCAAACTAAGCCACTCGCCAAGTGCGCCGGACCGTTGGCTGGAAAGCCCCCGCTGTTGCATTTGGCAATGCTGTAATTATGAATGCAAATACAGGTAAGATGCGCCCATTGTGACCCTTTTTTTACGATAGGCCCGCGGATATGCCTCTTGCCAGCTCGATCCTGACACGCCAGCAGTCTGAACGACTGCCCGGTGCCGCACGTCCGCTCTACGCCGATGTGGCCGACAACCTGCGCCGCCGCATCCTGCAGCAGCAGTTGCAACCCGGCAGCTGGATCGACGAACAGAAGCTGGCCGAAGAAATGGGCATCAGCCGCACGCCGATGCGCGAGGCGATCAAGGTGCTGGCCGCCGAAGGCCTGGTCACGATCCGGGTACGGCGCGGTGCCTACGTCACCGAAGTGCCGGAAAACGAGGTGCGCGAAATCTACCACCTGCTGGCCCTGCTCGAAGCCGATGCTGCCGCCGACGTGGCGCGCCAGGCCAGCGACAGCGAACTGCAGGAACTGTCCAGCCTGCATCAGCAGCTGCACCAGCTGGCTGCCCTGCTGGCCGACGCGCCCACGGACAGCGCCCTGATCGACCAGTTCTTTGCCCTCAACCAGCAGTTCCACGGCCGCATGCTGGACATCAGCGGCAACCACTGGCGCATGCAGATCGTGAATGACCTGCGCGGCGTGATGCAGCTGGGCCGCCACCACTCGCTGTTCAAGACCGGTCGCGTGCAGCAGTCGCTGGAAGAACACAGCGCCATTCTGGCCGCCCTGATGGCGCGCGATGCCAGCGCCGCCAGCGCCGCCGTGCACACCCATTTCGCCAACGGCCTGCTCGCCGCCGGCTGAGCACTCCAGCACCTACAATCCCTGCATGGCCATTCCGCAGGGTTTCATCCAGGATCTGTTGCAACGCGTCGATGTCGTCGAGGTGGTGGGTCGCCACGTCCAGCTGAAAAAGACCGGTGCCAACTTTTCCGGCCTGTGCCCCTTCCATTCGGAAAAATCGCCCTCCTTCACGGTCAGCCCGAGCAAGCAGTTCTACCACTGCTTTGGCTGCGGCCAGAATGGCGATGCGATCCGCTTCCTGATGGAGCACAACGGCATGAGTTTCATCGAGGCGGTGCAGGATCTGGCACAGCAGCACGGCCTGCAAGTGCCGGAAGAGAACATCAGCCCGCAGCAGCGCGCCCAGCAGGAAGAACGCAAGCAGAAGCAGGCAACACTGACCGATGTGCTGGAACGTGCCGGTGCCGATTACCGCAAGCAGCTCAAGCAGGCACCGGTTGCCATCGACTACCTGAAGAACCGCGGCCTGACCGGCCGCATCGCGCTCCGCTTCGGCATGGGTTACGCGCCGGCCGGCTGGCACCATCTGACCAGCGTGTTCCCCGAATACACCGATCCGTTGCTGGAAGAAGCCGGCCTGGTGATCCGCCAGCCCGACCAGGCCGGTGACAGCACGCAGGACCGGCGCTACGACCGATTCCGCCATCGCATCATGTTCCCGATCCGCAATGTGAAGGGGGAATGCATCGGTTTTGGCGGCCGCGTGCTGGGCGATGACAAGCCCAAATACCTGAACTCGCCGGAAACCCCGGTGTTCAGCAAGGGCCGCGAACTGTACGGGCTGTTCGAGGCTCGCGATGCCTTGCGCAGCCACGGCTACGCGCTGGTGACCGAAGGCTATATGGACGTGGTGGCGCTGGCCCAGCTCGGCTTTGCCAATGCCGTGGCCACGCTGGGCACCGCCTGCACGCCCGAGCATGTGCACAAGCTGTTCCGCTACACCGACCAGATCGTGTTCAGCTTCGATGGCGACAAGGCCGGCCAGCGTGCCGCGCACAAGGCGCTGGTCGCCGCCCTGCCCTACGCCAGCGATACCCGCAGCGTCAAATTCCTGTTCCTGCCGCCCGAGCATGATCCGGACAGCTTTATCCGCGCCCATGGGCCGGAAGCTTTCAGCGCCCAGGTGCAACAGGCGCTGCCGCTCAGCCAGTTCCTGATCCAGGTGGCCTGCGAGAATTGCGACCTGGCCACCGCCGAAGGACGTGCCCGCATGAGCAGCCAGGCGCGTCCGCTCTGGCAGGCGCTGCCCGATGGCGCGCTCAAGGCGCAGTTGCTGGCCGAACTGGCCGCGCAGGCACAGCTGACAGCCGCCGACCTGCAACATGTCTGGCAGGCCCAGGGCGGATCGTCCCCGCACGGCCAGCCTGCGCCACGGCAGTCGGGCAGCGCGCCGGCGCAGTCTGCCCCGGCCACGGCCGAATGGCGACCAGCCTCCGGCCAACGTGGGCAGTGGCAGAAACAGCCGTGGAAAAAAAATACCAGCCCAGCAGTGCCCGTCAACCAGGGCCGGCGCAGCCCGCCAGCCAGTCGCGCCGACCACGCGCTGCGCCTGCTGCTGCTGCACATGCCGTTCTGGGGCCGCTTGCCGCCGGCACTGCAAGGCCTGCTGTGCGCGCTGCCGATACCGCACGGCCCGCTGTTCGGCTGGATCGACAGCCAGTATCAGGAGCATGGTGCCCTGGCCTGGGGCGCGCTGCAGGAAAGCCTGCCGCAGGTGGCCTGGGGCGATGTGGCGCTGCAACTGGTGCAGAACTACCAGACGCTGGAACTGAACCCGAGCCAGGACGAGGCGCTGGCCGAACTGCGCTCTGCCGTCACCTGGCTGCATGCCGACGAACTGGATCGTCAGGCCAACCAGGCGGCCGCCGCCGGCGATCTGGAGCGTGTACGCACGCTGCTGCAGCAGAAGACGGCGCTTGACATCCTGCCGCCTGCCCAGCAGGACTGATCAGGGCGCATCCACCACGGGCGGCGGCACATCGGCCAGCACATCCGATGCGCCGGGCAGCGGCGCGGGCAAGATCGGCGCCGGATCGGGCGGCGATACATTGACCCACGGCTGCATCACCGGCAGCAGGAGTTCGGTCGCCTGACGGCCGACATCAATCGCCTCCTGCGCCCGGTGGAAATCCATCAGCGACAAATGTGCCAGCCGTGGCGCAATCACCATGTCGGGCGGATCACCGGCCATGCGGCTGCGCGTGATGCGTTCCTGCATGATGTTGATGCTGGTTGCCAGCACTTCCAGCATCGAGGGCAATGGCGAGCTGACGATATCGGTAACGCTGTCCGGCAGCCAGCCACCCAATGTGTTCTGGATCGATTGCAGCCAGGGAGAACGTTGCGCCGGCTCGTCCGGTGGCTGCAGGTGGCGTTGCAGGATGTCGCGGTTCAGGTCTACCGCGATCACGATATCGGCACCCATGGCGCGTGCCAGCGTCACCGGCACCGGATTGACCAGGCCACCGTCCACCAGCAGGCGCTCCTGCACCATGACCGGCGTGAACACGCCGGGCAAGGCAATCGAGGCGCGCACCGCATCGACCAGCGAGCCCTCGCGCAGCCACAATTCGTTGCCGCCGTGCAGCGCCGTCGCCACCGCGCCGAACGGCATCGGCAGATCCTCGATCCGGCAATCCTCAAAATGCTTGCGGAAAAAGCTGACCAGCTTCTCGCCCTTGAGCATGCCGCCGGTCAGGCGAAAATCCATCAGTGAGATCACGTCGCGCATGCGCAGGCTGCGGATCCACTCCTCGAAACTGTCGAGCTTGCCGGTGGCATAGGCAGCGCCAACGATGGCGCCCACGGACGAACCGCAGACAATATCGGGACGGATGCCGGCCTCGAGCAGCGTGCGCAGCACGCCCACATGCGCCCAGCCACGCGCCGAGCCGCTGCCCAGCGCCAGGCCAATGACCGGCTTGCGCTTCGGCATGTCAGGCCTGCTCCGCCGCTACCGGCTCCGGCATGCGCAGGAAGTGCTCGCGGTAATAGACCAGCTCGTCGATGGACTCCTCGACATCGGCCAGCGCGGTGTGCTTCTGGTGCTTCTTGAACTGCGCGTGCAGTTCCGGGCGCCAGCGGCGCGCCAGTTCCTTGAGCGTGCTCACATCCAGGTTGCGGTAGTGGAAGTAGGCTTCCAGCTTGGGCATGGCCTTGACCAGGAAACGGCGATCCTGGCCAATGGTGTTGCCACACATCGGCGACTTGCCCTTGCTCACGTACTTGCGCAGGAAGGCCAGGATCTCCTTTTCGGCATCGGCTTCGGTCACGTTGCTGGCCTTGACCTTGTCGATCAGGCCGCTGCGGCCATGCGTGCCCTTGTTCCAGGCATCCATGCCATCCAGCAGCTGCTGGCTCTGGTGGATCACCAGCACCGGGCCGTGCACGCGCGTCGCCAGGTCCGGGCTGGTCACGATCAGCGCGATCTCGATGATGCGCTCCTTCTCGGGATCCAGTCCGGTCATTTCGCAATCGAGCCAGATGAGGTTGTCATCGTGCTTGGCCAGCACGGGAGGGGCAGCCGCTTCGGCGGCGGGGTTCAGGGTTTCACTCATGGCCGTATTGTCTCGCATCCAGTGGCATCTCGCGCCGATCGGGTCAGCGCAATCCCCCGCAGACAGGTACACTTGTGCCGCATGGATGCACTCCCCTTTGATATTACCTATCTGAACCTGTTTACCACGCTGTTCGTGCTGGCCCTGGTCGGCAGCCTGCTGCTGCGCTATTGGCTGGCGACGCGCCAGATCCGCCATGTGGCCTGGAACCGGCATCAGGTACCGGCACCGTTTGCGCCTTATATCAGCCAGCAGGCACACCAGAAAGCCGCCGCCTACACCGTGGCGCGCAACCAGATGGATCTCTGGCAAAGCACCTACAGCGCCGCCATCGTGATCGGCTGGACACTGCTCGGTGGCCTGGCCGCGCTCAACTACCAGCTGCACAACCTGATCGAACATCCGTTCTGGCAGCAGCTGGCGCTGATCGCCGCCTTTTTCCTGATCAATGGCGCACTGGAACTGCCGGTGAGCTGGTATGCCACCTTCAAGCTGGAAGAACGCTTCGGCTTCAACAAGAGCACGCAGGGCCTCTGGTGGGCGGACGTGTTCAAGAGCACGCTGATGACCGCCGTCATCGGCCTGCCGCTGGCGGCGCTCTACCTGTTCCTGATGGAACGTGCCGGCAGTCTGTGGTGGCTCTGGGCCTGGGGCGTCTGGGTGCTGTTTGCGCTGCTGATGATGGTGCTCTACCCGAGCGTGATCGCACCGCTGTTCAACAAGTTCCAGCCGCTGCAGGACAGCCAGCTGAGCGAGCGCGTGCAGGCGCTGATGCAGCGCTGCGGCTTCCAGGCCAAGGGCCTGTTCGTGATGGATGGCAGCCGCCGCAGCGCCCATGCCAACGCCTATTTCACCGGCCTGGGCAGCTCCAAGCGCGTAGTGTTTTTCGATACCCTGCTGTCCAAGCTGAGCACCGATGAGGTCGAGGCCGTGCTGGCCCATGAGCTGGGCCATTTCCACCACCGCCACATCATCAAGCGCATGGTGCTGATGTTTGGCCTGAGCCTGGCCGGCTTTGCAATGCTGGGCTGGCTCTACAACCAGGTCTGGTTCTATAGCGGCCTGGGCGTGATGCCCAACCTGCTATCGCCGAATGCCGCGCTGGCGCTGATCCTGTTCCTGCTGGTGGTGCCGTCCTTCGTGTTCTTCCTGTCGCCGCTGCTGGCCTCGCTGTCGCGACGTGACGAATACCAGGCCGATGCCTATGCCGTGCAGCAGACCGCTGCCGAACCGATGGCCACCGCCCTGCTCAAGCTGTACGAAGACAATGCTTCCACGCTCACGCCGGATCCGCTCTACGTGAAGTTCTACTACTCGCACCCGCCGGCCAGCAACCGCCTGGCGCGCATGGGCATGGCCTGAATGGGCAAACCCCGCCGCCCTGCCCCTGCCGCCTCCACCACCGACCTGATGGACGGACTGGTGGTATCGGCCCATGGCCGCCACTGCGTAGTCGAAACTGATGACGGCAGCCGTCGCATCTGCCACCCGCGTGGCAAGAAGAGCACCGTCGTCGTCGGCGACCAGGTGCGCTGGAGCGCCCCACCACCCGGCCAGGGCGAGGAAGGCAGCATCGAGCAGGTGCTGCCGCGCCGCAACCTGTTCTACCGCCAGGACGAGATGCGCACCAAGGCCTTTGCCGCGAATATCGACCAGGTGCTGATCTGGATTGCCGCCGAACCCGAGTTCTCGCACAAGCTGCTGGCGCGTGCCCTGATCGCGGCCGATGCCGCCGGCATCCGGCCGCGCATCGTGCTGAACAAGGCCGATCTGGCCGAGGCGCATGCGCGCGGCTGGGAGCGGCTGGAACCCTACCGCGCCATGCAGTACGACACGCTCGGCGTCTCGCTGACGGAACATGCCGCTGACGATCCGGCACTGGCGCAGCTGCAGCAGTGGCTGCAAGGCCGCAAGACGCTGGTGCTCGGTCCGTCCGGCACCGGCAAGAGCACGCTGATCAACTGGCTGCTGCCCGATGCCAATGCGCAGGTCGGCGAGATTTCGCAGGCACTCAACTCGGGCCGCCACACCACCACCAATACGCGCTGGTACTGGATGGACCGCGACAGCGGCAGCGCAGTGATCGATTCACCGGGTTTCCAGGAATTCGGCCTGCGCCATATCGCGCCAGCCGATCTGGCGTCCTGGATGCCGGACCTGCGTCAGCACGTGCCTCAATGCAAATTCTACAACTGCACCCATCTGCACGAACCGGGCTGCGGCGTGCTCGCCTCGCTAGACCAGCCAGTGGCCGAAGGCGGCGTACACCCGCTGCGCCACAAGCTCTACGCCGAGCTGTTCGAGGAACTGTCGCAGGTGCGTTACTGAGCCTCAGCTGACCCAGCGCGTCAGCGTGATCAGCGCCAGCAGCAGGCACCAGAGCCAGAGCGCACGCCGGATCAGGCCGGATAGCGCCTGCAGCGAACGCAAGCCGGGCTGCTCCACCAGCATGCTGGCGCCTGGTGCGTCAGCGGCAGGCAGGTCTTGCGGAGCCGGCAGGCGCGGCGTACCCACCGCTGCCGGCAGCGGCCAGGACAGGTCAATCGCCCCCATCGCCGTCGCCTGCACCAGCGTATCGGCATCGGTATCGGTATCGGAGACGCTGGCCGGCAGCCCCTGCATCTGGAAGCGCCAGTTGTCCAGCGCCTGCTCGAAATTGCCGGCAACGGCAAAGCTCGCTGCCGTCACCCGGGCCGGCAGCCAGTTGATCCAGTTCCAGGCCTGGCGCGACACGTCCGTGAGCAGCGCATGCGCTGCAGCATCTTCCCCGGCACGCGGCTGGCGCCAGTGCTGTGCCAGCACATCGGCCGCGCGGAACAGCACGGCACCGGCCGGACCCAGGCCCAGCAGCATGCCGATCAGGAAAGCGGCCAGCACACCAAACAGCTGGCGATGCGCATCGCGCGTGCCCTGCTCCAGCGCCTGGCGCAGCACGTCATGGTGTGGCAAGGCCATGACATCCACCTGCTTCCAGTCAGCCAGCCATTGGCGCGCCTGCTGCTCCTGCCCCATGTCGAGTGCATCGCGGATGCGTGCCAAGGGCTGGCCGAACGGGCGATACGCCAGGCAGACATGCAGCACGGCCACCAGCCAAGGCAAGGACAGCAGCCAGCCCACCGCATCCAGCAGGTAGTACAGCAGCGCCGACAGCCCTGCCGGCAGCAGCACGGCCAGCGCCCAGGCCAGCCAGCCCTGGCGTCGTTGCGCCAAGGGCAGACGGTCCGCCACGCGATCCGCCAGCTGCAGATAACGGCGCAGCACCGGCTGGCGCAGCGATGACGGCTGGAGCTGTTCGATCAGCAGGACGAGCAGAAGGGAAATCAGGGACATGCGGCAATCGGAGAGAAAACGGGCAGGCCTAGCATAGCACTGCCCGGTGTCAGGTCAGGCCGCCAGGAAACGGTAGAAATCGCGCAAGATGCCGGCGGTCACGCCCCAGATATAGCGTTCGATGCCAGTATCCGCCTCCTGGTAAGGCATGGAAAACCATTCGCGACGATGATCGGGTGCCGGCTGCCACTGGTGCTTGCGATGGTGGCGCGGGTCCATCAGGAACGGTAGCGGCACGGTGAACACGTCCGCCACCTCGTTCGGATTCGGCTGCAGGCTCACGTCCGGCGACAGGATGCCAACCACCGGCGTCACGCGGTAGCCGGTACCGGTCATGTAGCTGGGCAACTTACCCAGCACCTGCACGCCCTCCACCGGCAAGCCGACCTCTTCCTCGGCTTCGCGCAAGGCGGCCGCCACGGCATCGGCATCATCAGGATCGATCTTGCCGCCCGGAAAAGCGATCTGGCCGGCGTGCGACTTGAGGTGCTCGGTGCGCTGCGTCAGCAGCACGCGCAACTGGTCCGGTGACTGCTGCAGCGGCTGCAGGCCGAGCAGCACGGCAGCGTCACGCGGCGGCTGCTGCCAGGGCAGCAGCTCGCTGCGCTGTTCCGGCTGCCACGGCAAGGGATTGGCAAAGCGCTGACGCACTGCCGACAGCGACAGCCGGTCGAGCGCCAGCGCCTGCTGTTGCTGCACCTGGCTGGTCGCCTCGTGCCAGATCGGGATCTGGCGCGGATCCAGCGCATTCACCTGCTGGTCGGCAGGCTGCTGCGGGTTCGGCGTGGAGGGGCGGGAATCGGTCTTGCGCATAAGGGTATCCGGTGCCTGTCACGGCATCTGCAAGCATACGTGGACTGGCAAATGCTGACAAGCAGACAAGAAAAAACCGCTCCAGCCCTGAGGCGGGAGCGGTCTGGCCTGCCCGCAGGCAGGCTGGCATCGCGGCAGCAGCTTAGCTGGCAACCTTGACGCGAGACGGCAGCTTTTCCTTGATGCGTGCCGACTTGCCGCTGCGCTCACGCAGGTAGTACAGCTTGGCACGACGCACGTCACCACGGCGCTTGACTTCAATACCGGCAATCAGCGGGCTGTAGGTCTGGAACGTACGTTCCACGCCTTCGCCGCTGGAGATCTTGCGCACGGTGAAGGCGCTGTTCAGGCCGCGGTTGCGCTTGGCAATCACGACGCCTTCGTAGGCCTGCACACGCTTGCGCGTGCCTTCCACCACGTTCACGCTGACGATCACGGTGTCGCCAGGGCCGAAAGCGGGGATGGTCTTGTTCAGACGCTCGATCTCTTCTTTTTCCAGGGTCTGGATCAGGTTCATTGCTGAATTCCTCACACTCTCCGATCGTATTCAAGCTGCACAAATGGCCTCTTCACACAGGCACCAACTACGGTATCCGGCTGCTGCTGGCGGGTGTCATGCAGACACACGTCGCCCAGCGAGGCGGCTAACAGAGGATCGAAAGATGGGATTATAGCTCGCACGCCAATGGAATATCAAGCACTGGCCACAGCTTACAGGCATTTTGTCGCCTGTTGTGGCCTGTCCGATACGTCCTGCCTTGCCTGCCGGATTCAGGTCGGCAGCGCCAGCAGCGCCTGGGCAATATCAGCCTCGAGATCGCGCGGGTCTTCCAGGCCGATGCAGAAGCGCACCAGCGTACCGCGTGCGAGGTGCTCAGGCCAGACCGTACGCATCTCGCCCAGGTCGTAAGGCATGACCAGGCTGACCGGCCCACCCCAGCTGTAGCCGATGCGGAACAGCTGCAGGCTGTCGCAGAAGGCATCGATTTCGTCCTGCGTGTAATGCTCCTCGAAGATCACGCTGACGATGCCAGCACCGGCTCCATGCGGCTGCTCGGGCGAGCTGCAGACTTCCTTCCAGCTGGCATGGCCGGGCGATTCGGGCAGGCTCGGGTGCAGCACCTGTGCCAGTTGCGGCTGCTGCTGCAGCCACTGCGCCAGATGGCGTGCGCTGCGATCCGCCGCATGGTAGCGCAGGCTCATGCTGGGCAGGCTGCGCAGCACCAGCTCCACGTCGTTCATGCCTACGCCCAGGCCCAGGCGCATATGGCTGAGCAGGATGCGGCGATGCAGCGCGGGATCGCGCGTGATGACGCTGCCCATCAGCACATCGGCCCCGCCGCTCGGGTACTTGGTCAGGGCATGCGCGCTGATGTCGACGCCAATTGCCTCGTCGCTGTCGGGATCGCCACAGCGCAGCAGGTCGAACGGCTGGAACGCCAGACCGGCGCCCCAGGTATTGTCGAGCGCGGTCAGCACGCCCAAGTCGCGGCACAGGCGTGCCTGCGCCACCAGATCGGGAAACTCCAGCGTGACGGAGCCGGCTGCTTCCAGCCAGACCAGGCGCGTGCTCGGCCCGATCTTGTCGGCCAGGTCATTCACGTCCATCGGGTCGTAATAGCGATGGCTGATGCCCCAGTGCTCCAGCTCGCCCTCGGCCAGCGTCTTGCTCGGGCCGTAGGCATTGTCGGGAATCAGCACCTCGTCACCGGCATGCAGCAACGCCAGGTTGACGCAGGCAATCGCGGCCAGGCCGCTGGGCACCAGCACCGCGTGCAGGCCGCCCTCGATGCTGCACAGGCGCTGCTCCAGCGTATAGCTGGTCGGCGTGCCATGCAGGCCATAGGTGTAGCCGCTCTTGTCCAGCCAGGTGCGCTGGCGCATGGCGGCGATATTCGGGAAGAACACGGTCGAGGCCTTGCAGACCGGCTGCTGCGGCGCCTCGAAGTCGGCCGGGGCCTGGTAGGGATCGTGGATGATGCGGGTGGGGATGTGCTGGCTCATGGGAAGATGATAACCGCCCTCGCCTGCCCACGGCATCAGGCCTGGCCCTTGCCCGCCTTGTACTCACGCCACCAGCGGCTGGCAAACCAGATCAGGCTGATCAGCACATAGCTGAACAGGCCGAAGGCCGTGGCCAGGATCACCAGACCGACCATCAACGGCTTGCCCATCAGCTTCAGGCGCTGCCAGAAACCCAGCTGTTTTTCTTCCTTCAGCTGCTTCTGCAGCTTGTCGGCATTGGCCTGCGCCGGTGCGCGCTGCTCCGGCTCATTGCCCAGCACCACGTTGCCGAGCTGGTAGGCCAGGTAATAGACCGGGGCAAAGGTGATCGGGTTGCTGACGAAAGTGCTGGCAGCGGCAGCCGGCAGGTTGGCACGCAGGGCCACGGCGGCAATCGTCGATGCCGGAATCTGCGCAATCGGCACCAGCATGCCGAAGAACACGCCCAATGCCACCCCCAGCGCCACACCATGGCGCGACCAGACCCAGAGCGATGGACGCCCGAGCCAGGGTGCCAGCCAGCCCAGCCAGCGACTTTGGCGCAGCTTTTCTTCCGTCGGGATCCAGCGTTGGTACCAGGGGGCGGGGTTCATGAAGGGGACTACAAATCCTGTTTGGCGTTCTTCTGCTGCAAATCCTGCAGGCTCAGCTTGTCATAGATTTCAAACGGCTGGTGGATCCACGGACTGGTCGGCAGGTGCTGGGCCGCGTAGTCGGGACGCCTGCTCGATATCCCCTTGGTCCAGATCACGGCCGTGCGCAATTCGGTGATGGCCGGATGGCGTTCACGCAGCATGTTGGTGACGGCGTGCAGCGTCTGGCCACTGTCGGTCAGGTCATCCACCAGCAGCACCGGGCCGATCAGCGCCGGCAGCGTAGTGCTGATGGCGGTCGACATGTGCAGCTCGCCCTGGGTCGTGCCGTCATCGTCTCGGTAGGAGCTGACCGCCAGGATCGCCAGCGGCACACGGAACAGCCGGCTCAGGACATCGCCTGGCCGCAGGCCGCCACGTGCCAGGCAAATGATGGTGGCAAACTGCCAGCCCGAGTCATGGATCTGCAGCGCCAGCCGCTCGATCAGCCGCTGGTACTCCTCGTGATGCACATACAGGTGCTCGCCATTTTCAGTCAACATGTCTGCCACCCCTTTCGGTCAAGGAGCAGTCGTGAAGCCGACTGCGCCAGCCCTGCATTGTCCCCGATCAGCCTTCAGGCTGCAAAGGGGTGGTGCATCATGATGGTATGGTCACGATCCGGGCTGGTGGAGATCACGTGCACCGGCACACCGGTGGTTTCCTCGATGCGCTTCAGGTACTGGCGTGCCTCCAGCGGCAGCTTGTCGTACTCGGTCACGCCCACGGTGGACTCGGTCCAGCCCGGCAGCGTTTCGTAGATCGGCTGGCACTTGGCGATGTCTTCCGCGCCCAGCGGCAGGATGTCGATGCGCTCGCCATCCAGCTCGTAGCCGACGCACAGCTGCAGCTCGCTCAGGCCATCCAGCACATCCAGCTTGGTGATGCACAGGCCGCTCAGGCCGTTGACCTGGGCGCTGCGCTTCAGCAGTGCGGCATCGAACCAGCCACAACGGCGGCTGCGGCCGGTGGTCACGCCACGCTCGGCACCGACCACGCTCATGTGGTAACCCGGTGTGCCTTCGGTTTCCCAATCCAGTTCGGTGGGGAACGGACCGCCACCGACGCGCGTGCAGTAGGCCTTGGTGATGCCCAGCACGTAGTGCAGCAGGCTCGGGCCGACACCGGCACCAGCCGCGGCATTGCCAGCCACGCAGTTGCTGGAGGTGACAAAGGGATAGGTACCGTGGTCAATGTCCAGCAGCGTGCCCTGGGCGCCTTCGAACAGGATGTTGCCACCCGCCTTGTGCAGCTCGTTCAGCTCGCGCGAGGTATCGGCAATCATCGGGCGCAGCTGCTCAGCGTGCTCTGTCGCCTGGGCCAGCACGGCGTCATAGCTGATCTGGCCGTTGACCAGGCAAGGCTGCAGCGCCGGGCCAAAATCGATGCTGGCGGCGTCGTAGCGCTCGGCCAGCAGGAAGTTGTACAGTTCCACCAGTTCGGCCAGCTTGGCAGCAAAGCGCTCAGGGTGCTTCAGGTCCTGCACGCGCAGCGCACGGCGGGCGATCTTGTCTTCGTAGGCCGGGCCAATGCCACGGCCGGTCGTGCCGATCTTCTCGGTGCCGGCCTTGACCTTGTAGGCTTCACGGGCGATGTCCAGTGCCGCGTGGAACGGCAGGATCAGCGGGCAGGCCTCGCTGATGCGCAGACGCGAACGCACCTCGACACCGGCTTTTTCCAGGCCTGCGATTTCTTCCAGCAGCTTGGCGGCAGACACCACCACGCCATTGCCGATATAGCATTGGACGCCCGGACGCATGATGCCGCTGGGAATCAGGTGCAGCGCGGTCTTGACGCCGTTGATCACCAGCGTATGGCCGGCGTTGTGGCCGCCCTGGAAGCGTGCCACGGCCTGGGCACTTTCGGTCAGCCAGTCGACCAGCTTGCCCTTGCCCTCATCGCCCCACTGGGTTCCGACCACCACGACGTTGCGCCCCTTGGCGATCTGGACATCCAGGTTGTTGCTCATTGCAGTTTCCTCGTTCAAAAAATGGGGGTTGCCGACATTCACGCCCGCGGCATCAGGCTTGTACAGTCAGGGGCTGTTCCACCCACTGACCCTGCTGTTGCACCAGTTCGCTCTGGCAGTGCATGCCTTCCTGGCCTTCGTCAGGCGATTGGCCGGGGAAGCGCACCACCACGGTGCGCCCCTGGGCGCGCAGTGCGCGCACGGCCTGGCGCCAGTCCAGGTCCTCGCGCCAGTGCGCCAGGATGGCCTGCGGCTGGGCAGCGGCGGGCGTGAGCGCGCTGACGGCGCGCACGTCCATGCTGAAACCAACGGCCGGACGGTTGCGGCCATAGACCGCACCGACCTCGTTGTAGCGGCCACCGCGTACCAGTGCATCGGGACTGCCCGGCAGGTAGATGGCAAAGCGGATGCCGCTGTAATAGGAATAGCCACGCAGATCGGCCAGGTCCAGCAGCACTTCGGCCTGCGGATGGGTGCGGCGCAGCTGCTGGGCCAGCCAGGCGATATCGTTCAGGGCCGAGGTGATGGCCGGCAGCGGCGGCAGCACGGCACGCGCGCGCTCCAGCACGGCATCGACGCCGCCATACAGGCCGAGCAGTGCCAACAATTGCTCTTGCACGGCTTCGGGCAGTGCAGCAGCAGCTTCGCGCAGCGCTTCGGCATTCTTGGTGATCAGGGCGTCCTGGATGCTGTTGGCGTCTACCGCCCTATCAGCCGCCTGTGCCAGCAGCGCAGGCACGATGCTGGCCTCGGCCAGGTCCACTACCAGGCCCTGTTCCATCGGCACATCGACCGCCGCCAGGGTATCCAGCGCCAGCGCCAGGCTTTCGAGCTCGGCACCGATGCCTTCGTAGCCGTACATTTCGGCACCGAACTGCAGCGGTTCACGGCTGGCGCCAGGCTGGGACGGACGCGTGTGCAGCACCGGGCCGCAATAGCACAGGCGCGTGACGCCGGGACGATTGAGCAGGTGCGCATCAATGCGGGCGACCTGCTGCGTGGTGTCGGAACGCACGCCAATGGTGCGGCCGGAGAGCAGATCCACCATCTTGAAGGTCTGCATGTGCAGCGCCTTGCCGGTGCCTGTCAGCAGGGATTCGATATGCTCGACCAATGGCGGCATGACCAGCTCATAGCCGTAGCTGCCCGCAGTGTCGAGCAAGGCACGGCGATGCGCTTCGATGAGGCGTGCCTCGGCGGGCAGCACATCAGAAATATAGTCGGGAAGTACCCAGGCTGACATGGGGAAAAATGGGGGCTGTTAAAAAGAGGATTCTACCCGGTTTGCATCTGGCTGTGGCGCGTGGCCTCAGCCCGCGATCAGCCAGTACAGCAGCAGCCCGGCGGCGACGCTGGCAAAGCCGAACAGGCGGATCTGCTGGTCCGGGAGCTGTACCAGGCGCTGGAAGGTCTCGCGCCAGCTGCGCGGCAGCAGCAAGGGAAACAGGCCTTCAAACATCAGCATGAAGGCCAACGCCAGCCACAGGACATCATCCATGGCAGCTGGCGCGCAGGCCGCGGCAATCAGTCATTGCCGCCGGCACCACCCTGGCGATAGGTGCCGAAGAACTTGCTGTTCTGCGGATCCACCACGATCAGGTCACCCTTGGCATCGAAGCTCTTGCGGTAGGCTTCCAGACCCCGGTAGAAGTTAGCGAACTGCGGGTTCTTGCCAAACGATTCGCCATAGATGCGGGTTGCCTCGGCATCGCCCTCACCCTTGACGCGCTGGGCATCACGGTAGGCTTCGGCAATCGTCACGTCACGCTGGCGGTCGGCTTCGGCGCGGATCTTCTCGCCTTCGGCGTTACCAGTGGAGCGCAGCTCGTTGGCCACGCGTTCACGTTCGGCCTGCATGCGGCGGTAGACCGATTCGGTAATCGCCTCGGCGTAGTCGGCACGCGTCACGCGCACGTCCACGATCTCGATGCCCCAGGCCTTGGTGCCACCGGTCACGGCGCCAACCACCTGCTCCTTCACGTTGTCCATCAGCTCGTCGCGCTTGCTGGACAGGATCTGCTTCACGGTGTACTTGTTGACTTCCTGCTGGAAGGCATCGCGCACCACGCGCGACAGCTGCACGCTGCCGGCAGCCTCGTCGAGGCCAACGTTACGGATATAGGCCTGCGGATCGGCGATGCGCCAGCGCACGTACCAGTCGATCACCAGGCGCTGTTTCTCGGCCGTCAGCACCGATTCGTTGTTCTGGCTGTCCAGCGTCAGCAGACGCTTGTCGACAAAGCGCACGTTCTGGAACGGCGGCGGCATCTTCACGTACAAGCCGGGCTCGCTGATCACGCGGTTGATCTGTCCCATGTTGTAGACCACGCCAAACTGGCGCTGGTCCACCACGAACAGCAGGGTACTGGCCGCCACCAGGGCGATGAACAGTCCAACGACGAAGGTTATCAATTTGTTATTCATCTGACTCAGTCTCTTGCAAATCTGGTCGGGTGGTCCGCTCAGGAACCGGTACGGCTGCGCGCCGTGGTGCTGGTTTCACGCGTGCGTGCATCGGCCGGGGCTGCCGGAGTCGATGCCGCTGCTGCCGGTGCCGGAGCTGCTGCAGCCGGAGCCGCCGCTGCGGTAGCGCCCTGTTGCGTCTGCTGGATGATCTTGTCCAGCGGCAGGTAGAGCATGCTGCCCTGGCGCGTATCGACCATGATCTTGGTGACCTTGCCGTAGATTTCCTGCATGGTGTCGTTGTACATGCGGTCACGCGTGGCCTGCGGTGCCTTCTGGTACTCGGGCAGGATCGAGCTGAAGCGTGCCGAATCACCCTCGGCCTGTGCCACCACCTGGGCCTTGTAGGCCTCGGATTCGGAGCGCAGGCGCGATGCGGTACCGGTGGCCAGCGGCACGACGCGGTTGGCATAGGCCTGGGCCTCGTTCTTGGCACGTTCGGCTTCCTGGCCGGCCTTCAACACGTCGTCAAATGCGGCCTGTACCTGCTCCGGCGGACGCACGCCGCCCTGCTGCAGGTTCACGCCCACCACATCGATACCAACCTGGTAGCGATCCAGGATCTGCTGCATCAGTTGGCGCACGCGCGGCGCGATCTGCTCACGCTCCTCGGCCAGCGCCGCGTCCATGCGCATGCTGCCGATCACTTCACGCACCGCGGTTTCGGCGGCCTGGATCACGGCCTGGTCCGGATTGCGGCTGGCAAACAGGTAGTCACGCGCATTGCTCAGGCGGTACTGCACGGCAAAGTTGATCTCGACGATGTTCTCGTCGGAGGTCAGCATGGCCGACTCGCGCAGGCCAGTGCTCTGGATGATGTTCTCGCCACCGATGTCGACCGAGCGGATCTGGGTCACGTTGACGGTTTCGTGGCGTTCGATCGGGTACGGCAGCGTCCAGTTGATACCGGCACCGACGGTGGAACGGTAGGAGCCAAAGCGCGTGATGACCGACTGCTGGCCTTCCTGCACGATGAAGAAGCCGCTGAGCAGCCACATCACCAGCAGCACGCCAGCGATCAGGCCAATGCCGATGCGCGTGCCCTTGCTGTTGCCACCATCCGGGCCGCGGTTCCAGCCGGGGAAGCCACCGCCGCCACCGTTGCTGCCACTACCGCCCTGCTGGCCGCCCTTGTTGCCGCCAAACAGGCCGCCCAGCTTGCGGTTCAGGTCCTGCCAGAGTTCGTCCAGATCCGGCGGGCCGTTGTCGGGGCGCTTGCCCGGATTCGGGCGCTGCGGCGGTTGCGGCGGACGCTCGTCGTTCTGGTGGTTCTGCGGATCGCGCCCGGCAGCCGGACGGTCATCGTCCTGGTCGCCACGGCCCCAACGCGGATCGTTGAGGTTGAACATGCGCTGCCAGGAAGCAGGCAGGGCCTGCGCCAGACGCTGCCAGGCAGCCGGCCGGCGCGAGCCTGCAGAAGGACGGGAGGAATAGGTGTCGTTCATCGAATCCATGGGTATTCAGGGGTCGGGTCTGGAACGGTCCCAGATACGCAAATCATGGCCTGGCTGCCGCAAGGGCAAGGCCACCATGCTGTCAGATGGGGACGCTGGCGCCGAATGGAAGACTATACCAGTCAACTCGGCGCCTTCCGTGGCACAGGGACTTGTTGGTGCCCTGCAGCAAGCGGAAAAAACTCAATCAAATCGCACGTCTGGCTCGTCGTCGCGGGCAGCAGGCATGCCAGGGACATGCGTCGCTTCCCACTTGGCGCGGGCTGCTTCGGCCATGAAATCGCGCAGCGCTTCGAGGTTGTCGCCGGTGCTGGCACTCAGGTAGAGACGCGGCACCTGGCGGTGGGCGATCTCGTAGCTGTCGAACAGCTGCGTGGGCAAGCGATCCGGCAGCACCGCATCGAGCTTGTTGAACACCAGCAGCTGCGGAATGCTGTCGGCGCCGATTTCCTCCAGCACCTGCTGCACCTCGTTGATCTGCTCTACCCATTCCGGGCTGGAGGCATCGACCACGTGCAGCAGCAGGTCGGCGTCGACTGCTTCCTGCAGCGTGGCCTCGAAAGCCTCGACCAGGCCGTGCGGCAGATCTCGGATGAAGCCCACGGTGTCGGACAGCGAGATGCTGCGGCCCAGCTGCGCCAGATAAAGCTGGCGCGTGGTGGTATCGAGTGTGGCAAACAGCTGGTCGGCGGCATAGGCGCGCGCCTTGACCAGGGCGTTGAACAGCGTGGACTTGCCGGCGTTGGTATAACCGACCAGCGACACGGTAAAGGTACCGGTGCGCTGGCGCTGGCGCCGTTGCGTGCTGCGCTGGCGCTTGACCTTTTCCAGCTGGGTGCGGGTGCGCTTGATGGCATCGCCAATCATGCGGCGGTCCAGCTCGATCTGGGTTTCACCAGGGCCGCCACGCATGCCGATACCGCCAGCCTGGCGTTCCAGGTGGCTCCATCGGCGTACCAGCCGGGTGCTGAGGTATTGGAGGCGTGCCAGTTCGACCTGCAGCTTGCCTTCGTGGCTGCGCGCGCGCTGGGCGAAGATTTCCAGGATCAGCATGGTGCGGTCGTTGACCGCGCGCTGCAGGGCACGTTCCAGGTTGCGCTGCTGCGCCGGGCTCAGGGCCTGGTCGAAGAGGATTTCATCGGCGCCGTGCTGCTCGGCGAGCAAGGCGATTTCCTCGGCCTTGCCGCTGCCGACGAACAGGGCCGGATCGGGGGCCTTGCGCTTGCAGGTGATGCGGGCTACCGGCTCCAGGCCGGCGGTCTGGGCCAGCAGGCCCAGTTCGGCCAGTTCCGCATCAAAATGCGGCAAGCCGAAATCGACGCCCACCAGTATCGCGCGGGGGCGCTCGGATTGTTCTTGCATGTGGGGGAATGTGGGCTGGCCACAGGCGCACCGCAGTGCGCCCGGGGGATCAGCTGTTGGCAGTGCCCGTGGTGGCTTCGCCCGATTCCGGGTTTACGGAAAAGTTGACGGCGCGGCCCGGCACAATGGTGGAAATGGCATGCTTGTACACCATCTGGGTGACGGTGTTGCGCAGCAGGACCACGTACTGATCGAAGGACTCGATCTGACCCTGCAGCTTGATACCGTTGACCAGGTAGATGGACACCGGCACATGCTCACGACGCAGGGTGTTCAAAAAGGGATCCTGCAGCAATTGACCTTTATTACTCACGATATTCTCCGTGTTTGTTTATAGTTAAGGAAAACTACGATACCATGATTTGCGTACAGTCCGCGTCATTACAAGGGAAAGTCCCTTGTTTTTGCTGTAACTGCACGTTTTTTGCTTCATCCTGCGGCCTTCCGCCTGCTTCATGGCCTACCGACCAGAACCTGCCTCCCCCTCCCCGTCTTCCGCCCCGGTGCTGCGCACCGCGGTCGTGCTGTGCAACCTGGGTACGCCCGATGCACCCACCACGACAGCCGTGCGCCGCTACCTGGCCGAATTCCTGTCCGATCCACGTGTGGTGGAAATCCCGGCAGCGGTCTGGAAACCGATCCTGCACGGCATCGTGCTGCGCACCCGGCCGGCGCAATCGGCGGCCAAATACCGCACTGTCTGGACTGAGCAGGGATCGCCGCTGCTGGTCTGGACCGTGCGCCAGGCCGAACTGCTGCAGCAGTGGCTGCAGGCGCGTGGCCAGTCGGTGCGCGTGCTGCCGGCCATGCGCTATGGCCAGCCGGCACTGACCGGCGTGCTGGACCAGCTCAAGGCCGAGGGCGTCGAACGCATTCTGGTGTTGCCGGCCTATCCACAATATTCGGGTAGCACCACCGGCAGCGTGCTCGACTGCATCTACGGCTGGAGCCGCCAGATCCGCAACATCCCCGAGATGCGCTTCGTCAACCGCTATCCGGACGATGCCGGCTATATCGCCGCGCTGGCCGACAGCGTGCGCGCACACTGGCAGCTGCACGGCCAGGCGGAAAAGCTGGTGCTGAGCTACCACGGCGTGCCCAAGCGCACGGTGGCCCAGGGTGACCCATACCTGATCGAATGCCACCAGACCACGGAGGCGCTGCGGCTGGCGCTGGGACTGGCGCCGGAACAGATCCTGATGACCTTCCAGTCGCGCTTTGGCAAGGCCGAATGGCTGCAGCCCTATACCGAGCCGACGCTGATCGCGCTAGCGCAGCAAGGCCTGCGCCAGGTGGACATGATGTGCCCCGGCTTTACCGCCGACTGCCTGGAAACGCTGGAAGAGATCGATGCGGAAGTGCGCGAGGCCTTTCTCCACGCTGGCGGTCAGGACTACCGCTACATCCCCTGCCTGAATGACCGCCCCTTGTGGATCGATGCCCTCGGTGATCTGTGCCAGCGCCATCTGGCGGGCTGGCCGACCCACGCATGAGTGAATGGCTGCTGGCGCTCGGGCCATGGAAGCCGGTGCTTACGGCACTGGTGCTGCCACCGGGTGGCCCGCTGCTGCTGATGCTGATCGGTGCGCTGCTGCTGTGGCGTCGCCAGCGCCGGACTGGCTGGAGCGCCCTGCTGCTTGGCATCGCCAGCCTGTGGTTCCTCTCCTGCCAGGCAACGGCGGTGTGGATGTCGCGACAGCTGCTGCCGCAGGTGGCGATCCAGACACCGGCACAGCTGCGCCAGCAACAGGTGCAAGCGGTAATCGTGCTGGGTGGCGGCATCCGCATGGATGCTGCCGAATATGGTCGGCCGCAGCTGCGCGAACGTGCCATGGAACGGCTGGTGTATGGTGCTTGGCTGTCGCGCCAGCTGGGCGTGCCACTGGGCTACGCGGGCGGTGTTGGCTGGGGCGCACAAGGCGAACAGCTGACCTGGTCGGAAGCACGTACCGGCGCGGCAGATGCGATCGAGCTGCTGCAGACCCCGGTCACGCTGCAGGAAGACCAGTCACGCGATACGCGTGAGAATGGCCGGCTGATGGCGGCCGTGCTGCAGCAGCAAGGCATCCAGCGTATCGCGCTGGTCACCCATGCCTGGCATATGCCGCGCGCCCTGCTTGCTTTTGAAGGGCATGGGCTGACAGTGGTGCCGGCACCGATGGGAGCGATTGCGCCGCGCGACATGACGGTGCTGGATCAGCTGCCCAGCGCCTACGGTCTGCTCGACAGCCGGCTGGTGCTGCACGAATGGCTGGGGCTGCAACTCTCGCGCTGACATTTTTTGGCGGACATACAATGGGCGCATTCACTTGCTACAGGAACCCGATTCACCATGTTTACAGGCATCATCACCGGCGTTGGCCAGATTCTTGACGTTACCGCCCTGGGCGACAGCGCCGCGCACGGCAGCCGCCTGAGCGTGGAGGCTCCGGCCGGCTATCTGAAGGACGTATCGCTGGGCGACAGCATTGCCATCAACGGTGCCTGCATGACGGTAGTAGAGTTTGACGTGCCGTCCAGCGTGTTCCACATCGATATCTCCGCGGAATCGCTGGACAAGACCGCCGGCCTGAACCAGCCCGGCCCGGTGAACCTGGAAAAGGCGCTGCGCGCCAGCGACCGCTTGGGCGGCCATATCGTCAGCGGCCATGTCGACGGCATCGGCATCGTCAGCCATTTCGAGCGCGTGGGCGAAAGCCATGAACTGCGCATCGTGGCGCCGCAGGCGCTGGCACGCTTTCTGGCCTACAAGGGCTCGATCACGGTCAATGGCGTGAGCCTGACGGTGAACCGCGTGGTTGATCTGCCACTCAAGGACGCCGAGGCCGGCTGCGAAATCAGCATCAACCTGATCCCGCACACGGTGGAAAACACGGCGCTGCATGCCCTGCAGGCCGGCAGCCAGGTCAATTTGGAAATCGACCTGATGGCGCGCTACTGCGAGCGCATCCTGAGCTACCAGACGCAGAACAACTGAGCACCGCGCTCAGTGATGGTGATCGTGGCCCCAGAACAGCAGGCGGTCACGATCTTCGGCGGCCAGCGTGACCTGGCGGCCGACCGGCAGCAGCACCTTGGTCGGCACATGGCCATGCGGCAGGCCGGTGAAGACTGGCGTTGTCGTCTGGCTGCGCAGCCACTGGATGGCAGCATCCAGCGTATAGCCCTTGTCGTGCGGCACCAGCTTGTAGTCGCTGCAGGTGCCGATCACGATGGCGCGCTGGCGCTCCAGCACACCTGACCAGAGCAGCTGACTGAGCATGCGCTCGATGCGGTAAGGATGCTCGCCGACTTCTTCCAGGAACAGCACGCCGCCTTCTATCTGCGGGAAATATGGCGTACCTAGCAGGCTGGTCAGCACGCAGAGGTTGCCACCCCAGAGCGTGGCGTCTTCGATCAGCACTGATTTGCCGAGTGTGCCTTCACAATCGGCTTCCTTTTTCTTCACGTACCAGCCGGCGCCTTCGCTGCTGCCGTCCAGCATCTCGTCGAAGCAGGCTTCGGTGATCTCGTCCGTGCCGTCGTCGCGGCCCCAGTCATCGACCAGCAGGTTGCCGGCCCAGGTGGTGGCGTGCGGATCGTGCGCCAGCAGCGCCAGCTGCATGGCGGTGAAATCGCTCAGGCCGACAAAGCGCGTGCCCTTGTCGATGGCGCGGGTGATCTGCTTGTACGGCAGCTGGGGCAGGATGCGCGACAGGCCATAGCCGCCACGTGTCATCAGGGCAACATCGGCACCGCTGGCGGCGGCACGGCCGATGGCGGCCAGACGCGTGGCATCGTCGCCGGCAAAGCGCTGCTGGCTATCGAGCGCAGACGGATCGATTTCGACCTGGTGGCCGCGTTTTTGCAGGCGCTTGACGGCGCGACGGAAGCCGGCCTTGTCACGGACGGAGCCGGAGGGGGAGTAGATATAGAGATGTGCCATGGGGGTGTCAGGTGGCTGGCCGCTGTTGCTGCAGCCAGTGGAGGATCATGGAGCTATTGTGCCGCAGTGCCGCATGGATGCGGGCGCCGGGCGTACCGGCTGTATCTGCTGCAGGTTCCAGCGTGTGGACCAGCAGGCGACGGCCGTGCTGTTGCCAGTGCTGGCGATCGGCCTCGCCAGCAGGCTGGCCGGCCCAGAGCGGCCAGCGCATGGCGGTGCGGTGGCCGGCGTCGGGGTAGCTGGCCTGCAGCAGCGCGGCCTGTTCGGGAATCGCCCAATGGGCCTGCAAATCAAAAACCGGACTGCGCTGAGCGCGCTGGCGCCAGTCCAGGCGGGATGGATCGCGATTGTCATCAGGCCAGCGCAGCGCGGCATCGGGCGTATCCAGTGCCAGGATCTGTTGTGGCGGAATGCTGGCTGGCAGCAGTAGCGCGGCCTGATCGAGTGCGACCCAGCAGGTGTTTGCAGGCAACTGCTGCGCCTGCATCCAGGAGACCAGCAGGGACTGGTGCCAGGCCAGCTGGTGCTGATCAGGCTTGCGCGGCTTGTCGCTCAGGCCGTGTCCGAGCAGATCCGGGGCGAGGACACGCCAGCCAGCATCGGTGATCTGGCTGGCCAGATCCTGCCAGAGCCGGGCATGGCCGGCGTATCCATGCAGCAGCACTACGGTAGGCGCAGCGGCATCGCCCTGCTCCAGGTGGTGCATGCGCCAGGCGGCAGCTGTCGGCTGGGCGGGATCGGACACCAGCGTCCAGCGGGAATCAGCTTGCCAGACGCCCACTTCCTTCAGCGCCTTGGCCGATGGGCGCAGCGCATCTTCGCGCAAGGGCGCATGGTCGGCTTGCTGGCGTTGTTGTGCCTGCTGCTCGCGGCGGCTGCGGAAAAAGCGCATGAGCAGATCGGCGCAGGCCTGTTTGAGTGCTGCACCGCCATCGGCATCGGACAACAGGCTGGCCGAGGTCTGGTGGTTGATGGCAGACGGAGCCAACAGGTTGAGTGCCGAGCCGGCGGCGCCAGTACGCGAATCCGGCACGGCATAGAACACCTGCGCCAGGCGCGCGTGCAGCATGGCGCCACTGCACATGGCGCAGGGTTCCAGCGTGACGTACAGCGTACAGCCTTCCAGCCGGTAGTTGCCCAGCGTGCGGGCGGCTGCGCGCATAGCTTGGATTTCTGCGTGGGCGGACGGGTCGTGGTCGGCAATGCAGCAGTTATGGCCCCGGCCCAGGATGGTGTGACCGTCCGGGCCAACGACGATGGCGCCTACCGGGATTTCGGCCTGGGCGGCGGCCTGTTCGGCTTCGGTCAGGGCTTGGCGCATGAAAGACGCAGAGGATGGTGACGAGCTACTGCTAGACATAGATCATGACTGTAACGCAACTTGATTCTTGTTAGCCCTTGAAACCCTGCATTCCAGCTTGCTGGCACCCATGCAATGTGCCGATATCTTGCGCCCATTGTCATATAACTGACTGACCGTTTTAAAAATCATGCCATCCATTCCATGGAGGATCGCTATACGCATGAACCTGCAATCAGGTTCTCTTTCTGTAGACGTTATGAGGCTCATGGCATGGACATCCCTTTCGATGGCGATTTTTCCTATTTTGTGACGACTCGCAAAAAAGACCTGCAACGGATAGCTTCTGGTACACGCGGTGAGTATCAACTCTCTGATGTAATCAATGAGGCCTGGTTACTCGCATCGACCATGACTCCAAAAGCTGGAGCCACTCTGGATCTCGGCAATCCTGAGCATCAGAAGCTGCTCCTCAGCTACCTGTATCAAGCACTTGTGCGATATACCGATACCCGTGTGCGCTACGCTGTCCGACTGGATCATTCCCCATATGGCGATGAGGACGACATGCACCCCATCGCCCGATCCCTTTCAGCAATCAGGGCAGCAACGTACTGGATGAGCTGCTGTACAAGGAGGAGGCCAATGAGCAGCAAAAGTTACTGGCGGAAAACGGCTCCTTGGCATCCGCTTATCTCGGATTGCTGCAGCACTTCAACAACCACATGCCAAGCGTTGCCGATCACTTGCTGATTTCCACTTCTTATGCCTACAGGCGGTGCGCAGAAGCCGCACGGATGGCGACACAGCTTCAACATATTCCAATCATTGCGCCGGAGGATAGCCAGGATATTCCTGGTCCTTGGAGAAGCTTCCGCCTGCTGCGTCAACCTGTACAGCTTGCATTTGACTTTGACGACGAGCTGTCACTCCCATCTTTATAGCCAGCATATTTTCCGAGGCTCATAAGAAACCCAGTCTAATGACTGGGTTCATAAAAAATCTAGTCCTCAACTAGAACCAGCTTCACTCCCACTCAATCGTAGCCGGCGGCTTAGAGCTAACATCATAAGTCACGCGATTAATCCCGCGCACTTCATTAATAATCCTGCCACTCACCCGCTTCAACAAGCTATAAGGCAGCTCCGCCCAATCCGCCGTCATGAAGTCGCTGGTCTGCACCGCACGCAGCGCCACCACATAGTCGTAAGTGCGGCCATCGCCCATCACGCCCACGCTCTTGACCGGCAGGAATACGGTAAAGGCTTGCGATGTCAGGTCGTACCAGCTCTTGCCGCTGTTGGGCTCGACGGTGGAGCGCAGCTCCTCGATGAAGATCGCATCGGCACGGCGCAGCAGGTCGGCGTATTCGCGCTTGACCTCGCCCAAAATACGCACACCCAGGCCCGGACCGGGGAAGGGATGGCGATACACCATGTCGTGCGGCAGGCCCAGCGCCACGCCTAGCTCGCGTACTTCGTCCTTGAACAGGTCACGCAGCGGCTCCAGCAGCTTCAGGCCCAGCTGCTCCGGCAGGCCACCCACGTTGTGGTGGCTCTTGATGACGACCGCCTTCTTGCTCTTGGCGCCGCCGGATTCAATCACGTCGGGGTAGATCGTGCCCTGCGCCAGGAAAGTCGCACCCTTGTGGCCACCACCGCTGGCTTTCAGCTTCTCGGCCTCGGCCTTGAACACGTCCACGAACAGGCGGCCAATGATCTTGCGCTTCTGCTCGGGATCAGTCACGCCGGCCAGCTCGCCCAGGAACAGGTCGCTGGCATCCACGCGCACCACCTTGGCATGCAGCTTGCCCTCGAACATGTCCATCACCATGTCGCCTTCGTTCAGGCGCAGCAGGCCATGGTCCACAAACACGCAGGTCAGCTGGTCGCCAATGGCGCGGTGGATCAGCGCCGCCGCCACGGAGGAATCGACACCTCCGGACAAGCCCAGGATCACTTCCTCGTCACCGACCTGCTCGCGAATCGCCTGCACGGCTTCCTCGATATGGTCGCGCATGACCCAGCCCGGATTCGCCTGGCAGATATCCAGCACGAAGCGGTCCAGCATCGCCCTGCCCTGCACCGTGTGCGTGACTTCGGGGTGGAACTGTACGGCGTAGTAACCACGCTCCTCGTCGGCCATGCCGGCAATCGGGCAGCTCGGCGTGGAGGCCATCAGCTTGAAGCCGGCTGGCAGCTCGGCGACCTTGTCGCCGTGGCTCATCCAGACTTTCAGCATGCCATGGCCTTCCGGCGTGGTGAAATCGGCAATATCCTTCAGCAGGCGCGTGTGGCCGTGGGCGCGCACTTCGGCGTAACCAAACTCGCGCTGGTGGCCGCTTTCCACCTTGCCGCCCAGCTGCAGCGCCATGGTCTGCATGCCATAGCAGATGCCCAGCACCGGCACGCCCAGCTCGAACACGGCATCGGGCGCCTTGTCGGTCGTCTCTTCGTAGGCGCTGGCATGGCTGCCCGACAGGATCACGCCTTTCAGCTTGCCATCGGCAGCGAACTCGCGCACCCAGTCGCTGCTCACGTCACAGGGATGCACCTCGCAATACACATGCGCCTCGCGCACGCGTCGCGCGATCAGCTGGGTAACCTGGGAGCCGAAATCGAGAATGAGGATCTTGTCGTGTTGCATGGGGATGTCCCGTCAGAAAATGAAAAGGGCTGAGGCCACCCTCAAGGAGGTGTCTCAGCCCGAAGACCAGCCGTCAGGCCATCAGTCAGCGCGGTAGTTCGGCGCTTCCTTGGTGATCTGCACGTCGTGCACGTGCGATTCGCGGATGCCGGCTGCGGTAATTTCCACGAACTCGGCCTTCTCGCGCATCTCATCGATGGTGGCGCAGCCGCAGTAGCCCATGGAGGCACGCAGGCCACCGGCCATCTGGTAAATGATGCTCAGCACCGAGCCCTTGTAGGGCACGCGGCCTTCGATACCTTCCGGCACCAGCTTGTCGGTATTGGGGTTGCCGCTGCTGGCTTCCTGGAAGTAGCGGTCGGCGCTGCCCTGCTGCATGGCACCAATCGAGCCCATGCCGCGGTAGCTCTTGTAGCTACGGCCCTGGAACAGGATCACTTCGCCCGGTGCCTCTTCGGTACCGGCGAACATGCCGCCCATCATCACGGTGTTGGCACCGGCAGCAATCGCCTTTGCAATGTCGCCGCTGAAGCGGATACCGCCGTCAGCGATCAGCGGCACGCCCGTGCCACGCAGCGCAGTTGCCACGCTGTCAACCGCCATGATCTGCGGCACGCCCACGCCAGCGACGATACGGGTGGTACAGATGGAGCCCGGGCCGATACCGACCTTGACCGCGTCCGCACCAGCTTCGACCAGCGCCTTGGCAGCGGCACCGGTGGCGATGTTGCCGCCGATGACCTGGATATGCGGGTAATTCTGCTTGACCCAGCGCACGCGGTCGATCACGCCGGCGCTATGGCCGTGGGCCGTATCCACCACCACGGCATCCACGCCGGCAGCAGACAGGGCGTCGATGCGCTCTTCGGTGCCCGGGCCCACGCCCAGTGCCGCGCCGACCAGCAGGCGACCGTTGTCGTCACGCGCGGCATTCGGGAAAGTGGTCTGCTTGTTGATGTCCTTGACTAGGATCAGGCCCTTCAGTTCGAAGACGTCGTTCACCAGCAGCAGGCGCTCCAGCTTGTGCTCATGCAGCTTGGCCTTGGCATCGGCCAGGGAAATGCCCTCCGGGGCCGTGACCAGACGCTCGCGCGGGGTCATGATGTCCTTGACCTGCACGTCCAGGCGGGTCTCGAAGCGGATGTCGCGGTTGGTGACGATACCCACCACCTTGCCGCCGTCCAGCACCGGGAAGCCGGATACGCCCAACTCTTCGGACAGCTGCTTGACTTCCAGCACGGTGGTGGTGGGGGTGATCACCACCGGATCGCGCAGGATGCCGCTTTCGTGGCGCTTGACCTTGGAGACATGTGCAGCCTGGTCCTGGGCCGTCATGTTCTTGTGGATGATGCCGATACCACCCTCTTGCGCCATGGCGATGGCCAGGCGGGCTTCGGTGACCGTATCCATGGCGGCCGACACGAGCGGGAGGTTCAGGTGAATGTTGCGGGTGAACTGGGTGCGCAGCGAGGTGTCCTTGGGCAGGACTTCGGAGTAGGCGGGCACCAGGAGAATGTCGTCGAACGTGAGAGCTTTGCCGAGCAGGCGCATGGGGGGTTCCTCCAAAAGCAGGATTCTAACGGTTTCGGCGATCCCCGTCAGCCGGCAGGCCCGGAAAACCCCGGTTCGTGTTGCAACGCACAAACAGGCGAGTGCGGAAAAGGCTCAGGGACGATTCAGTGTATGCCAGTAGACCGCACAGCCGGCGGGCATATTCGCGCCCTGGCAGTGCTCCTTCAGCAGCACCGGCGGCTGGTTGAACACATAGCCCTGCTCGGCCATGCAGGCGAACTGTTCCCCGATGGCTTTCTGGCCAATGGCAAAGCGGTCGACATAGCCACAGGATTGCAGCGCCTGCTCGACCTGGGCGCTGCTGGCGCCAGGCTTGCTCCAGGTAGCGGCGGCCTGGGGCGCAGGCGCATGGCCTGCGGTACCGGCACAGCCAGCCAGTACGGCAGCAATCAGGGCCAGGGCGGCGGGGGCGATGGAGAATCGGGCCATGAGGTGCTCCTGTGGGGTGAAACAGTGAATCAGTAACCGGGCTTGGCCCCGGCACGGCGGCGTGCAAACAGGCCGGCAGCGCCAGCGCCCTGCTTGGCAAAACGCTCGCGCCGTGCCACCTTGGGATCGACCAGCAGCGGGCGGCTGAGCTCGATGCGATCCTGCGCGCGCAGCGGCTGGTCCGGCGTGGCCTTTCGGCCCCAGATGCTGGCAACCAGGCAGTCATCCTGCGTCTGCAGCCAGGCCTGCACGGCGGGCTGATGCGCCATGGCGCTGGCTTGCACCGCTTGCAGCAGCGTCGTGCCTGCGGTCACCTGCAAGGCTTCCGACTGCACGGTACGCGGCGCTGGCGACCAGGCCAGCTCGATCGGGATCAGGGCGGAATCAGCCATAGACCTTGCGCGCGCGCTGGATGAAGGCATCGACAAAGCTGCCGGCAATCTTGTCAAACACCGGGCCGACCAGCATCGCCAAGGCGCGGCTGGAGAAACCATATTCCATGTCGAAGTGGATGCGGCAGGCGCGCTGGCTGCCATCGCCGACCTTGTCAAAGCGCCAGGTGCCCTTGAGCTGCGAGAACGGGCCGCGCACCAGGTCGAGCGTGATCTGCTCGTCCGGAATGTGGTGGTTGCGCGTGACAAAGCTCTGCTTGAAGCCGGCCAGCGCGATGCCGACTTCAGCCACCATGCCATCGGGCGTGCGCTCGAGCACACGGCCAAAATCGCACCAGGGCATGAATTCCGGATATTTTTCGACGTCAGACACCAGGTCGAACATTTCGGCCGGGCTATACCAGATGAGGACGGATTTGTGTACGTTTTTCATGGATTGCTGTTTTCGACCATTGTATGCATGGCGGAACTTTGCTCAAGGTCGTATGATCTGATACTTTTGACTGGCGCGCATGCGCCCTGCAAGTTTTCCCATCATTCCACATGGCCACCAAGAACAAGAAAGCCCTCCCTGCCCGCATCGCCGACAACAAGAAAGCCGCCTTCAACTACTTCTTCGAGGAGAAGTACGAGGCCGGCATGGTGCTGCAAGGCTGGGAAGTGAAGGCGATCCGCGAAGGCAAGGTGCAGCTGACCGACGGCTATGTGGTGATCCGCGAGGGTGAGCTGTTCCTGATCGGCTGCCAGATCAACCCGCTCAAGACCGCCTCCACCCACATCAGCGCCGATGCCGCCCGCATCAAGAAACTGCTGTTGCACAAGGACCAGATCCAGCGCCTGATCGGCAAGGTGGAGCAGAAAGGCTATACCCTGGTGCCGATCAACCTGCACTGGAAGGACGGCCGCGTGAAATGCGAAATCGCCTTGGCCAAGGGCAAGGCCGAGCATGACAAGCGCGACACCATCAGGGAGCGCGAGGGCAAGCGCGAGGTGGAGCGGGCGATGAAGAGTCGCCATCGCTGAGCGCCCTGCTCTGCCCTGCATGCGACAAGGCCAGGATGGTTACCATCCTGGCCTTGTGCTTTTTACGGCTTCGACAGCGGATCAGTCAATCTGCGGTAAGTCCCCCAGCGCACGCGCCAGCTCGTCCTCGTCACAGACATCATCCTTCAGCTCGCCTGCCAGGAAGCGCGTGTAAGCCGCCATGTCAAAGTGGCCGTGGCCGCTCAGGCAGAACAGGATGGCTTCGGCCTTGCCCTCGTGCTTGCAGCGCAGCGCTTCCTGCACCGCGCCCTGGATCGCATGGGTCGATTCCGGCGCCGGCACGATGCCCTCATGGCGCGCAAACAGCACGCCGGCGGCAAAGCAGTCGCCCTGGCCATAGGCCACGGCTTCCATCAGGCCCAATTCCTTGACATGGCTGACCAGCGGCGCCATGCCGTGGTAGCGCAGGCCACCGGCATGGAAGCCCGGCGGCGTGAAGCTGCTGCCCAGCGTGTGCATCTTGGTGATGGGCGTCATCTGCGCCGTGTCGCCAAAGTCGTAGGCATACTTGCCGCGCGTCAGCGACGGGCAGGCGCTCGGCTCGACACCGACGATACGCGGCATCGGGCGCTCGCCGCGCAGGCCGCTGCCCAGGAACGGGAAGGCAATGCCGGCAAAGTTGCTGCCGCCACCGGTACAGCTCAGCACCACGTCCGGCCAGCAGTCGGCCATTTCCATCTGCTGCATCGCTTCCAGGCCGATCACGCTCTGGTGCAGCAGCACATGGTTGAGCACCGAGCCCAGCGTGTACTTGGTATCGTCGTTCTGCGCGGCGATTTCCACCGCCTCGCTGATGGCGATGCCCAGGCTGCCCGGATGGTCCGGACGCTCGGCCAGCACCTTGCGGCCGTATTCGGTCTGCGTGCTAGGTGAAGCAATGCAGCGCGCACCATAGGTTTCCATCACGGCACGACGGTACGGCTTCTGGTCGTAGCTCACGCGCACCTGGTAGACCTCGACATCCAGGTCGAACAGCGAACCAGCATAGGCCAGCGAAGTGCCCCACTGCCCGGCACCCGTCTCGGTCGTCACGCGGCGCACGCCGGCCTGCTTGTTGTAGAAGGCCTGCGGAATCGCCGAGTTGGGCTTGTGACTGCCGGCCGGGCTGACGCCCTCGTACTTGTAGAAGATCTTGGCCGGCGTACCCAGCGCCTTTTCCAGCGCGCGGGCGCGAAACAGCGGCGCCGGACGCCACTGGCGCAGCACGTCGCGTACCGGCTCGGGGATCTCCACCTCGCGCTCGGTCGTCATTTCCTGTTCGATCAGCGCCATCGGGAACAGCGGCTCCAGATCGGCGGCCTGTACCGGTTGCTTTGTGCCCGGATGCAGCACCGGCGGCAGCGGCTGCGGCAGGTCGGCCTGGATGTTGTACCAGTGGCGTGGAATCTGCTCTTCGTCGAGCAGGTACTTGAGTTGCTTGCTCATGACCGGTACCTCTCGGAATTTACTTCAGGAACGCCAGCGGGTGCATGGACGCCGGCCAGGGGCTCTCGTAGAACGCGTCAACCATCTCGTCGGTCACGTCCTCGATGCGCGGCGGGTTCCACTGCGGGTTGTTGTCCTTGTCGATCACCAGCGCGCGCACGCCTTCAATGATCTCGCTGCCGACCATGGTACGGCCCATGTGCTGCGGGAAGAAGCAATGGCGCACCAGGTCGCGCTCCATGCGCAGGTCTTCTGCCACCGTCATGTGGCGGCCGCGGCGGATCTGCTCGAACACCACATGCAGCAGCAGCGGCGAACGCTTGCGCAGTGCGCCCGCGCACTTCTGCGCCCACTCGCTGCCGGTATCGGCTTCGAGTTGCTGCACGATCGCCTTGAAGCTTTCGGCGCCAAAATACTTCTCGGCTTCGGCGCGCGAAGCGGCAAAGGCCTCGGTTTCGGCCGGCGTGGCGTCCATCTGCTGCTTCAGCCAGCTGCGTACGGCATCGCCATCGGCAAACTGCTGTTCACCCAGCGCCTGCCAGACCTCGGCCTGGCGGCTGCTGGCCAGGTAATGGTCACCCAGGCCAATCGCGATGCCGTCCGCGCCCAGGATGTGGTCGCCGGCCAGTGCCAGCCATTCGCCGCTATGGCCAGGGCAACGGCTCAGGAAGTAGCCACCGCCCACGTCCGGGAACAGGCCGATCAGCGTCTCGGGCATGGCCATGCGCGTGCGTTCGGTCAGGATACGGTCGGTCGCACCCTGGCTGATGCCCATGCCGCCACCCATGACGATGCCGTCCATGAAGGCGATATAGGGCTTGCCCAGGAAGTGCGTCAGGTGGTTGAGTGCATACTCTTCGGTGAAGAAGTCCTCGATCTCGGGGTTGCCGCGCTCGGCCTGGTCGTGGAAGAAACGGATATCACCGCCGGCGCAGAAGGCACCAAACACGCCCTCCTTGTTGCTGCCGCGGATCGCCACCGCCTGGATCGCCGGATCGGCCTGCCAGGTCTGCAGGATCTCGTACAGGCTGCGTACCATCGCCAGGCTCAGCGCGTTCAGCGCCTTGGAACGGTTCAGGGTAATGAAGCCGACGCCACCACGGACCTCGCTCAGCACATCGGGCGTGGCCCACTTCCAGTTTGCACTCATCTCACTTGCCTCCATCCTAGGAATTCGTTGATTGCCAGCGCCAGCAGCACGACACTGCCGCCGATGACCACATTGGATGACGGGATTTCCCCGGCACCCCACCAAGTGAGCAGTATGCCAAAAATAATCTCCAGCAAGGCCAGCAGCGACAGTTCCGGCGCACTCAATACCCGCGACGCGACCACCGCCAGCGCGCACGGAATCGCCAGCTGGAACAGGCCCAACGCCGTCAGCCAGCCCATGTCGGGCCAGGAGGCCTGGAACGGCCAGGCAAACGGCAGGCAGACCAGCGCCGACAGGAAGCCGCCAATCGCCAGCGCCGGCACCATGTCACTGGCCTGGATCGGCGGCGGTGCCAGTTCCAGCGCCGGGTTCTGGAACTGCGCCACGGCATCGCCCGGCAGCTCATTGCTGACAGCCTGGGTACGTTCGCTGATCGCCACGGCATGGGCGCGCTGCGATTGCTCCGCGCGCAACTGCGCCAGCCGCTTGCGCTCACGGTGCATCAGCGTCCATTGCGCGCAGGAGCAGACCGGCACCAGCAGCGCAATCAGCGAACCGATCAGCTTGCGGTCATAACCCAGCGTCAGGTGGGCGGCATAGATGTAGACGATGCCGGCTGCGGCCACCAGCACCGTCATGCGGGTCCGGCGCGGCAGCTTTTCTTTCAGGATGAAGTGGCTGACCAGCGCAGTAAACACCGGGCCGAGCGCCGACAGCACCAGCACGTTGGCCACGGTGGTAAAGCTCAGCGCCATCATGAAGGCGGTGAACATGCCAGCCCAGCACAGGCCGGACAGCCACAGCATCGGCTCGTCCCAGGGAATGCGGCGCAGGCTGCCCTGGCCGCGCGTGAAACGCAACACAAGCAGGATGCAGCTGGCCGCCAGCAGGCTGCGCCAGAACGTCACCTCGACCCCGCTGGCGTCGGTGATCTGGCGCGTCATGACCCCTGCCGTGGCCCACATCAGGGTGACCAGCACCATGACGACAACGGCCCAGCCGTGGCTGAGCCGTGGTCGCAATACGGCACGCAACAACATGCCGGTTTACCGCATCAGACGGTTTCGCGGCTGGCGCGCTTGCGCTCGTGTTCCTTCAGGTGACGCTTGCGCAGGCGGATGCTCTTGGGCGTGATCTCGACCAGCTCGTCGTCCTCGATGAACTCCACGCCGTATTCCAGCGTCAGGTCGATCGGCGGCGTGATCTTGATCGCATCTTCCTTGCCGGACACGCGGAAGTTGGTCAGCTGCTTGGTACGCGTGGCGTTCACCACCAGGTCGTTGTCGCGGCTGTGGATACCGACAATCATGCCCTCGTACACCGGATCACCGGCCTTGACGAACATGCGGCCGCGGTCATCCAGCTTGCCCAGCGCGTAGGTGAAGATTTCGCCATCGTCCATGGAAATAAGCACGCCGTTCTTGCGGCCGCCGATTTCGCCCTTGAAAGGCTCGTAGCCGTCAAAGATGTTGCTGATCAGACCGGAACCACGCGTCAGGTTCAGGAATTCGTTGGTGAAACCGATCAGGCCACGCGCCGGAATGCGGTATTCCAGACGCACGCGGCCACGGCCGTCCGGCTCCATATTGACCAGTTCGCCCTTGCGCTCGCCCAGTGCCTGCATCACGCCGCCCTGGTGGCCTTCCTCGATATCGGCCGTCACCAGCTCGATCGGCTCGCACTTCTCGCCGTCGATCTCCTGGAACACCACGCGCGGCTTGGACACGGCCAGCTCGTAGCCTTCGCGGCGCATGTTTTCCAGCAGGATGGTCAGGTGCAGTTCACCACGACCGGAGACTTCGAACACGCCGTCCTCGCCGGTTTCCTTGACGCGCAGCGCCATGTTGCTCTGCAGTTCCTTCTGCAGGCGGTCCCAGATCTGGCGGCTGGTGACGAACTTGCCTTCGCGGCCAGCCAGCGGGCTGGTGTTGACGCTGAAGTTCATGGTCAGCGTCGGCTCGTCCACCTTCAGCATCTCGACCGGAGCCGGGTTGTCCGGATCGGTGATCGTCACGCCAATGCCGATGTCCTCGATGCCGTTGATCAGCACGATGTCGCCGGGACCGGCTTCCTTGACCTGCACGCGGTCCAGGCCCTGGAAAGTCAGCACCTGGTTGATGCGGCCCTTGTACTGCTTGCCGTCAGGACCTTCCATCACCAGCACGTCCTGCGCCGGACGCAGGCGGCCGGAGTTGATGCGACCCACGCCGATACGGCCGACGAAGGTGGAGTAGTCAATCGCCGAGACCTGCAGCTGCAGCGGTGCATCGGCATCGCCTTCGTGCGGCGTGACGTGGCTCAGGATGGTATCGAACAGCGGCGACATGTCCTTGCCCCACTGCTCGCCCGGCACGCCCTCTTCCAGCGAGGACCAGCCGTTGATGCCGGAAGCGTAGACTACCGGGAAGTCCAGCTGCTCGTCGGTAGCGCCCAGCTTGTCGAACAGGTCGAAGGCGGCGTTGATCACCTTGTCCGGATCGGCACCGGGCTTGTCCACCTTGTTCACCACCACGATCGGGCGCAGGCCCAGTGCCAGCGCCTTCTTGGTGACGAAACGGGTCTGCGGCATCGGGCCTTCCTGGGCATCGATCAGCAGCACCACGCCGTCCACCATGGACAGGGCGCGCTCGACTTCACCACCGAAGTCCGCGTGACCAGGGGTGTCGACGACGTTGATGTGGGTGCCCTTCCAGCTCACGGCACAGTTCTTGGCCAGGATGGTAATGCCACGCTCACGTTCGATGGCGTTGTTGTCCATCACGGAATCGACCACTTTTTCGTGCTCGGCAAAGGTACCGGAGTGGCGCAGCAGCTGGTCGACCATGGTGGTCTTGCCGTGGTCAACGTGGGCGATGATGGCGATATTGCGGATTTGTTGGCTCATGGGAATGCAATGGTGTAAAAAATCGTCTGTAAATGGTCAGCTGGCGGCATCACTTGCCTGGGCCAGCGTCTGCTGGATGTCCAGCGGGCTCAGCAGCCGCACCGGAATCAGGTGGCCGGCCTGTACATGGGCCGTGCCGAGCAGCACCCGGTCGGGTGGCTTGAACAGCGCCGGGCAATCCGGAGCCGGGCCATACACCGCCACCAGCGGCATGTCGGGCCAGGGGCCACGGCGACGCAAGCCAGTCAGGAAGCGTGCTGCATCTTCTGCGCCCAGCATGACAGGGCTGTGACCCTGCAGCAGGATATCTACCGGCTGCAGCAGTTGCAGCCGCTGTTCCGCCGGCATCGCCTCCAGTGCCTCGAGCGTGATGCACTGTGTCAGGTCGAACACGCCCGTCTGTACCCGGCGCAGGCCGATCAGGTGCGCGCCACAGCCGAGCGCGTTGCCGATGTCCTCGGCCAGCGTGCGGATGTAGCTGCCCTTGCTGACGCTGGCGTGGATACGTATCACGCTGCCAGCCGGATGCTGCTGCAGGATCTCGTCCGGCACCGGCAGGCGCTCCAGCCGCGACACCGTGATGCGGCGCACCGGGCGCTCTACCGTGATGCCGGCACGGGCGTATTCGTACAGCGGCTTGCCGTCCTTTTTCAGGGCGGAATACATGGGGGGCATCTGGTCCTGCTCACCCAGGAAACGCTGCAGCACGGCGGCTACCGCCGCATCGTCTGCCTGTACCTCGCGCTCGTCCAGCAGCTCGCCCTCGGTATCACCGGTGGTCGTGGTCTGGCCCAGGCGCAGCGTGGCCACGTAGGCCTTGTCGGCATCCAGATGCAGCTGGCTGAACTTGGTGGCAGCGCCAAAGCACAGCGGCAGCACACCGGTCGCCAGTGGATCCAGCGTACCGGTATGGCCGGCTTTTTCGGCGCGCAGCAGCCACTTGACCTTCTGCAAGGCCTGGTTGCTGGAGAGTCCTATGGGCTTGTCGAGCAGCACCACCCCGTGGACAGGGCGACGCTGCACCCTGTTCCGTGGAGCAGCCGTCATCTCAATCCTCGTTCTTGGAACGCGAAGACACGGCCTTGGCGATCAGCGCATTCATGTCCGCCGCACGTTCCTGGGTACGATCGTAGACGAAATGCAGCGTCGGCACGGTGTGGATGTGCAGTCGCTTGAACAGGCCGTTGCGCAGGTGGCCGGCAGCGTGGTTCAGGGCTTCCTCGGTCTGTTCCGGGTCGCCAGTGAGC
Organism: Brachymonas sp. J145; assembly: GCF_036312245.1. NCBI lineage: Bacteria > Pseudomonadati > Pseudomonadota > Betaproteobacteria > Burkholderiales > Comamonadaceae > Allobrachymonas > Brachymonas sp. J145. The sequence goes on along the minus strand of NZ_JAZDCI010000003.1, from coordinate 201,588 downwards.
ACACTGAAGTAGACCTTGGCGTGGGCATAGTCGGGCGTGACTTCCACGCCCTGCAGGGTGACCATGCCGACACGCGGATCCTTCAGCTCGCGCTGGATCAGTTCCGCCAGATCACGCTGGATCTGGTCGGCCACCTTGTAGCTGCGGTTGGTAGGGGCTTTCTTCTGTGCCATGCGGGATTACAGGGTACGGGCCACTTCCTTGACTTCGAAGAATTCGAGCTGGTCGCCTTCCTTGATGTCGTTGTAGTTCTTGAGCTTGATACCGCACTCGAAGCCTTCCTTGACCTCGCGCACATCGTCCTTCATGCGCTTCAGGGAGTCCAGCTCGCCGGTATAGATCACCACGTTGTCGCGCAGCAGGCGGAAGTTGGCGTTGCGCGTGACATAGCCGGAAGTGACCATACAGCCCGCCACGGTACCGATCTTGGACGCCACGAACACGGTGCGAATCTCGGCATGACCGATGATCTCTTCCTTCTTGTCCGGCGTCAGCATGCCGCCCATGGCTGCCTTCACGTCATCCACGGCGTCGTAAATGATGTTGTAGTAGTGGATGTCGATACCGTTGCCTTCGGCTGCCTTGCGCGCCTGGGCATCGGCACGCACGTTGAAGCCCATGACCACGGCGTTGGAGGCAATCGCCAGGTTGATGTCGGATTCGCTGATGCCACCGACACCGGCGTACACCACCTGCACCTTGACCTCGTCGGTCGACAGCTTGAGCAGCGATGCGGCCAGCGCTTCCTGCGAACCCTGCACGTCGGCCTTGATGATGATGGGCAGGTGCTTGACCTCGCCCGCCTCCATGTTGGCGAACATGTTTTCCAGCTTGGCCGCCTGTTGCTTGGCCAGCTTGGTATCGCGCAGCTTGCCGGAACGGTAGTTGGCGATTTCACGGGCACGACGCTCATCGGCCAGCACCATGAATTCGTCGCCAGCCTGCGGCACTTCGGTCAGGCCCTGGATTTCCACCGGGATGGACGGGCCAGCCGACTTGGTCGGCCTGCCGTTCTCGTCGACCATGGCACGCACGCGACCCCAGGTCTGGCCTGCCAGCACCACGTCGCCGGCCTTGATGGTACCGGACTGCACCAGCACCGTGGCCACCGGGCCGCGGCCCTTGTCCAGCTGGGCCTCGATCACCAGGCCCTTGGCCATGGCGTCCACCGGCGCCTTCAGCTCCAGTACTTCGGCCTGCAGCAGCACGTGCTCCAGCAGTTCGTCGATACCCATGCCGGTCTTGGAGGACACCGGCACGAACGGGGAATCGCCGCCGTACTCTTCCGGCACCACTTCCTCGTTCACCAGCTCGCCCTTGACGCGCTCGATGTTGGCTTCAGGCTTGTCGGCCTTGGTCAGCGCCACCACGATCGGCACACCGGCCGCTTTCGCGTGCTTGATAGCCTCGCGCGTCTGCGGCATCACGCCGTCGTCGGAGGCACAGACCAGGATCACGATGTCGGTGGCCTGGGCACCGCGTGCACGCATGGCGGTAAACGCCTCGTGGCCCGGAGTGTCCAGGAAGGTGACGATGCCACGCTCGGTTTCCACATGGTAGGCACCAATGTGCTGCGTGATGCCGCCGGCTTCGCCCACCGCCACCTTGGCGCGGCGGATGTAGTCCAGCAGCGAGGTCTTGCCGTGGTCCACGTGGCCCATCACGGTCACCACCGGGGCACGCGGCAGCAGTTCTGCGCTTTGTGCTTCCACTTCTTCCTGGGTGAAGGCTTCCGGATCGTCCAGGGCTGCTTGTACAGCAACGTGGCCCAGTTCTTCCACCAGAATCATGGCGGTGTCCTGGTCCAGCGACTGGTTGATGGTCACCATCTGGCCCAGCTTCATCAGGGCCTTGATCACCTCGGAGGCCTTGATCGCCATCTTGTGGGCCAGTTCGCCCACGGTGATGGTCTCAGGCACATGGATCTCGAGTTGCTTGAACTCGACCGGTGCCTGCGGCTGGCGGTCTTCCTGGTGGCCACGGCGATCGCCGCGACGGCCCTTGGGACCACTGCGCCAGTTGTTGCCACCGCGGCTGTTGGCCGTGGTGTCACCGCGCGTCTTGATTTCGCCGCGCTTCTTGTTCTCGCCGTCGCCAGCCCAGCTGGAGGACAGTTTGGCCGACTTGACTTCCTTGGTACCGGCCGTCTTGTCGGCACCTGCGGCGGCCGGCTTGGCGGCAGCCTTGTCGGCACCAGCGGCCGGCTTGTGCAGCGTGCCCTTGGTCGGCTTCGGCTCTTCCGGCTTCTTGGCCGTCAGCACCTTGGCCGGCGCGTTCATCATGGCACGGATGGCTTCCGCCTCGGCCAGGGCCTTGCGGCGGCGCTCTTCCAGATCGCGGGCACGGGCGGCTTCTTCATCGGCCTGGGCCTTGCGGGCAGCTTCAGCATCGGCCTTGGCTTTCGCCTTGGCGGCCTCGGCATCAATACGGGCCTGCTCCTCCGCCTGGGCGGCCTGCTCCTGCTCGCGTTCGCGCTGGACAGCAGCGTCACGCGCAGCAGCGGCACGCTCGACGCTCTCGGCGCGGGCCTGCTGGATTGCGGCGACTTCGGCTTCGGCGCGGGCACGGGCTTCGGCACGCGCCTTTTCCGGATCCTGCGCAGCCTCGGCCGCGGCAGCCTCGGCGGCAGCACGTGCTTCGGCTTCGGCACGGGCGCGCTCTTCCGCTTCGCGGCGGGCGCGTTCCTCAGCTTCACGCTGGCGTGCTTCTTCTTCCTCGCGCTGGCGGCGCTTCTCGGCCAGCTCTTCTTCCTGGCGACGCAGCAGTTCAGCCTGCTGCAGCGCCTCTTCTTCGCGGCGGCGCAGTTCCAGCTCGTCGGCAGACGGCTCGGTCGGCGTCACGCTGGCTTCAATGTCTTCACGCTTGATCAGGGTGCGCTTCTTGCGCACTTCGACCGGGATGGTACGGGCCTTGCCAGTGGCATCGGCCTGCTTGATCTCGCTGGTGGAACGGCGCGTGAGCACGATCTTCTTGCGCTCGCCGGTATTGCCGTGGCTGCTGCGCAGGAAATCCAGCAGCATGCGCTTGTCGGCTTCAGTCAGGGAGTCGCTGGCGCTGGACTTGTTCACGCCAGCGCTGTTGAGCTGGGACAGCAGAGCCTCGGGGCTCTTGTTCAGCTCGGCAGCAAAATCTGCAACAGTGGTGTTTGTCATTGTGTTCTTACCCCTTTCCTTAGCCCTGGTCCTCGTCGAACCAGTGTTCGCGGGCCTTCATGATCAGCGCGGTAGCAGCTTCTTCATCGAGGCCGGCAATCTCCACGAGCTCATCGGTCGCCAGGTCGGCCAGCTCGTCACGCGTATGTACTTCGGCTGCAGCCAGCTTGGCCAGCAGCTCCGGCGTCATGCCTTCCAGGTCACGCAGGTCGAGCGCGGTGTCATCCACGCTTTCTTCCTGGGCGATGGCCATGGTCAGCAGCGCATCCTTGGCACGGGCACGCAGTTCGTTCACCGTGTCTTCGTCGAAGGCCTCGATTTCCAGCATTTCCTGCAGCGGCACGTAAGCCACTTCTTCCAGGCTGGTAAAGCCTTCCTCGATCAGGATGTCGGCGATTTCCTCGTCCACATCCAGCTTGCTCATGAACAGGGTGCGCATTTCCTGCTGCTCGCTGGCCTGCTTTTCGGCAGACTCGGCAGCGTCCATGATGTTGATCTTCCAGCCGGTCAGGTCAGAGGCCAGGCGCACGTTCTGGCCGCCACGGCCAATCGCCACCGCCAGGTTTTCCTCGTCCACGACCACGTCCATGGCGTGCTTTTCCTCATCGACCACGATGGACTGCACGTTGGCCGGAGCCAGCGCGCCAATCACGAACTGGGCCGGATCCTCGCTCCACAGCACGATGTCGACACGCTCGCCAGCCAGTTCGTTGGTGACGGCGGTCACGCGGCTGCCGCGCACGCCGACACAGGTACCGATCGGGTCAATGCGCTGGTCGTGCGCGACCACGGCGATCTTGGCACGGCTACCCGGATCACGCGCGCAGGACTTGATCTCCAGCAGGCCCTGCTCGATTTCAGGCACTTCCTGGCGGAACAGCTCCATCATGAAGGCCGGCGCGGAGCGCGACAGCATGATGGGGGCACCACGCTGGGTGGTATCGACTTCCATGATCATGGCACGCAGGCGGTCGCCGGTGCGGAAGTTTTCCTTGGGAATGGTTTCGCTACGGCGCAGGCGACCTTCGACACGGCCGCTTTCGACGATCAGGTCGCCCTTGTCCATGCGCTTGACGGTACCGCTGAAGATCTTCTCGCCGCGATCCAGGAAGTCGCGCAGCAGCATGTCGCGCTCGGCGTCGCGGATGCGCTGCAGCACCACCTGCTTGGCCGTCATGGCACCGATACGGCCGATCGGCATCGATTCCACCTGCTCCTCGATGAAATCGCCTTCGACGACGTCAGCGACGCGCTCCTGCGCATCCATCAGCAGTTCTTCGGCGTCGGGGTTTTGCAGGCCGGCCTCGTTGGGCACCACCAGCCAGCGGCGGAAGGTGTCGTATTCACCGGTTTCACGGTCGATGGCGACGCGGATATCCACCTCGCCTTCATACAACTTGCGCGTGGCCTGGGCCAGCGCCATCTCGATGGCGCCGAAGACGACATCACGGTCAACGTTCTTTTCGCGGGCAATGGCCTCGACCAGCATCAGCAGTTCGCGATTCATGGTGTGGTTCTCCGTTTCTTGTTCGCTAGGATATTGGAGCCTGTATCAGGACTCGGAATCAGGTTCGGCCGCATCGGGAACGGCACGGCGACGGCCCTTGAAGTCGACCACCGGGGCCAGTCGGGCCTCGCGGATCTCGTCCAGGGTGAAGCCCAGCGCCTGCAGCGGTGCCGGCGGACGCTTCTTGCTCACGCGCACACCGGGCTTGGCCGGCGGCGCATCGCTCCAGACCACCTGCCAGCCGGCTTCGGTCTTTTCGAGCGTGCCACGGAACTTCTTGCGGCTGGCAGCAATGCCGGCCTCGTTCTCGCCAATGGGTTCCAGCAGGGTGATGTCGACCTCTTCGCCAAGGAAGCGTTCGAAATCCAGTGCGTGGCGCAGCAGCCGGTCAATGCCGGGCGAGGAGACTTCCAGGCGGTGGTAATCCACGGCCTCGACCTCGAACACGTATTGCAGCTGGCGCGAGACACGCTCGCAATCCTCGATGGTGACGAACTGCTCGGGCAGTTCGGCATGCTCGGGCAGCCACGGCAAGTCGATGGTAATGCGCAACACGCCCCCGGCGGCGCGCTCGATTTCCACGAGGTCCAGCCCCAAGCCCTGTACGGTTTGTTCCACCAATTCCTGCAATGCCACGCGTATATCCTGATCCCTGTGATTGATTGAATGCTGCAAGCCGTTGATTACAATGAAAAAATCAAGCGTCTTGCAAGGCGATCCACCAGCTTGGACAAAAAAAATGGGCGGTTGAAAACCGACCCATATTGCTTTTATGCTTGATGGTGATAAGCGTGTATTATAGACGATCCGCCTGCACGGGACAAGCCCTTGGCGATAAAATGACATACAAGGCCTGCCGCTGTCGCGCGCGGCCATCCACAATAGCAAAAAAGGACACACTCCATGGGTTTTCTGACCGGCAAGAAGCTGCTGATTACCGGCCTCCTCTCCAACCGCTCCATTGCCTACGGCATCGCCAAGGCCTGCCACGAGCAAGGTGCCGAACTGGCATTCAGCTACGTGGGCGAGCGCTTCAAGGACCGCATCACCGAATTTGCCGCCGAATTTGGCAGCAATCTGGTATTTGAATGCGATGTCGGCAGTGACGAATCCGTGGCCCGGCTGTTCGCCGACCTGAGCCAGACCTGGCCCAAGTTCGACGGTTTTGTACACAGCATCGGCTTTGCCCCGCGTGAAGCCATCTCCGGCAAGTTCCTGGACGGCCTGACGCGCGAAAACTACCAGACTGCACTGGACATCAGCGCCTACAGCTTCCCGGCCATGACCAAGGCCGCGCTGCCCTACCTGAACGACAAGTCCTCGGTACTGACCCTGTCCTACCTGGGCGCCGTGCGCACCATCCCCAACTACAACACCATGGGCGTGGCCAAGGCCGCACTGGAAGCCTCGGTGCGCTACATGGCCGAATCGCTGGGCCGCATGGAAGACGGCCGCTGCATCCGCGTCAACGGCGTCAGCGCCGGCCCGGTCAAGACGCTGGCTGCCAGCGGCATCAAGGACTTCGGCAAGCTGCTGGCCTACATGGCGGCCAACGCCCCGCTGCGCCGCAACGTGACGATCGAGGAAGTCGGCAACGTCTGCGCCTTCCTGCTGTCCGATCTGGCTTCCGGCGTCACGGCCGAGATCAGCTATGTCGATTGCGGCTTCAGCCAGACGGCTGGCCTGGGTTCCGATTACGACAAGGCCTGATCGCCCTGGCCTGAACAACAGAAAAGCGCCCTGACCGTCTGGTCAGGGCGCTTTTTTCATGTGCTAAGCCGGCAGCTACCGGGAACGGGCGCCGCAGCGCCCTGCCCGCTCAGAAGTTGCTGGAGAACGGCGAATGGTGCTGCGTCTGGATCATGTCATCCATGGTCAGCGCCGGCGCCTGCTTGGGTTCGCCTTCGGCCACGCAATCGGCGTAAAAACGGCGCTCGCCGTTCTCGTCGACCTGCTCGACCAGGCCGTGGATATCGGTCTCGAAGCCCGGGCACTTGCGGGCGAACTCGCGCGCAAACTTCAGGTAGTCGACGATCTTGCGGTTGAACACCTCGCCCGGGATCAGCAGCGGGATACCCGGCGGGTACGGCGTCAGCAGGCCAACGGTGACACGGCCTTCCAGCTGGTCGATCTCGACGCGCTCGGTGCGGCGGCGCGCGATGTGCGCGTAGGCATCGGCCGGCGTCATCGCCGGGGCCAGCTCGGACAGGTACATCTCGGTCGTCAGACGGGCAATGTCGTACTCGGCGTACAGCGTGTGCACGTGCTGGCACAGGTCACGCAGACCCATGCGCTCGTAGCGGCGGTGCGACTGGCAGAACTCCGGCATGACGCGCCACATCGGCTGGTTCTTGTCGTAATCATCCTTGAACTGCTGCAGCTCAGTCAGCATGGTGTTCCAGCGGCCCTTGGTGATGCCGATGGTGAACATGATGAAGAAGCTGTACAGACCGGTCTTCTCGACCACCACGCCATGCTCGGCCAGGTACTTGGTGACGATGCTGGCCGGAATGCCGGTTTCGTCAAAGGTGCCGTCCATGCGCAGGCCCGGCGTGACGATGGTCGCCTTGATCGGGTCCAGCATGTTGAAGCCATCGGCCAGGTCGCCAAAACCGTGCCAGGACTGGTCGTCCGGTTCGCCGCTGCGGATGATCCAGTCGTCGGCGCGGCCCATGCCCTCGTCGGCAAAGCTTTCCGGACCCCAGACCTGGAACCACCAGTCGTTGCCGAATTCCTGCTCGACCTTGCGCATGGCACGGCGGAAGTCCAGCGCCTCGGCGATGCTTTCCTCGACCAGCGCGGTGCCGCCCGGCGGCTCCATCATGGCAGCCGCCACGTCACAACTGGCGATGATGCTGTACTGCGGGCTGGTCGACGTGTGCATCAGGTAGGCTTCGTTGAACAGGTAGCTGTCCAGCTTGCGCTCCTGCGAATCCTGCACCAGCACATGGCTGGCCTGGCTGATACCGGCCAGCAGCTTGTGGATGGACTGCGTGGAATACACCATGGTCTTGGACGGACGGCTGCGCTTGCGGCCCATGGCGTGGAAGGTGCCATAGAACGGGTGGAAGGCCGCGTGCGGCAGCCAGGCCTCGTCAAAGTGCAGGTTGTCGACAAAACCGTCCACCATCTGCTTGATGGTCTCGGTGTTGTAGAGCACACCGTCGTAGGTGGATTGCGTCAGCGTCAGGATGCGCGGCTTGACCGTATCCGGGTCCACGCCCTTGAGCAGCGGGTTGGCTGCAATCTTGGCGCGGATCGCTTCGGGGCTGAATTCCTCTTGCGGAATCGGACCGATGATGCCGAAGTGGTTGCGCGTCGGCTTCAGGAACACCGGAATCGCGCCAGTCATGATGATGGCGTGCAGGTTGGACTTGTGGCAGTTGCGGTCGACCACCACCACGTCACCGGCGGCCACGGTATGGTGCCAGACGATCTTGTTGCTGGTGCTGGTGCCGTTGGTGACAAAGAAGCAATGGTCGGCATTGAAGATGCGCGCAGCATTGCGCTCGGATTCCCCAATGGCACCGTTGTGGTCCAGCAGCTGGCCGAGTTCCTCGACCGCGTTGCAGACGTCGGCGCGCAGCATGTTCTCGCCGTAGAACTGGTGGTACATCTGGCCGATGGGTGACTTCAGGAAAGCCACGCCCCCGGAGTGGCCCGGGCAGTGCCAGGAGTAGGAACCATCTTCGGCATAGTCCAGCAGCGCCTTGAAGAACGGCGGCTGGATATATTCCAGATAGGCCTTGGCTTCACGGATGATGTGGCGCGCCACGAATTCGGGCGTGTCCTCGAACATGTGGATGAAGCCGTGCAGCTCGCGCAGGATGTCGTTGGGCAGGTGGCGGCTGGTCTTGGTTTCGCCGTAGACGTAGATCGGCACATCCTCGTTCTTGCGGCGCACTTCCTCGATGAAGTTGCGCAGGTTCTCGACCGCCAGGCTGACGTCGTTATCGCTGTTGACATCAGTGAATTCCTCGTCGTCGATCGACAGGATGAAGGCGCTGGCGCGGCTCTGCTGCTGGGCAAACTGGGTCAGGTCACCATAGCTGGTCACGCCTACCACCTCGAAGCCCTCACTCTCGATGGCCTCGGCCAGGGCGCGGATACCCAGGCCGGAAATGTTTTCGGCGCGGTAGTCTTCGTCGATGATCACGATCGGGAAGCGGAATTTCACGGGGGAGTTCTCCTTGGCATGGCAAAACAGGCCGCAAGAACGGCCTGTATCGAATAACCGCCATCATAGTGGCTGGACGGCATAACAGGTGCAGAAAAGTGTCAAAAAGACCGCGTCGTCTGCTGCGATGCTGCAGTGCGACAACGCCGGGAACCTGTCGTGCCTGCGATGATCCAACAAAGCCGTCACAACCATATGACAATAGGCATGCCCCTGCAACCCGCAGGCGCACTGCTCAAGCGGAGGAAGCAACACAATGGAAACCTCAACCCTGTGGTGGATTGCCGTAGTCCTGCTGTTGGGCGCGGAGCTGCTGACCGGGACCTTTTTCCTGCTGATGATGGCGCTGGCCGCCATCATGGGTGCGCTGTCGGCACATCTGGGCCTGGGGCTGCCGGCGCAGCTGATCATCGCCGCCCTGTCCGGCTCACTGCTGACGGTGGGCTGGTACCTGCTGCGCAAGAAGCGCAAGCTGGCCACGACCGATCCCGACCGTAGCGCCACGCGCAACAAGCTGGATATCGGCAGCGTGGTGATGGTCGAAGCCTGGCAACCCGATGGCACCACCGATGTGCAATACCGTGGCGCGCGCTGGCAGGCCATCGCCGCCAACCCGCAGCAGCCGCCCGTCAGCGGCCGCCACACCGTGACCGATATCCGCGGCAGCCAGCTGGTGCTCAGCCCGGCCGCCTGACTGTCATCCCGCCGGGCTATAGTGCCCAGACGCCCTATCGACCATCCATCTGGAGTTTTCATGGAATACGCGATTGTCCTGCTAGCCGTTGCCATCATCTTTATTGCCAAATCCGTCAAGGTGGTGCCGCAGCAGAGCGCCTGGGTGGTAGAGCGCCTGGGCAAGTACCACGCCACGCTCAACCCGGGCCTGAACTTCCTGATCCCCTTCATTGACCGCGTGGCCTACAAGCACAGCCTGAAGGAGATCCCGCTGGATGTGCCGAGCCAGGTCTGCATCACGCGCGACAACACCCAGCTGCAGGTGGACGGCATCCTCTACTTCCAGGTGACGGACGCGATGCGCGCCAGCTATGGCTCCAGCAACTACATCGTGGCAGTGACGCAGCTGGCACAGACCTCGCTGCGCAGCGTGATCGGCAAGCTGGAGCTGGACAAGACGTTTGAAGAGCGCGACATGATCAACGCCCAGGTGGTGAATGCGATTGACGAAGCCGCACTGAACTGGGGCGTGAAGGTACTGCGCTACGAGATCAAGGACCTGACGCCGCCGGCCGAGATCCTGCGTGCGATGCAGGCGCAGATCACGGCCGAACGCGAAAAGCGCGCGCTGATCGCCTCGTCCGAAGGCAAGAAGCAGGAGCAGATCAACCTGGCCGAAGGCGAGCGCGCCGCCTTCATCTCGCGCTCCGAAGGTGAAAAGCAGGCCGCCATCAACGCGGCACAAGGTGAAGCCGTCTCCATCCAGGCCGTGGCCGATGCCACCGCCGACGCCATTGAGCGCATTGCCGCCGCCATCCGCCAGCCCGGCGGCGATCAGGCGGTACAGCTCAAGGTCGCCGAACGCGCCGTGGATGCCTACGGCAAGCTGGCCTCCGAAGCGCGCACCACACTGGTGGTGCCGTCCAACATGACCGAAATGTCCTCGCTGATCGCCTCGGCAATGAAGGTGGTGCAGGCACAACAGGACAAGTGAGCGTCCGGCACAAATTTTTTGCGGCCGCCTTGGCGAGCGCTGCGAAGTAGTGCTAGAATCTCGGTTTTCACGGAGAGATGGATGAGTGGTTTAAGTCGCACGCCTGGAAAGCGTGTGTAGGTTAATAGCCTACCGAGGGTTCGAATCCCTCTCTCTCCGCCAGATACAAAAACCCCGATGACTCGCAAGAGCATCGGGGTTTTTCTTTGGCCGAATCACGGCTTGTATTCAGGCCGCCAGCCGCTCCCAGCGCAAATGTGCCGGATCACGCCACTCGCCCTGCAGTTCCTGCCAGGGCTGCTGCGCCAGTGGCGCCACGGCATGGCGACGCAGGCGTTCGAACAGCTCAAGCGACTCCTGCTCAAAATCGAAGGACGATACCGGGATCACGTGAATCGCGGGATGAAAATGGGCTTCAAACATGAAAAACTCCTTTTAGCGTTTGGTCTGACAACGGGTGGCAAGTTGGGATAAATCACCCGGGCTATTGCCCTGCAGTACGCAGGCGGGACGCCGGTCCCGGTACAGCATGAGCCAGTGACAGCATCCAGATGCAGCAAAGCCCGCCGGACGAACCGGAGGGCTTTGCTGGTCCGGCTTGGTTGTCATGTAGGCATGACCACATCTGCTAGGCATACCACCTTGCCCCGGGAGGCAGGTTGGTGCGGAACGTGTCCGACTCCTGATGTACGGTTCCTATTGTGCCCATCTGGAAAACACCGTCAAGCCCATGCAAACCCTGATGCGGCGACAATCAGGGCCATTCCCCCTATTCCGGAGACCAGTCATGAGCGATATCACCATCTACCACAACCCCAAGTGCAGCAACTCACGCAGCGCCCTGGAGCTGATCCGCCAGAGCGGCGCGGAACCGGTCGTCGTCGAATACCTGAAGACACCGCTGAGTGCCAGCGAACTGCAGGCCCTGCTGCAGCGCATGGGCAGCAGCGTGCGTGACATCCTGCGCGAAAAGGAATCGGTCTATCAGGAGCTGGACCTGGGCAATGCCAAGTGGAGCGATGCCGAACTGCTCGGATTTGTCGAGCAGCACCCGGTGCTGATGAACCGTCCAATCGTGGTCACGCCGCTGGGCGCACGCCTGTGTCGCCCGGGCACACTGGTGCTGGACCTCCTGGCGCAAGACTGAGCCAGCCATCTAGAGCTCGATCACGTTCAGCTGCGGGCCCAGCACCTGCTGCGCCAGCGGCACCAGATGCGCGTGGTGCGTCAGGAACAACACCTGGCGCTGGCGTGACAGCTCACCCAGCACCTGCAGGCCAGCGGCGGTGCGCACATCGTCAAAGTTGATGAACAAGTCGTCGGCGATCAGCGGCAGCACCTGGGCACCCTGCCCGTGCTGCAGCTCCAGCGCCGCCAGCCGCAACGCCAGATAGAGCTGGTCACGCGTGCCATCGCTCAAGCCAGAGACCTCGACCCGCCGGCCATTGGCGCGCTCGCCGAGCAATTCCGGCTTGTCCTTGTCCAACTCCACGATCAGGCGCTCGAAACCACCCAGCGTCAGCGTGCGGAACATCGCCGACGCGCGCTGCAGCATCGGACCTTGGTGGCGTTCACGGTACTGCTCGGTCGCCCACTGCAGCAACTGGCCTGCCAGTTCCAGTTGCAGCCAGCCCTGCATGGCCTCGGCCATATCGGTGATGGCTTCCTGGCGGCGTGCCTCGGCCACGGCCGCATCCTGTTGGCCGTCATGGGTTTGCAGACTGGCCTCCAGCGTGCCCTGCTGCTTGCCCAGCTCCGATAACTGACCGCGTAGCGCCTCGTAGTCCTGCTGCGCCTGCAGCAGATCCTGCGGCAGGCTGTCCAACGACTGCGCCGCAACTTCTGCACGCAGCTGTTCCAGGCTCAGGCCGCCGGCGTGGCGCAACAGTTCTTCACGATCGCGTTCGCAACGCTTACGCTGCGCCTGCTGCGCGGTGAAGCGGCTCACCACCTGCGCCAGCAAAGCCATGTCGGACACGCCTGCGGCGGCGTACAGCGGTTGCAGCCGTGCCTGCAATGCCGACTGGCGCACTTGCACCTGTTCCAGCTGCCGACGCTGTTCGGCCAACTGACCTTGCAATCGCTGCTGCGCAGCCTGCTGTTCACGTGCCTGCTGCAGGCGCTGAAACAGATCGCGCGCAATAAGGTCAGCGTCCTGCCCGGACAATTCCGGCACCAGCTGCTGCAGGGCCTCAGCCTGCCGTGCCAGCGCATCCAGATCCGCCTGCATGGCGCCAATACGCTCGCTGGCCAGCTGCTGCATGTCTTGCAGCGTCTCCTGTATGGTACGGGAAACATCCAGATAACGCTCAACCTGATCCTGATCAGGAATGGATCTCTCATAACCAGCATCCTTGCAGGCTGCTTGCCATTGTTGCTGCCAGTCTTCCCAGGCGGTCTGGGCCTGTTGCTGCTCCAGTGTGGCCGCCTGCAAGGACGCTGCCAGCTGCTGCAATTCACGCTGCAGTCGCTGGCGCTCACCCTGGCTGCGCTCCCAGGCCGCACTACGCTGTTGCGCCAGTTGCAGGCAGGCCTGCAGGGGCAGGGATTGCGCCTCTTCGCCCAAGGCCTGTTGCAGCTGCGTACGACTGCTATCGAGGGACTGCTGCAGGGCCTGTGCCTGCAGGTCCAGCACTTCCAGATCCGTCAGCAAGTCCAGAATCTGCTCGCGCTGCTGCAACCAGGCGCTGGCCTGGTCCAGTGTCAGCGCCGGCATGCCGGCACCCAGGCACAGCGCCAGCCAGTCCTGCTGCAGCTGCGCTTGGCGTTGCGCCAGCGCCTGCTGCTCCTGCTGTCGCTGGTGCAGCTGCTGTTGCTGTCTTTCCTGTTGCAATTGCAAGCTCAAGCGCTCAGCCTCGTGCTGAGCCGTGGCCATGCGGGCATCGGCCAGCGTGTCGGCTGCGCGTACCAATTCGACATAGGCATCGGCCTGCAATGACAGCTGGGCCGGCAACTGCAGCAGCTGCTGCCAGAGGGCATCGCGGGCATCGCGCGCGGCCTGTACCTGCGCGTGCGATACCGGCTGATGCGTGCGTACCAGCTGCTCCAGCATCAGGTTGCGCGCATCCAGCTCTTGCTGCAGATCGCGCAATGCCTGTTCCAGCTGGCGCTGTTCACGCGCCTCATCGCGCTGCTGCTGTTGCAACTGCTCCAGCCGCACCGATGTAGGCGGCAGCATGTGGCGCAAGGCTTGGGCGCTTGCCGGAGCTTGTGGCAAGGCCTGCAATGCGCTGTTGATCTGCTGCTGCAGCTGTTGCTGACGCAGCGCCAGCTCCTGCTGGCGCGCAGCCACATCGCCCAAGGCCAGTGCCTGCTGCATCGCCTGTTGCAGGACTGCGCTGACCGGCTGGGTGGCGAGCGCGTCCAGATCCTGTTGTGCCATCTGCTGGCGTTGCTGCAGTTGCGTGCAGGCTTTGCTGGCTGCATTCAGGGCGTTGCCGGCTTCGGGCGCTCGCTTGAGCAGCTGCTGCAGCCGCAGACGTACCGGCATCGTCGGCAGGCTGCGCGCAATGGCATCAGTGTCCAGGCCGGTCCAGCCCAGGCCCTGGGCTAGTGCGTGCAGCTGCTGTTCATGCTGTCGGTACTCCTGCTGGCGCAGCGGCAGGTCGCGGACATGGTTGCGACAGCTGTTGCTGTTGAGATGTAGCGCCTCGATTTCATCAGCCGCCTGCAGCAAGGGCTGTGGCAGCACAATCGCTGCCAGCTGCTGCTCCAGCTGCGCACCCGCCTGCTGCAGACGTTGCTGCTCGGCATCGAGCAGGGCCTGATCCTGCTGCGCCTGCTGCAAGGTGCCGGCAGCGTCATCGGGCAGTAGCGGCGCCACGCCTTCTGCCTGCAACGTGTCCAGGGCCTGTTGCTGCGCATCGAGCAGCTGCAATGCCGGCGCGGCCTGCTGGATGCGACGCAGGCGCTGGATCTGCTGTTCCAGTTCTTGCATGCGCGCGCGCGCCTGTTGCAGCTGTACACCGGCCTGCTGCAGCGCGGTCTGCTGCTTTTTCCAGTCGCTGCTACGCAGCGTGTGTGCCTTGAGCGCCTGCGTGGCATCCTCCAGCACGTTTTGCGCCTGGTAATACTGGCGCTTGTCGGACTTGCGCGGAGCCCAGAGCGCATCGGCTTCCTGCTGCAGACCCTGCACCAGCTGTCCCAGATGCTGCAGGCCGGCAGCCGACTGGAACAACAGCTGGCCGACCTGGCCGGAAGCGGTCAGCATGTCGGCACTGCCCTTTACCAGCGTATCGTGATCAAGTGCCTGCATGCGCTCGAAGGCCTGCAGGTCAAGTCCGGCCAGCCAGCCGGCCAATTCGGCATCGGCGATCACGCGGTCATCCTGCGGATCGCGCAGCGTCTTGCTGTTGGCCTTGATGCGGTCAAACGCCAGCTGTTCGCTGCCACGTTGCAACACGCCGCCGAGTCGCAGATCCGGCTTGGGGTGCAGAAAATCCAGCGGCGTACGCGCCGGAATGCCGTACAGCCAGTCGGCAATCGCCTTGCGCAGGGTGGACTTGCCAGCCTCGTTCGGGCCGACCACCAGGTGGATATCGCAGTCTGCTGCCGGCAGCGTCAGCTGGCGGCCGGTGAACTTGCCGTAGCGGATCAGGTTGAGTTGCTGGATACGCATCAGCCCTGCCCTCCATCCTGTTGCAGGCGCGCTTGCAGCAGCCGTGCCGATTGCGCCAGCCAGTCTGGCAAGGCGGTGGCCGTATCCTGACGCAAGGCCTCCAGCTCGGGGGCAAACTGCAGCACCTCATTCGGCACCTTGCCCAGGGCCTGCTGCACCACCTCGGCGCGCTTTTTCAGCCAGTCAGGATCCTGCGCGGCCGCCTGCATCAGCCGATCCAGCTCCAGCAGCGTGTCCTGCCAGTCGGCATCGGCCTGTGCCGGGCTCGACAATGGCGTGGTCGCCAGCTGCACTTTCTCGATCCAGAGCCGGTCGGCATCGAGCGCCACCGCCTGCGCAATCACCTCCTGACGCAGCTGCGACTGACGCGCCAGCAGCGTGGCGTGTATGGCGGTAGCGCCTTGCAGGCGCACGCGCACCGCGGCCGGATGCTCCTCGGGCAGGCTGTCCAGCAGCTGTCGCAAGGCCTGCCCGACCAGGCGCACCGCCTGCTCAAAGTCTTCGGCCGCAGCCAGATCGACATCGAGCACAGCCCAGCGCAGCACATCCAGTTCCAGCGGCTGCACCCGGGTAATGCGGTCCTCTTCAGCATGCACCAGCAAGGCACCACGCGCGCCGGTTTCGCGCACATGGCGGCCCTGTAGGTTGCCCGGAAAGGCGATGGTGCAATCGGGCAATTCCCACAGCTGCTGCTCGTGCACATGGCCAAGCGCCCAGTACTGGTAGCCGCGCGCCTGCAGTTCGGCCAGTGAACATGGCGCATAGCGCGCATGGGCGCTATAGCCCTCCAGCGCCGTATGCAGCACGCCGATATTCAACCAGCCGGCCACCGCATCGGGATAGCCAGGCAGCAGATTGTCCAGCGTCTCGCGCGTGCGGAAACTGTGACCATGCAGCGCCACGCGCAAGGCATCGATACGGAAAGTCTGTGCCTTGCGGCTGCTGAAAACGTGCACGTTCTCCGGCAACACCAGCCGGCTGGTCATGTCGCTATCAGCATCGTGGTTGCCATGCAGCAGATAGACCGGGATGCCAGCCTGCTGCAGCCGCCCCATCTGGCGCACAAAGAACAGGCCGGTGTTGAAGTCCTTCCAGCCACCGTCATACAGATCACCGGCAATGACCAGGAAATCGACCTGCTCGGCCAGTGCCGTATCGATCAATCGCACGAAAGCCGAGCGCGTAGCCGTGCGCAGGCGTTCCGCCGGAGCGTCCGGGTAGGCTGACAGGCCGCACAAGGGGCTGTCGAGGTGGATATCGGCGGCGTGGAGGAACTTCATGGGCAGACTCGCAACAGTGTTGCAGGCATTGTAGTGGCCGCCCTGCAACAGCCCTGGCCGACAAGCTTGTGGCGGCTCCGGGTGGGTCACGGGAATGACATGCGTACGTCATTCCGATTACATGCGCGGGGCGTACCGTAACGGTCATGAAACACGTCCGCTCCATCTTTCTCTCTGACATCCACCTCGGTACGAAAGCGTGCCAGGCGGAACGACTGCTGGAGTTCCTGGAGGAACACACGGCAGACAACATCTTCCTGATCGGGGATGTGATCGACTTCTGGAGTATGAGCCGCAGCATGAACTGGTCCAAGGCTCAGAACCAGGTGGTACAGAAGCTGCTGCAGCGCGCCCGCACCGATACCCGCGTGGTCCTGATTCCGGGCAACCATGACGAGATGCTGCGCGACTATTGCGGCACCGTGTTTCTGGAGATCAAGGTGGTGCACCAACTGATCCACCAGGCCGCCAACGGCAAGCGCTACCTGCTGATCCATGGCGACCAGTTTGACCAGGTGACGCAGCACCACAAATGGGTGGCCCAGCTGGGCGACCAGGCCTACAACACGCTGGTACGCCTGAACATGTGGCTGTCCTGGGCGCGCCGCAAGCTCGGCATCAGCGGCTACTGGTCGCTGGCCGGCTACGCCAAGCGCAAGGTCAAGAAGGCGCTCAACTTCATCTTCGACTTCGAGGAATGCGCCGTACAGTACGCCCGCGACCATCAGGTCGAAGGCATCATCTGCGGCCACATCCACTGGGCCACGATCCGAGAGATCAACGGCATGGAATACGTGAACTGCGGCGACTGGGTCGATTCCTGCACCGCCATCGTGGAAGACCACGACGGTTCGCTGGAGCTGATCGCCTGGCACCAGGGCACTCCAGCCCAGGTACCGGCCGAAGACATGGGAAGCGCGGTCAAGGCCTGATAGTCCATGCGCGTCCTGATGACGTCTGATGTGTATTTTCCGCGCATCAACGGTGTTTCCACTTCCATCGATACCTTCCGGCGCACCCTGGGCAGCTTCGGCGTGGAGCTGCGCCTGGTGGTGCCGTCCTACCAGGGCGAGGCCAGTACGCCGGACATTCTGCGCGTTGCCGGCCGGCCGGTACCACGTGACCCGGAAGACCGCCTGCTGAAATGGCGCGCCATGCGCCAGACCTGCCTGCAGGCCGCTGCCGATTGCGATCTCGTGCATATACAGACGCCGTTCGTGGCGCACTACGCCGGTGTGCGCGCAGCCCGCAAGCGCGGCCTGCCGGTGATGGCCACCTACCACACGCTGTTCGAGGAATACCTGCAGCACTACGCACCGATGCTGCCGTCCGGCTGGCTGAAGCAGCAGGCACGCAACTTTTCGCGGCGCCAGTGCAACGCACTCGATGCCGTCGTCGTGCCGTCCAGCGCCATGCAGCAGCGGCTGCTGGACTACGGCGTCACCAAGCCGATCCATGTGCTGCCCACCGGCATCCCGCTGGACAATTTTGCCAATGGCTGCGGCAGCCGTTTCCGGCAGCAGCACGGCATTGCCGCGGAGCGCCCGATGGCGCTGTTCGTCGGCCGCGTGGCGCATGAAAAGAATATCGATTTCCTGCTGGACGCCCTGCCCCATGCGCTGGAAACCTGTCCGGACCTGCTGCTGGTGATTGCCGGCGAAGGCCCGGCACGCGCCGAGCTGCAGCAAGAGGTGGCACAGCGCGGCTTGCAGGCATCGGTACAGTTCATCGGCTATATGGATCGGGTACACGAGCTGCCATCCTGCTATGCCGCCGCCGATGTGTTTGCCTTTGCCTCGACCACCGAGACCCAGGGCCTGGTGCTGCTGGAAGCCATGGCGGCCGGCACCCCGGCCGTGGCGCTGGCCGCCATGGGCACCATCGATATCCTGGCACCTGGCCGTGGCGCAGTCGCACCGCCGGCCGAAGCGCGCGCGTATGGCCAGGCACTGGCAACCGTGCTGCTGGATCGCAGCCGCCTGTTCCAGCTCAGCCAGGACGCCGTGCGCTATGCCGCCGAATGGTCGGACCGCGCCATGGCCAGCCGCCTGTCGCAGCTGTATCACAGCCTGGCACCCTGACGCTGCAGCGCTTGCTGGCGGCGGCAGCCGATGCCAGAATGACCAGCCATGCACACTCTGGATCTGTTTGCCGATGACCGCCCGGATGCCGGCCAGCGCGAACCGCTGGGCGCGCAGGCCGTCGTGTTGCGCGGCTACGTGCTGCCTGGCCTGCCAGCCTTGTGGCAGACGCTGCAACAGCTGACCGCGCAATCGCCGTTCCGCATCATGCAAACGGCCGGCGGTCGCAGCATGTCGGCGGCACTATCCAGTTGCGGCAAGCTGGGTTGGGTGTCGGACTCGCATGGCTACCGCTACGCCCCGCGTGACCCGCACAGCGGCAAGCCCTGGCCAACAATGCCGCAGACGCTGTTCCAGCTGGGCCAGCAGGCGGCTGCCGAAGCCGGCTTTGCCGATTTTGCGCCCGACACCTGCCTGATCAACCGCTACCTGCCTGGCGCGCGCATGGGCCTGCACCAGGACCGGCATGAGCGCGACTACCGCCAGCCGATTGTCTCGGTCTCGCTCGGGTTGCCGGCAATTTTCCAGTTTGGCGGCCTGAAGCGTGATGCCGCCGTACAGCGTGTGCCGCTGTTTCATGGCGATGTGGTGGTCTGGGGCGGCGTGGACCGCCTGCGCTTTCATGGCGTGCTGCCGGTCAAGCCCGGAGAGCACCCGCTGCTGGGAGCGCAACGCATCAACCTGACCTTGCGCAAGGCCGGCTGAGCACGGCAAGTGCCTCAGGCTGCATCAACAGATCCAGAAAAGACAAAAGCCCGATGCACATGGTGCACCGGGCTTGTATCTGGAGCGGGAAACGAGGCTCGAACTCGCGACCTCAACCTTGGCAAGGTTGCGCTCTACCAACTGAGCTATTCCCGCAGAAGCTGTCATTATATGACGATTTCTGGCGTTTTTGCAAGTCACCGGAAATTTCTTGAAATTTTTTCCGGTCTGTTTCGTGCCACCGAAACCTTGCTTGCCGCTGACAGCGCACTGTGTTTGCTGTCAGAAGCTGCGCATTGTACACAAGTTTTGTCGATTTTTACGCGCCCTTGTGAACAATCAGCACGGAACGCGATGCGTGCGACACGACGCGCTGCGCCACGCTGCCCAGCATCAGCTTTTCCACGCCCTTGCGGCCGTGCGAACCCATGATGATCAGGTCGGCACCGACCTGGTCTGCCACGTCGATGATGCCCTTCCAGACCGCGTAGGCGTCGACCGTGACGGCCTCGGCAGTCACGCCCTGGTCGGCAAAGCGCTGCTTGACTTCGTTCAGCACGCGCTCGGCTTCTTCGTTCACGGCAGACAGGTATTGCGTCTGGCCAAAGGCGAAGTCCGGGCCGGCGCTGGCAAACGGATACGGATCCAGCACGTACACAGCCGTGATCTTGGTGCCCGGGAAGGCGCGACCCATGGCGATCGCCTTGTCAACGGCCAGGCTGGCGGTATCGGAACCATCGATAGGCAAGAGGATATGGTTGAACATGGTGGTCTCCTTTCTGGTGGTCGGGCAACTCGCTGCCCTGCTCGGTTTGCGATTTCAGGCGGCACTGGCAAGTACCCGCTCACTCACAGTGTACCGCGCCCAGCACCCTGCATCCTTGCCGGGAACAGGGAATCGCAGGCAGATAGGGGATCAGCTGGATAAAATGGCGTTTTCAGAGGAGAAAGCGCGTGAGCACACTGGTATGGAGCGACGATCTGGCACTGGGCATCGAACAGATGGACCAGACGCATGTGGAATTTGTGGAGCTGCGCAATGCCGTGGAAGCAGCAACTGACGAGCAGCTGCTGCAGCGCTGGAAGGACCTGATCGACCATACCCAGATCCACTTCGACAACGAGGACAAGTGGATGCGCGATACCAATTTCGCCGCCAGCAACTGCCACACCACGCACCACAAGGCGGTGCTGGACGTGATGCGCGAAGGCCTCAATTACGGCCTCAAGGGCCATTTCGTCGTAGTGCGCAAGATGAACGCCGAACTGGCGACCTGGTTCCCGCAGCACGCCGACACCATGGATGCCGCCCTGTCCGACTACCTCAAGCGCATCGGCTACGACACCGCGACCGGCCAGATTGCCCATCCGGAAGCCATGCCCGGCGGCCAGATCCACGGCTGCAGCGGCAATACCGATACCGATCTGGTCGCCACGGAACCGGCTGAAGCCGCCAGCAGCTGCGGCCACTGACACGCGCTGGCAATCGGCCATGTACGCCTCCTGGGAATGGATCCCGCTGCTGCTGGCCCTGGGCATCGCCCTGTTCCTGCGCCCCTGGCGCATGCTGCGCCGCACTGAACTGCTGACGCCACTGCTGGCCAGCCTGGTGATCGTGCCCTGGGTCTGGGCCATGCCGCGGCTGCACACCATGCCGCTGCAGCTGACGCTGACCTTTTCCGGCATCATCCTGCTGACGCTGGGCTGGCCGCTGGCGATACCGGTGTTCTGCCTGATTGCGATCATCTCCGGCCTGCTGGCACCGGCCCCGGTGGCCCAGCTGATGGCCGACGCCTTCTGGCTCGGCGTGCTGCCGGCCACCTTTGCCATGCTGCTGGGCGCGCTGGTGCGGCGCTACCTGGGCCCGAACATCTTTGTCTATACACTGGGACGCGGCTTTTTTACCACCGTGGCCAGCGTGTTTGCCGCCGCCCTGCTCAGTGAATGGGCCGGCTACCACCTGCCCAATATCGATCCTTCCCTCACCACCATCGCGCACTGGCTGATTGCCTGGGGCGATGGTTTCATGACCGGGCTGCTGTCGGCGATTTTTGTCGCCTTCCGCCCGCAGTGGCTGGCCACCTGGTCGGACGAACTCTATCTGAGGTCTTCATGAGCGACTCTCCTGCCTACGGTTGCATCACGCAGGTGCCGGGCCTGCTGGCCGGGCATTGGACGTCCCCGCAACGGCCCACCGGCTGCAGCGTGGTGATCGCGCCGCAGGGCGCGGTAGCGGCCGTCGATGTCCGCGGTGCGGCACCTGGCACGCGCGAAACCGATCTGCTGGCCCCGGGCCACCTGGTGGACAAGGTGCATGCCGTGATGCTGGGCGGCGGCAGCGCCTGGGGCCTGGATGCCGCCAGCGGCGTGGTGCGCTGGCTGGAGCAGCAAGGCATCGGCATGGATGTCGGCTTTGGCCACCCGTTGCCGCTGGTACCGGCGGCCGTGCTGTTTGACTTGCCGGTCGGTGATGCCCTGATCCGGCCCGATGCCGATGGCGGCTTTGCGGCCTGTGCCGCCGCCAGTGTTAGTCCGTTGGTCTGCGGCAACGTCGGTGCCGGCGCTGGTGCCAGCGTGGGCAAGCTGTTCGGCAGCAATTGCGCCATGAAAGGCGGCATCGGCAGTGCCGGCGTGCAGCTCCATGGCGTGACCGTGGGCGCGCTGGTGGCCTGCAATGCCGTGGGCGATGTGCTGGATCCGCATACCGGACAACTGCTGGCCGGCGCCCGTACTGCGGCAGATCAGCTGCGCTTGCGTGATACCCAGCGTGCCCTGCTGCAGGGCGATGCACCGCGCTTTGCCCTGCCCGGCACCAATACCACCATCGGCATCATCGCCACCGATGCCGCGCTGTCCCGTACCGAACTGCAGCGGCTGACAGTAGCCGGCCACGATGGCCTGGCGCGCTGCATCCGTCCGGTGCACACCATGCTCGATGGCGATACCCTGTTTGCCCTGTCTACCGCCCAGGCGCAGCAGCAGCCCGATCTGATCACACTGTCAGCCATGGCGGCAGAAGCGGTGCAACTGGCGGTGCTGTGCGCCGTGCGCGCGGCACAGACACTGCGCGTGGGCGGGCTGTGGCTGCCGGCGGCTGCTGAACTGTCTGCCTGACGGTGGTGCCGCGCTCAGCGCGAGGTACACAGGTTTTCGCAGGGAATGCCGTCGCTATCCCGATCCAGACGTGTGATGCCGCACTGGTTCAGGTAGTAGCGCGCCTCGGCACAGCTGTTCATCTGGTTGCAGAAGCGCTTGCTGCCACAGTGGCTGCCCTGCCCCGCGCCCATGAGCGGCAGCAGCCGTGTGCGCGGTGCTGGCGCGTCCAGCACAATGCTGTTTTGCGCGGCTGAGCGGATACCCTTGCGGTAATCGGCCGGATAAATCGCACCGGGCTGGCTCCACAGACCCAGCGTCTCGCTGCGCGCCTGCGCCTCCAGCTGCAGGTAACGACGATCGACCAGATACTGCCGATAGGCCCAGGCATGGCCCTGGCGCACCAGTTGCTGGTTGACATTCAGGCCCTGCACCTGCACCGTGGCCAGCACCCGGCCATAGCGATCCTGACCGGCTGATTGCAGCAGCACCTGCTTGCCCGCTACCAGATCGGCCAGCGCCTTGCGCGAGGCATTGCTGAACGGCTGGCCACGCTCCGGCGCATCAATCTGGTGCAGGCGCACGCGCAGGTTCTGCTTGCTGGCGGTGAGACAGTTGAGGGTGTCACCGTCAGCGACACCGACGACGCGGCAGGCGATGTCGGCGGCGTGAGCTGACATGGGCTGGAACAGGATCAGGCCGATGCAGGCAAGCAGCCATTGCCAACCACGATGCTGCTTGCGCTCCAATGAGACGTGTGGGAAAAACCGGTACTTTGTTGTCATGTTGCTGCTGTTGGGCACATCAGAATATCGTCAAAACAGCCTGTCGGATCCATATCCCGCAAGCCATGTGTGCCAGAGAGCCCTTGAGTGTAGCTGCTCTCCCCAGCCACTCCTGCTCCAAGCAGCTGGCTCCTTGAAGATGGGCTGATCTTCAACCGATCAAGTATTTTGCCCAGCAGGCTGGCATGGGCGAGAAAATAGGGTTATAATTTCTCTTTCTCTGGTGGCTGTAGCTCAGTTGGTAGAGTCCAGGATTGTGATTCCTGTTGTCGTGGGTTCGAGCCCCATCAGCCACCCCAAATTAAAAACCCTTGCAGGTCAACGACTTGCAAGGGTTTTTCTTTTTCCATCATGCCTTGCGAAGGCGCAAGAAAAAAGCTGGTCCAGGACCAGCTTTCTTGCTCGGCGACAGCCTGCCTCAGGCCTTGACCGGATAGCGGCTGCTAATGGCCACCCGGTTCCAGGCGTTGATCACGATCGCCAGCCACTCCACTGCCGAAATTTCTGCGTCGGACAGCACAGCCGCAGCCTGCGTGTAAACCGCATCAGGCACCTGCCCGTCGGCCACCAGGGTGATCGCCTCTACCAATTCCAGCGCAGCACGCTCCTGCGGGGTGAAATACGCTGTCTCGCGCCAGGCCGGCAGTACGGCCAGACGGTCGCTGCTCTCGCCACTGCCCAGGGCGTCACGCGTGTGCAGGCGGATACAGAAAGCGCACTGGTTGACTTGCGAGGCACGCAAGCGCAGCAGATGCGAAAAGCCTTCGGTAATGCCAGCCTGTGCAACGGCCTCCGATGCCTGTCGATCCAGTTCGGCAAGCGCCTGGTAGAGCTTGGGAGCGGATTTTCCCAGGTTGATACGTTCGGTCATGGTATTCCTCAGGAAGTGGCTACTGCCGCCGCAGCCGCGGGCTTCGGCACCTTGATCTCCACCTTGAGCAGCTTCTTCAGCGTCTCGAAGTAGGCCATCAGTTGTGCCTCGTTCAGCGCGCGGGACAGTTGCGGTAGCTGCTGCTTCTTGAACTCGTCGGTTGCCGGATCGGCCGGCAGCACCTTGTTCACGCGCACGATGGCGTAGCCCTGCTGGCCCAGATCCACGCCTTCAAAGGCCGGCAGCTTGCCGGTATTGGCGCGCATGGCAGCATCGACCACCGGGGGCACCAGGGTCTGCTGCACGCGCGAGATGACAGCGGTCTCGCCCATGTCACCGGCAGCAGCCGGATTGGCCTGCCATTCCTTCAGCTTGGCCTGGGCATCGGCCTTGGCCAGCGCAACAGCGCGATCCTGCACATAGGCCTGCGTCACGGCCGGCTTGATGTCGGCCAGCGCCTGCTGGCCCGCAGCATGGTATTCAACCAGTCGGCCGGCCACCAGCTGGTTGCTGCCAATCTCGATGGTCTGGGTATTCTGCTTCTTGCTGATGGAATCGGCAGCAAACAGCGCCTGCAGGAAGTTGCGGTTGGCCAGTGGGCCCTGGGTGCCCGGAGCCGGCGTACGCTGCACGTGATTGGCGGTCTGCAGCTGCAGGCCCAGTTCGGTCGCCAGCGTCTTCAGCTCGGCCGGGTTGCGGAACACGCCATCGCTGAGACGCTCGGCCAGTTCGCCATACTTCTGCTGCGCCAGTTGCTGCTTCAGCTCGGCCTCGATCTCCGCCTTGTGCGCATCAAAGCCCTGCTGGGCGGTAGCCTGCACATCGGTCAGCTGGATGATGTGGTAACCAAAATCGGTCTGCACGATGTCGCTGATCTGGCCTTTTTCCATGCCGAAAACAGCATCGGCAAAGGGCTTGACCATGGCGTTGCGGTCAAAGAAACCCAGATCACCACCTTGTGCGGCAGAGCCGGGGTCTTGCGAGTTGGCGCGTGCCAGCTCGGCAAACCTGGACGGATCCTGGCGCACCTGCGCCAGCAGCTCCTCGGCGCGCTTGCGTGCGGCGTCACGCGTGGCCTGGTCGGCCGCGGCATCTACCGTGATCAGGATGTGGCTGGCGCGGCGCTGGCCGGCATCGACAAAACGCTCCTGGTTCTGCTCATAGTAGCTGCGCATGTCCTGCTCGGACACGGTCAGGGTGCGTTCCACGGCAGGCATGTCCAGCACCACGTATTCGACGGTCGCCTGTTCGGTGGTGCGGAAGCGGTCCTTGTGTGCATCGTAGAAAGCCTGCACGGCCGCATCGTCCACCGGCACCTGGCTGGCGTACCTGGCCGGATCAAAACCGGCCAGCTGGATTTCGCGGCGTTCGAAGAAGGGATTCAGCACCAGGTTGGCGCTGTTTTCGGGCATCCAGCCGCCAGCGGCGATGACACCGCCCAGCACCTGCTGCTGCGACAGGCGGGTGCGCACCATGGCTTCGTAGCTGGCGGGCGTCAGGCCCTGCGTGGACAGCAGCTGCTTGTAGCGCTCTTCATCCAGCTTGCCATCGGGGCCGCGCAGGCTGGCAATGGTCGGATCGTTGAGCAGTTCACGCGCCAGACGCTGGTCGCTGACGAACAGCTTGAGCTTGTTGGCGGCGGCAAACAGCATGCGTTCTTCCACCATCGATTGCAGCGTGTCGTACTTGGCCTGGGGTGAATCCAGCAGCGCGCTGTCCAGGCCCGGCTGGCTGGCGCGCAGGCGGTCGGCTTCCTGGCGGTGGGCTTCGTCCCACTCGGCCTGGGTGATTTTCTGGCCATCCACCACGGCGACGGTGGCGTTGGCGGCACTGTTCATGCTCTGGTAGTTATCGATGCCGAAAAACACGAACGAGGGAATGATGAGCGCAAACAGCAGCACCATCATCCACTTGGTGTGCTTGCGAATGAATTCAAACATGCAAGGGAATCCTGTTGGCTGGCAGATGCCAGCAGAAGCAGCGACGCCAGCGGCGCCGGCAGGCAGGGAAGACGGGCAGGAGAAGACCGGCCCGGAGACTCAGCAGAAGATTTTACTTCAATGTGCTGCGTGGCTGCCGGCAGCCGGTTCGCCTTCCGGCAGACAGACGCCGACTTCCAGTCCACCCAGCGGGCTGTCGGCGAGTTGCAGCTGCCAGCCGTGCAGCTCGGCCACGCGCGCCACGATCGCCAGCCCCAGGCCGGCGCCCTGCCCGGCACCCTGGCGGAAGAAGTGCTCGAACACGCGCTCACGCAGCTCCGGCGCAATGCCGGGGCCGCTGTCCTGGAAGCGCAGCCAGATGCCATCGGCCTGCCGTTCCAGCACGACCTGGATCTGCCCGCCTTCGGGCGTATGGCGGATCGCATTCGCCACCAGGTTCTCGACCAGGCTGTGCAGGCCCTGCTCGTCGGCGTGGATGACGAAACGTTCGCCCGGTTGTACCTGCAGCGTCAGTTCCTGGTCGCGCTGCAGGCTGAGCGTGATCAGCTCGGCCAGCTCCTGGCGCAGGAAAGCGGCCAGATCCAGCGCCACCCGCTGCATGCGCACCAGGCCGGGTTCCAGCCGCGCCAGCAGCAGCAGCTGTTCCGACAAGTGGGTGGCGCGCACCACGTTGCGATCGATCTGGCAGATGGCGGCTTCGCGGTCGGCCGGATCGGGCGCGTGCAAGGCGTTGTGCGCCTGCACGTGCAGCACCGCCAGCGGCGTGCGCAGCTCGTGCGCTGCGTAGGAGAGGAAGCGGCGTTCGCGTTCGCGCGCATCCGTGACCTGCCCGAGCAGTCCGTTGAGCGATTGCAAGACCGATTCCAGCTCGCTGGGCGCGGCACGCAGCTGCACCGGCTCCAGCTGCTGCGGATCACGCTGGCGCAGCGAATGCGCCAGCTGCTCCAGCGGGCGCAGGCCCCAGCCGACCACCAGCCAGACCAATAGCATCAGCACGGGCATGCCGAGCAACTCCACCCACAGGCTGCGGCTGGCGATGCGCGTGGCCAGTTCGCTGCGCACATCGGCACGATCGCCAACCAGCACCCAGCTACCGTGGGCCGGATCGTGGTGCAGATAGATGCGCCAATCCCAGTCGCCATGGCGCACCTGGTAATAGCCGGGGACCAGACCCGGCAGCAAGGCCTGTTCGCCCGCGGTCGGTGTAGCTTCAGGACTGGCGTGCAGCGCCCCGCTCTCGCGCAACTGGCACAAATCCTCCAGCTGCTGCATGGGCGCGGTGGGCGATGCCAGGATCAGGCTGCCATCGGCGCGGAAGGCGGCAAAAGACAGCTTGCTTTCATATTCGTGCACGTAATGGCGGAAGGCGGGCGACTGTTCGCCCAGGGCGGCGGCCTGTTGCAGCGCCTGCTGCAGATGCATGCCCTCTTGCGGCGTCATCGCCGGATCGGCCAGCACCGCCAGCATGCGTGCCACCTGGGTCAGTTGGGCATCGAACACTTCCTCGATCTCGACACGGGCGTCGCGATAGCTGAGCCAGCTCATGCTGCTGAGCGCAACCATGAGCAGGATCAGGAGCGCGCCCAGCACGCGGCTGCGGATCGAACGCATCATGCCGGATCGATACGGTAGCCGACGCCGCGCACGGTACGGATCAGCTCCGGGTAGAGCTTGCGGCGCAGGTGGTGGATATGCACTTCGAGCGCATTGCTTTCGGCGGCGGTTTCGCTCCAGCCGTAGAGCACCTCTTCCAGCCGGTCACGCGTGAAGACGCGGCCCGGCTGCGACATCAGCTGGTGCAGCAGCAAGAATTCCTTGCGCTGCAGCGTGACCACTTCGCCACGGCAGCTGACTTCCTGGCTGACCGGATCGAGCCGGACACCGCCATGCTCCAGCACCGGCTGCGGCCGGCCAAAGCTGCGGCGCAGCAGCGCACGCAGGCGTGCGGTGAGTTCACCGACTTCAAACGGCTTGACCATGTAATCATCGGCGCCGGCATCCAGCCCCTGGATGCGGTCGCTGGTGGCATCACGCGCGGTCAGCACCAGCACTGGCACCGACTGCTGGCGTTCACGCAGGCGGCGCAGCACCTCCAGCCCGTCCATGTCGGGCAGGCCCAGATCGAGCACGGCGAGGTCGAAAGTCTCGTGCGTCAGTGCATGCAGCGCGCTGCGGCCGTCCTGCAGCCAGTCCACGGTATAGCCTTCGGGCTTGAGCGCGACACGGATACCTTCACCGAGGGCGGGATCATCTTCGACAAGCAGCAGGCGCATGGTGGGCAGCAACAAAAGGGAAACTGCCCGCCAGTATAGGACTGTCAACAGCCGTACCGATCAAGGCGCAGCACGTGACTGGCCCAGGCTTTGCCGGATCTGCGGCAGTTTCTTGCGCATGGCACTATCGACCACGCCCGGCAGGATCTGGTTGATGCGCACGAACAGCTTTTCCGGCCAGCCCAGATAGCACTCGTGGCGCGTGCCCTGCATGGCCAGCAGCACCTGTCGTGCAACGGCCTGCGGCGTATCCATGGCGCTGCCCAGTTGCTCGTTCATGCGCACGGCCGCAGCCGTGTTCATGCTGGTGCGGGTGGCGCGCGGTGCCACGTAGAGCACCTGCACGCCGGTATCAGCCAGTTCGCGCCGCAACGCCACGGCAAAGCCGCGCAGGGCAAACTTGCTGGCGCAGTAGCTGGCATAACCGGGGTGACCGATGGCACCCAGTGTTGACCCCATCAGCAGCACCATGGCCTGCGGCTGCTGTTGCAGCATCGGCAACAAGCGCCGCGTGAGCTGCAAGGTGGCCGTGACGTTCACGGTCAGCATGGCCTCGATGCTCTCTTCATCCTGATGGGCAAAGCTGGCCAGCTCGTTCAGGCCGGAGGCGTGCAGCAGGACGTTGGCACCACCCCAGTCGCGCACAGCGGCTTCGACCGCATCGCGACCCGAACGCGTGGCCAGATCGGCCTCGACCGTGCGTACGCGCGCACGCCGCCCAGCCGCCAGTGCATCCAGCGCCGAATGGCGCCGGCCCACGATCAGCACCTGGGCACCGGCCGCCAGCAGTTGCTCCAGCAATTCCTGGCCGATACCGCCAGTGGCACCGGTCAGTACGACGCGTGCATCCTGCAGCTTCATGCGGCCACCTCCTGCGGCAGCGGCAGGCTGCGGAACATGTCGCCATACAGGCGATACACCACACGCGCCGTGTGGAGCACGGCCTGCTGGTCCTCCGGTTCGGTCAGCTGATTCATCAGCAGCTCGAAGCCCTGCATGTGGGAGATGTCCAGACTGCCATGGGAAGTCAGATAACTGAAGGCACTGTTGGGCAGATGCAGCTGCTGCTGGATACGATCCGCCGCCTGCGTCGCCACCTGTGTGCTGGTGCCTTCCAGCACCAGCACCATGCCGAAGAAGCTGACCGGGTTGTGGCGTGCAATGCGGTCATAGACATAGCTGACCATCAGCTCGGTGGCCAACGCCGGCTGGCCATGGCGTACACGATCGGCATCGACACCGCAGGCGGTCAGGTCATTCAGCACCCACTCTTCGTGGCCGAACTCCTCGGCGATGTAATCGACAATGGCTTCACGCAGCCAGCCAAGGCGATCGGGCAGGCGCGCACCGCAGGCCATCAGCAGCGGCACGGTGTGCTTCACATGGTGGTAGGCCTGCTCCAGGAAGGCGGTGTAGCTGGCCAGCGGAATGCCCTGCTGGACGGCATGCGTGATGATGGGCGCGCTCAGCAGTTGCTGGCGCTCCTGCTGTGTGGCTTGCTGCAGTTGCTGGAAAAAAGTCATGGCAGATCTCCGGAAGTAGGATTCAGACAGGGGTGGGGGAAGAAACGGCATCCAGCGCCGATAGCGCGGGAGCAAAGTGCTGCAACAAGGCCGTGCGACGCAAGCGGCCGTTGTCGGTCAACAGACCGGCCGTGGCACTGAACGGAGCCTCGG
Organism: Brachymonas sp. J145; assembly: GCF_036312245.1. Taxonomy (NCBI): domain Bacteria; kingdom Pseudomonadati; phylum Pseudomonadota; class Betaproteobacteria; order Burkholderiales; family Comamonadaceae; genus Allobrachymonas; species Brachymonas sp. J145. The sequence goes on along the minus strand of NZ_JAZDCI010000003.1, from coordinate 171,761 downwards.
CGCGCAGCCACTGGTGCACGCGGGCGTAATCGGGCAGGCTGGCGTTGACGACATCGACAGCTGCCTGCAGATCGGCATCACCCGCAGTGCCACGCGGCACCAGCACGGCGACATTGCTGGCGCGCGCCTCGCCATGCAACCAGGCCTGGGCAATCGCCGGCTGCTGCGTCAGTTCGGCCTCGACCCACTCGGGATGGACATTGCGGCCGTAGGCGGTGACGAACATGTGCTTCTTGCGGCCCTGCAGCAGGATGAAGCCATCCTGTTCACGCGCCAGATCGCCGGTGTGCAACCAGTTGCCCTGCAACGGCGCTTCACCCAGGTAACCCAGCATGCGCGGGCCTTGCACCAGCAGTTCGCCATCCTCGGCCAGGCAGACCCTGGCATGTGGCAAGGGCTGGCCAACGCTGCCGATACGGCGTGCCTGCGGCGTGTTCAGGCAGACCACGGAAGCGCATTCGGACAGGCCATAGCCCTCCCACACCGGCAGCCCCAGGCGTTCGGCCCGCTGCAACAACTGGGCGCTGACAAAACCACCGCCCACTGCCAGCATGCGCAGGCTGGACGGCGGCTGCCAGCCCTGCTCCGCCGCCTGCACCAGGGCCAGCAGCAGTTGCGGTAGCAGGATCACGCTGTGCGGCTGTTCGCGCTGCAGCAAGGCCAGCAGCCGCGAAACGTCCAGCCCGGCCGCACCCGACCAGCCAATCTCCGGCAAGGACGGCACGATCACCTCGGCACCCTGCAACCACTGGGCATAGACTCCGGCGATGTTTTCCAGCAGCGTGGCCAGCGGCAGCAGGCACAGGTGGCGCTGCAGCTGCAGCCCGGCCGTGACCTGGCGCAGGCTATCTGCCACGGTCAGCTGGGTTTCCAGTGACAGGCAAACCCCCTTGGGCTGCCCGGTGGTTCCGGAGGTATAGGTGATCTTGGCCGTACCTGCATGCAGCGCCTGGCTCTGCGGCAACGTGCGCTGGTAGATCCCGCTGCGCACCGGCACAAAGCCGGCCTGCTCCAGTACGCCAGGCTGCAGCTGGTGGCCAATCAGCGTATCGATACCGGCACTGTCCAGCACATGGCGCTGCTGGCCGGCCGAAAAAAAGCCGGGCACCGGCACACAGACCAGGCCACTGGCGGCCAGCGCCAGGTCGTGCAGGCACCAGGCGGCGCTGTTGTCCAGCGCCAGCGCCACGCGTCGGGCGCGCAGCTTTGCCAACATCTGCTGCGCCTGTTCCAGTTGCTGCAGCAGCTGTTTGCCGTTCAGGCTGGCATCACTGCCACGCAGCACCGGGCGATTGGCGGCCCAGGACAGGGCCAGCAACAGGCTCTCAATGGACATCGCTGCGCTCCACGACCTGCGCCGGCCAGAGGCGCAGACGCTGCAGCTGGGCACGCGCCTGCTCTACCGACACCGCCATCACCTGCGGGCCGCAATCGTAATAGTGGCCCCAGGCCTGCCGTTCCTCCTCGTCCAGACAGAGCGGATCAGCCAGCCCCAGCGCATGCGGCTCGATACCCAGGCGACGAAAACTGTTCACCAGTGCCGTCGTGCCGGTAAACGTGACCCAGCGCAGGCCCAGTGACTCCAGCTCCTGCGTCAGCAACACGATCAGTGCGCGCGCCGAACCACGGCCATTGGCTGCCAGATTGCCGACCTCGACCAGTTCGCTGCGCGCTGGCGCATGGCCGATCAGCCGGCCCATCATCCGATCGACACGCTGTGGCAGGTAGCGCTCCAGGAACAGCGTGTCTTCGGCGGCGCTGCGCAAACCGAGTGCGCCCTGCAACTGGCCAGCGGCATCGACCAGGCCATACAGCATCGGCAGAAAACGCGTCAGCTGCGCACCATGCTCGAGCAAAAAACGCCCGGCCACATAGGCCTCGATACGGTGGCGCTGCAGCGGGTCAACCGCTGGCAACAGGCGCAGGGCTTCCGGCTTCAGCCGCTGGCGCGGCGCCTCTGTGTCTGTCCTGCCTGGCAGGGGAATTCCCATCATCTACTCCTTCGCCCGGTAGGGCGTGGGAGGGATGATGCAAAGGGGGGCTTAGCGGAAGATTAAGTCAAGAAGGTGATTCGACAGGTCGAATCAGGGCGATACCTTGCTGCATGGTCTGTCGGGCTACGCCCTTACAAGGCGCAGGACGGTTGGGAAACGTATTTATGCGAGTGGCATAAGGGGAAGCTGTAAAAACGCTCGGCCACAAAAAAAGCACCTGGATTTCTCTCAAGTGCTTGTTTTTGCTGATGAACCTGTGCGGTGTGGTGGTGGGTGCTGACGGGGTCGAACCGCCGACCTACGCCTTGTAAGGGCGCCGCTCTACCAACTGAGCTAAGCACCCCACGCCGATCAATTCAGGGCATCTTTCAGTCCCTTGCCAGGACGGAATTTCGGAATTCTAGCAGCTTTAATCGGGATTTCCTCGCCGGTCTGCGGATTTCTGCCTTTTCTTGCAGCGCGCTTGGCTACATCAAAGGTGCCAAAACCCACCAGGGTCACGCTGCCGCCCTTTTTCAGGGTGGTGGTGACAGCCCCCAAGGTGGCCTCGAGCGCACGGGCTGCGGCTGCCTTGGAGATGCCTGCCTGCTTGGCAATATGTTCGATCAACTCTGTCTTGTTCACGGAAGTCCCCCGATTGTTGCTTGTCTGGAGCGCATGTCTGGAGCCGGGACGGGTGCATGGACAGACCGGGGCATACATGCGTTACGCCACCAGCGCACAGTCGTCCTATTCAATTCATTGTAGCGAGCTTGTCCGGCGCACTCCATGTAGCATTCGATGGAGTGTCGCGTTTTCGTCCACAGGGCTTACCCCGCCTGCAACACCTGCGCCACCGCCCTGCCCATCTCCACCGTCGTCGCATGGCCGCCATGCAGGTCCGGCGTGCGTGGTAGGCCATGCTGCGGATCCAGCACCTGCTCGATCGCCTGCACGATGGCATCGTGCGCGTCGCGATGGCCCAGGAAGTCCAGCATCATGGCACCAGCCCAGATCTGGCCAACCGGGTTCGCGATGCCCTTGCCGGCAATATCCGGCGCCGAGCCATGCACCGGCTCGAACAGCGAAGGGAAACGGCGCGTCGGATTCAGGTTGGCACTGGGCGCGATGCCAATGGTGCCGGTACAGGCCGGGCCGAGATCGCTCAGGATGTCGCCAAACAGGTTGCTGGCTACCACCACGTCGAAGTAGTCCGGCCGCTGCACAAAGTGCGCGGTGAGGATGTCGATATGGAACTTGTCCACCACCACATCCGGATATTGGCGCGCCATCAGCGCGACGCGCTCGTCCCAGTACGGCATGGTGATGGCAATGCCGTTGGACTTGGTGGCGCTGGTCAGGTGCTGGCGCGGGCGCGATTGTGCCAGCTCGAAGGCGAAGCGCAGCACGCGGTCCACGCCCAGGCGCGTCATCACGGTTTCCTGCATCACCAGCTCGCGCTCGGTGCCCTCGAACATGCGGCCACCGATGGAGGAATACTCCCCCTCGGTGTTCTCGCGCACGATCAGCATGTCGATCTCGCCGGGCTGGCGCGGGCTGCCGTCGCGGCGCACCACCGGTGCCGTCACGCCCGGCATCAGGCGCGCCGGACGCAGGTTGATGTACTGGTCAAACTCGCGGCGGAACAGCAGCAGCGATTCCCATAGCGAGATATGGTCGGGGATCTTGTCTGGCCAGCCGACAGCGCCGAAGTAGATCGCGTCGTGCGTGCCGATCTGCTGCTTCCAGTCTTCCGGCAGCATGCGACCGTGCTGCCGGTAGTAGTCCCAGCAGGCAAAGTCGAAATGGTCACACTGCAGGGCAAAGCCGAAGCGCTGTGCCGCTACCTGCAGCACGCGCAGGCCTTCGGGCATGACTTCCTGGCCGATGCCGTCGCCGGCGATGACGGCAATGCGGTGCGTTTTCATGGCGCTACCGGATCAGCGGATACGCTGGCGGATTTCCGGAATCGCCTTGCGCATGTAGTAGGCCATGGACCAGACCGTCAGCACCACCGCCAACCAGAGCAGGATGTTGCCCCAGAAGCGGGTATCAATCAGGTCGAACAGCTGGCCGTTATAGAGCAGGAAGGGAATCGCCGTCATCTGCACCGTGGTCTTGATCTTGCCGATCATGTGCACCGCCACGCTGCGCGACGCACCGATCTGCGCCATCCATTCGCGCAAGGCGGAAATGGCGATTTCACGGCCAATGATGATGAGGGCGGCAAACACGTCGGCACGCTGCAGGTGCACCAGCACCAGCACGCTGGCACAAACCAGGAACTTGTCGGCCACCGGATCCAGGAAGGCACCAAAGGCCGAAGTCTGGTTGAGCTTGCGCGCCAGGTAGCCGTCAAACCAGTCCGTCATGGCAAAGATGATGAACATCAGCGCCGCCACCAGGTTCTGCGTCTGCTCTGCCAACGGCATGTAGAACACCGCCATCAGCAGGGGAATGGCGGCAATGCGCGTCCAGGTCAGGGCGGTGGGAATGGTCAGGAACATGGCGTATCAGGGCAAACGGTATCCTGCCGATTGTGGCATGGAAACATCAGCCCCGGCGCTGTCAGTGCAATGCGCGGTAGATCTGCGCCGCCAGCTCGGTGGAAATACCCTCGACGCTGGCCAGATCCTCTTCGGAGGCCTTGGCCACGCCGGCGACTCCGCCAAAGCGCTGCAACAGGCGCGCGCGCCGTTTCGGGCCAATGCCGGGGATGTCTTCCAGCCGGCTGCCGCCGGTGCGTACGCGGGCGCGCTTGGCGCGCATGCCGGTAATGGCAAAGCGGTGTGCCTCGTCGCGGATCTGCGCCACCAGCATCAGTGCCGCCGAATCCTGGCCCAGCCAGATCTTCTCGCGGCCATCGGCAAACACCAGCTCTTCCAGGCCGACCTTGCGGCCCTCGCCCTTTTCCACGCCGACGATGCGCGACAGGTCCATGCCGAGATCGCTGAACACCTCGCGTGCCACGCCGACCTGGCCCTTGCCGCCATCGATCAGCACGATGTCGGGCCAGCGCGGAGCCTTGTCGCTGTCAGCCGCTTCACCCGATTCGGCCGCCTCGTCCTGCCAGGCACGGATCTGCTCGGCCAACTTGCCGTAACGGCGCTGCAGCACCTGGCGCATGGCGGCGTAATCGTCACCGGGCGTGATGCCCTCGATGCCGTAGCGGCGGTAGCGCGAGGGCTGCATGGCGTGGTTCTGGAACACCACGCAGGAAGCCTGGCTGGCCTCACCAGCGGTGTGCGAGATATCGAAGCACTCGATATGCAGGCTGTCGAGCTCCTCGCGCTCCAGCCCGAGCGCTTCGGCCAGCGCCCGCGTACGCGCACGCTGCGAGCCCTCTTCGGCCAGCAGGCGCGCCAGTTGCAGGCCGGCGTTCTGCTCGGCCATCTGCAGCCAGGTGCGGCGCAGTTCACGCGGCTGGTGCACCGCCGTGATCTTGCGGCCGGCCTGCGCCGACAACGCCGCGACCAGCGCCGGTTGCAGCGGCACGCTGGTCACCAGCACCGGCGGCATGTCGGAACCCAGGTAGTGCTGCGCGACAAAGGCTTCGAGTACGGCCTGCTCCAGCTGTTCGTGCGTGGCCTCGATGCCGCCCTCCTCGCCTTCGACCAGCTTGCGCGCATCATCGAGCTGCGACGGAAAATGCGGCTTGTCGCCCAGATGGCGGCCACCGCGCACCATCGCCAGGTTGACACAGGCCTTGCCGCCCAGCACCTTGACCGCCAGGATATCGACGTCCTTGTCACTGGTGGATTCCACCGCCTGCTGGTGCAGGATGGCGCTCAGCGCCGACAACTGGTCGCGCACCTGCGCCGCCTGCTCGTACGCCATGCGCTCGGAGTAATCCATCATGCGCTGCTGCAGCTGGCGCATCACGTCATCGGCCGAGCCATCGAGAAAGGCCTGGGCATGCGCGACATCATCGGCATAGGCTGCCGTATCGATCAGGCCGACACAGGGTGCGGTGCAGCGCTTGATCTGGTACAGCAGGCAGGGCCGCGTGCGGTTGCTGAAAACCGAATCCTCGCAGGTGCGCAGCCGGAATACCTTCTGCAGCAGCTGGATGCTTTCCTTCACCGCCCAGGCGTTCGGGTACGGGCCGAAGTAGCGGTTGTGCTTGTCGGTGGCGCCACGGTAATAGGAGATGCGCGGAAACGCGCCGGGCTGCGGCTTGTCGTCCGGCAAGTTCTTGTTATGGCTGATGCCGCTGAAGCGCAGATAGGGATAGCTCTTGTCATCCCGGAACAGGATGTTGTACTTGGGCTTGAGCGTCTTGATCAGGTTGTTTTCCAGGATCAGCGCTTCGGCCTCGGAGCGCACCACCGTGACTTCGAGCCGGCGGATCTTGCCCACCATGAAGCCGATGCGCGTGCCGCCGTGGTCCTTCTGGAAATAGCTGGAGACACGCCGCTTCAGGTGGATCGCCTTGCCGACGTACAGCACCTGGTCGTCGGCATCGAAATAGCGGTAGACACCGGGCAGCGCCGGCAGCGCTGCGACCTGCTCCAGCACGGCGGGATCATGGCCGCTGCTGGCTGCGGGCGTCGGGGATTCTGCGGGCTGGGGGTCCTGGGGCGATGCGCTCATGCCTGCATTGTAGGGTTGCCGCACCGGGATGACGGACAATGCGGGCATGCCTGATACCACTGCCCTGCCCGCCCTGCCGCCCTTGCAATGGGACATCTTCTGCACCGTGATCGACAACTACGGCGATGCCGGCGTCTGCTGGCGTCTCGCCAGCCAGCTGGCCAGCCGCGGCCAGCGCGTACGCTTGTGGATCGACCAGCCAGAGGTGCTGACCTGGATGGCACCGGAACACAGCGCGGTGGACGTACGGCACTGGGTCAGCCCGCTGCCTGCGGCCGATCTGCCGACCCAGGCAGGCGAGGTGCTGATCGAGGCCTTTGGCTGCGAACTGGATGACAGCGTGCAGGCCTGGTGGGCACAGGGCCATGGCACCAGCAGCGGCCTCTGGCTGAACCTCGAATACCTGTCGGCCGAAGACTATGTGCTGCGCTGCCACGGCCTGCAGTCGCCGGTGATGCGCGGGCTGGCCGCCGGTTGCAGCAAGCGCTTTATCTATCCGGGTTTTGTGTCCGGCACTGGCGGGCTGCTGCGTGAAGCCGGTCTGTTGCAGCGCCAGCAGAACTTTGACCGTGCCGGCTGGCGCCAGCAACTGGGCGTGGCGACTGGCAGCGATCTGGTGTTGAGCCTGTTCTGTTACGAGCCGGACGCGCTGCCAGCCTTGCTGCAACAGCTGTCCGGCAGCGCCAGCCCGAACAGCTGGCTGGTATTCCAGGGTCGTGGTCGCGCCGCACTGGAGCAGCTAACAGGCCATGGCTTGCCGGTACAGCACGGCAGCAGCCAGTTGCTGCCGCTACCCTGGCTGGACCAGGCCGGGTTTGACGCGGTGCTCTGGGCCAGCGATTTCAATGCCGTACGCGGTGAAGATTCACTGGTGCGCGCCCTCTGGGCTGGCCAACCCTTTGTCTGGCACATCTACCCGCAGGACGACAATGCCCACCATGCCAAGCTCGATGCCTTTCTGGACTGGTTGCAGGCGCCGGCAGACTGGCGCGATTTCCACCATGCCTGGAACAGCATCGGCGAAGTAGTGTTGCCAGAACTGACGCCGGAGCGGCTGGCGCGCTGGCGCGTCTGTGCGCTGGAGGCACGTGCACGCCTGCTGGCGCAGCCGGATCTGGTCAGCCAGCTGCTGGTGCTGGCGCAGGCCGGCTGAAGCCGACGCGGGCCAAGATTCAGGCGCTGCGCGTATCGGGCAGGCGCCGTGCGATCTCGGTCACCAGCTGCTGCGCCAGCACGCGCTTGCTGGCATGCGGCAGTTCGGTCGTGCCTTCGGCATCGACCAGCAGCAAGGCGTTGTCATCCTTGCCAAAAGTGGCCGGGCCGATATTGCCGACCAGCAGTGGCACCTGCTTGCGCTCGCGCTTGGCCTGGGCATTGGCCTCCAGATCCTGGCTTTCGGCAGCAAAGCCGACGCAGAACAGCGAACCGTCCCTGGCCTGCGGTGTCTGCGCCACGGTGGCCAGGATGTCCGGGTTCTCGACAAAGGCCATCGCCGGCACCTCGCCGCTGCCGTCCTTCTTGATCTTGTGCTCGGCGGCTTCTGCCGGGCGCCAGTCGGCGACGGCGGCGGTGGCCACGAAGATGCCGTATTCGGGCAGATGCAGGCGCACCGCATCCAGCATCTGCTGCGCGCTCTGCACATCGATGCGCGTCACGCCCTCGGGCGTGGGCAGGTGCACCGGGCCGGCGATCAGCTTGACCGAGGCACCGGCTTCCTGCGCCGCGCGCGCAATGGCAAAGCCCATCTTGCCGCTGGAATGGTTGGTGATGCCACGTACCGGATCAATCGCCTCGAAGGTCGGGCCGGCGGTAATCAGGATCTGCTGGCCGGCCAGCACCTTGGGCGTGAAATGGGCAATCACCGCCTGCAGCAGCTGCTCCGGCTCCAGCATGCGGCCATCGCCGACTTCGCCACAGGCCTGGTCGCCATGGCCGACACCCAGCACCTGGGCGCCATCAGCCGCCACCTGCGCCAGATTGCGCTGCGTGGCCGGATGCGCGTACATCTCGCGGTTCATGGCCGGCGCAATCAGCAGCGGCTTGCCGGCCGGACGCGCCAGGCAGGTCAGACTCAGCAGTTCGTCGGCACGGCCCTGCACCAGGCGCGCGATGAAATCGGCGCTGCATGGTGCCAGCAGGATCAGGTCGGCATCACGGCCCAGATGGATGTGCGGCATGTTGTCGACGGTGCGCGCATCCCACTGGCTCAGCACCACCGGATGGCCGGACAGCGCCTGCATGGTGACCGGCGTGATGAACTGGCAGGCCGCCTCGGTCATCATCACCTGTACCGTGGCGCCGGCCTTGATCAGCTGGCGACACAATTCGGCCGACTTGTAGCAGGCCACGCCTCCGGTCAGGCCGAGCAGGATATGGCGGCCCTGCAATTCGCCGGCAGCTTGCTTGACGGAACAGTTATCCATGGCTTTCCCCTCTCCCTCTGTTTACTGCCAGTGTTGCAGGCCATCGATGGCCATGGCATAGCCTTGCACGCCCCAGCCGCACATCACGGCGCGGGCTGCCGGCGAAATATAGGAATGGTGGCGGAAGGCCTCACGCGCAAACACATTGCTGATGTGCAGCTCGACCAGCGGCACCGCCGTGCCCTTGATGGCATCGAGCAGGGCCACGCTGGTATGGGTATAGGCCCCGGCATTCAGCACCACGCCGACCAGCAGGCCCTGCGCATGCAGGCGACCGGCCTCGTGAATGGCATCCACCAGATCGCCTTCATGGTTGCTCTGGCGGAAATCGAGTGTCCAGCCGTGGCGCGTGCAGGCCTGCTGGCACAGCTGCTCGACATCGGCCAACGTGGACGAGCCGTACACCGTCGGCTCACGCGAGCCCAGCAGGTTGAGGTTGGGGCCATTGAGCACGAGCACGGTCTTGCTGGCCTGGGTACTGGATGCAGTTGTCATGAAAAAATCCTGTCTGCGGGGCAGGCCCGCCTCTGTGCGCATGATACCGCGCGCTCAGGCTTCGGAGTCCAGGTCTGGGATGCGGCTGAAGGCGATGCGCATCGGGGCGTGTTCGATGGCCTCGTGCGAGGTGGCAAAGTAGACCGCATTGCGGCCAAAGCGCTGGTTGAGCGCATCCACGGCGCGCAGCAGATCGTCACGGGCGCGCGGCGTCAGACCGGGCAACTCGCCCGGATCCTCGAACAGGTCTGGCGTGTGCTGCTGGTGCGGCACCAGTTCATGCAACAGCACCCCGACCTGCTGCGGCACCGCCACCGCAGCCAGCCCGTTGCCCCAGGCCAGATCGAGCAGGCGCAGCAACATGGCCGTGTCCTGCGTTTCCTGGAAATGCAGGTCACGCATGGCGGTGGTGGCTTCGGGCAAGGCCATGCCCAGATGGCCCTGCACCCAGACCTGCAGCGCCTGCGCATAAAAGCCCTGCCGGCGCAGTCGCATGGCGGCCTTCTGCAACAGCCGGTGCAGCACGGCACGCGCCGCTTCCGGATGCCGCATCGCCGGTGGCAGCACATGCGAGTGGCTGATGGAACGCGCCTCCACCTCAGGGGCCAGATGCCATTCGCCGCGCAGCTTGTCGTACATGGCACTGCCTTCGATGCCGCCCCAGGCGGTACGCAGCAGATCACGCGGTGCGACACAGAGCTGCTCCACCGTGTGGATACCGCAGGCCTGCAAGCGGCGCTCCAGCCGCTTGCCAATGCCATGGATATCGCGCAGCGCCAGCCCGAACAGGCGCTGCGGCAGCTCCTCGCGCGTGATCACGGTCAGGCCATCGGGCTTGTGCATATTGGAGGCCTGCTTGGCCAGCAGGATATTCGGCGCGATGCCGATGGAGACCTTGAGGCACTCGCCGAGTTCCTCATGCAGGCGCTGCTTGAGCTGTTGCGCCAGCCACTGTGCGCGTTCCGGCGTACGCCAGCTGCCAGTCAGTTCGCAGGCCATTTCATCGATCGACATCACGCGCAGCACCGGCACCAGGCTGTCGACCACGGCCACGGCGCGGTGGTGCATCTGCACATACAGCTCTGGCCGTGCCTCGCGCACGATCAGCTTGGGGCACAGCCGGCGCGCCTCGCTGATGCGGGTGCCGGTGCGGATGCCATAGCCGCGTGCCTCGTAACTGGCGGCAATGCAGCAGCTGCTCTCTGCCATGACCGGCGCCACCACCACCGGCTCGCCGCGCAGGGACGCGTCCAGCTGCTGCTCTACCGAGGCAAAGTAGGCATTGAAATCGATGAAGAGGACGCGCAGCATGGCAATGCAAAATATTTACTGTATGAATTTCCAGTATTCTGCATCAGTTTGGCGACGCTGAACAGCCCCCTGAACCTTATCTGCCTTGCACCTGCTCCACACCGCGATTCGCCAGCGCATCGGCCTTTTCGTTGCCGGGATCGCCGGCATGGCCCTTGACCCAGTGCCAGCTGATGCGATGGATGCCGCCATGCACCAGCGCATCCAGCTGCTGCCAGAGTTCGGCGTTCTTCACCGGCTGCTTGCTGGCCGTGATCCAGCCCTTCTTCTTCCAGTTGTGGATCCACTCGGTAATGCCCTGGCGCACGTACTGGCTGTCCAGGTACAAATCGACCTGACAGGGCCGCTTGAGCGCCTCCAGGCCGCGGATCACCGCGGTCAGTTCCATGCGGTTGTTGGTGGTCTCGGCCTCGCCACCAAACAGTTCCTTGCTGTGCGATCCGGACTGCAGCCAGACGCCCCAGCCGCCCGGCCCCGGGTTGCCCTTGCAGGCGCCATCGGTGTAGATGGTGACGTGTTGCATGCTTGTATTCTCCCGAAGCTTCCGAAGGTCCGGGATCATACACGCCGGCGCGACGACCCGCTTTGCTGCGCTACCGGCACCTGGCTGCGCTGGCGCTTGATTTCCTTCCAGCGCGGCTGCAGCATGCGCATGCCGCGCACGCGCTTCACTGCCGTCAGCAGGTAGACCCCGCCCAGCACCGGCCACCAGCGGTCGCCGGCGCGCTCTATCCATTCCAGCCGCTCGAACCAGCGTGCGCTGTCCATGCCCGGGCGATAGCAGCCAAAGCGGCCGCCCTCCACTTCCAGATTCAGCAGGCGCAGCCAGTCACGCAGCCGCCGATGCCCGATCAGGTCATCCACATCGGGAATGAAAGGTTCCAGCCGGCCGCCCATGCGGTGCGCCAGCATGCTGTAGTGCTGCTGCGCCCCCCACAGGCTGGTCGGGTTGAAGCCGATCACGATCAGGCGCCCCTCGGGCACCAGCACGCGCGCCACTTCGCGCAGCGTGGCATGCGGATCGGCGCTGGCTTCCAGCGTGTGCGGCAGCACCACCAGATCGAGGCTGTTCTCGGCAAACGGCAAGGCGGTCGGGTCCAGGATCAGGTCGGGTTGCGGCTGCGGCACACCGGCGGCCTGCACTTCCTGCGGCGTCACGGTGGCCGGTTCGTCCTGCCAGCAGGCCTCCACGCCAGCCAGCCAGCGGTGCTGGATGCGTGAGCTGCGCAGCAGCTGCAGATACTCGCAGCCGATCTGCAAAGCGTGGTAGCCAAAGCAGTCGGCCACCACCTGATCGCCATGTTCCAGTTCCCAGGCGTGCAGATATCTTCCGGCTGGCGAGCGGAACCATTGCGCAAAATCTATAATCTCGGAGGACATTTCCCTTGATCAGCCTGTTTTGAACCTCATGCACCTGCTGGCGCTACCTGCTTTCAATGACAACTATATCTGGATCCTGCACGACGGCGCTGCCGCCGTAGTGGTCGATCCGGGCGATGCCACCCCGGTCATTGAAGCCCTGCGCGCACAACAGCTGGCCCTGGCCGCCGTGCTGATCACGCACCACCACGCCGACCATGTCGGCGGGCTCGACGCGCTCTACCAGGCCTGCGGCAGCGCTGCCACGCAAGTGTACCTGCCCGTGGCCGACGGCGTGGCGCCCGGCGCCCACGCCAGCGTCCCGGCTTCCGCGATCCATTTTGTCCAGGGCGATGACCACATCACCCTGCTCGGCAGCCCGTTCCGCGTGATCGACGTGCCCGGCCATACCGCCGGCCATGTGGCCTATGCCAGCGATGCCGTTCCCGGCCAGCCACCGCTGCTGTTCTGTGGCGACACGCTGTTCTCCGGTGGCTGCGGCCGCCTGTTCGAAGGCACGCCAGCGCAGATGCTGGCCTCGCTTGATCGCCTGGCAGCCCTGCCCGCCCGCACCCTGGTGTGCTGCGCGCACGAGTACACGCTGTCCAACCTGCGCTTTGCGCTGGCTGCCGAACCCGACAATGCCGAACTGGCCGATTACCTGCGCCAGTGCGAGGCCCTGCGCGCCGAGGGAAAGCCGACCGTCCCGTCCACCATCGGACGGGAACTCCAGATCAACCCCTTCCTCCGGGTCCGGGAGCCTGCCCTGCAGCAGGCCGCGCAGGCACAAGGTGCCGCCAGTACCGGCCCGGTGGACACCCTGGCAGCCCTGCGCGAATGGAAAAACCGCTTCTGATTTCCTGCGCGGCTGCATCGGGTTTCCCGACACCGACTGTTCATGCCGACATTCCGATACCTGTGCGCTGCCCTGATGCTGGTCCTGCTGGCGGGCTGCGCCTCTACCAGCCAGACCTCTTCCACCGGTTCCGGCCTGCGCGTTCCCGATCTTGATCGTGGCCGCACCAGCCTCGGCCTCAACAACCCCAACAACGTCTGGGATCGCCTGCGCCAAGGCTTTGCCATGCCGGATCTGGACAACGCCACCGTGCGTGATCGTGAATCCTGGTACACGCGCAACCCGGCCTCGATCCAGCGCCTGATCGGCAGCTCCGACAAGTACATCTACCACGTGATCGAGGCGCTGGAAAGCCGCAACATGCCGACCGAGATCGCGCTGCTGCCCTACGTGGAAAGCTCGTTCAACCCGCTGGCCGTGAGCAGCGCCAAGGCCGCCGGCATGTGGCAATTCATGCCGGCCACCGGCCGGCAGTACGAACTGCACCAGAACCTGTTCCTGGACAACCGGCGCGATGTGGTGCAATCCACGCGCGCCGCACTCGATTACCTGCAGCGCCTCTACAACATGTTTGGCGACTGGCACCTGGCGCTGGCCGCCTACAACTGGGGCGAAGGCAATGTACAGCGCGCCATCCGCCGCAACCAGGCGGCTGGCCGTGGCACCAGCTATTCCGAGCTGACCATGCCGCAGGAAACGCGCCAGTACGTGCCCAAGCTGCAGGCGCTGAAGAACATCGTGCGCAACCCGGCCACCTTCAACACCGCGCTGCCCAACATCGCCAACCACCCGTACTTCGACCAGGTGCGCATCACGCGTGACATGGACGCCAGCATCGTGGCGCGCATGGCCGGCATCTCGCTCGATGATTTCCGTGCGCTCAACCCCTCGCTCAACCGCCCGCTGGTGATTGCCTCGCTGACGCCCACGCTGCTGCTGCCCTGGCAGAGCGCGCCGCGCTTCCGCCAGAACCTGGCCAACGCGCGTGACGAGCAGCTGGCCAGCTGGACCGTCTGGACCGTGCCGGCCGACATGAGCGTGGCCGAAGTGGCGCGCCAGCACGGCGCCGATGAGGAAGAGCTGCGCAGCATCAACCGCATTCCCTCACGCATGCGCGTTCGCAGCGGCTCCACCTTGCTGGTGCCGCGCCAGGATCACCATGCCGACGAGATTTCGCCGCTGGTGGCGCGCAGCGGCAGCATCAGCTTCCTGCCCGAAGTGGCGCTGCAGACCACCTCGCTCAAGGCCGAAGCCGGCGACACGATTGCCAGCTTTGCCGAGCGTTTCGGCCTGCCGGTCAGCTCTGTCGCCAGCTGGAACAATGCCAGTCCGAACACACGCCTGGGCGCCGGCCAGGAAGTGACCGTGCAGCTGCCGCGCCAGCAGGCCAGCCAGTTGCTGCGCCAGCAACAACAGGCCGAAGCCGCTGCCGAACGCCGCGCACGGGAAGCCGAGGAACGCTCTGAGGCAGCGGCCGAGCGCCGTGCCCGGGAAGTCGAAGAGCAGCGCGCCGCCGCTGAACGCCGGGCACGAGATGCCGAAGAACGTGCCGCTGCCGAACGCCGTACCCGTGCAGCAGAGCCGCAGGCACGTGCCGTGCGCAACCAGCCAGCCGCCGAACCAGCGACAGCGCGCAGCAGCAATCGCCGTACCGCTACGCCGGCCACCGACACGCGTGCAGCAGGCAGCACACGCGCCGCACGCAACGCCAAGCCGGAAGCAGCCACCACGCCGGCCAAACGCAATACGCGTACCGCCGCCACCAGCGACAGCCGACAGCGCGCCGACAGCAAGGCCGAGGAAACCGCACCCGCCAGGGGCAAGCGCACCAGCAGGCAGGAAGAAACTGCTCCAGCCAAAAGCCAGCGTGCCGTGAAGGCAGAAGACCGCAGCACCAACAAGCTCGCGTCCACGGGCAAGGCTGCTGCAAGCAAGACCGACACCAAGGCGGATGCGACCGACAGCAAGGCCAGCAGCCGCACTAGCGCCAGATCGGCCAGGGCCGAGGCCGAACCCGCCAAGCGCAACACCGGCAAGGCAGCGCGCGCCACCGACACTGCCGACGACAAGCCGACGCGCGCCAAGCCCGCTGCTGACCGAAAAGCAGCCGCAGACAAGCCAGTCACGGAAAAGAAGCCGGCTGACAAGAGGACAGCAGACAAGAAGCCTGCTGCCGACAAGAAAACCACCGCCCGATCACGCTAAGCGCGTGATCGGGATCGGTTTCAGCCAAACTGCTGCTGCAGGCGCGCCGCCAACGCCTGCTCCAGCGCTGGCAGCTGCGTCTTGACCGCAGCCACGCGCGCTTCTGGCGAAGGCCGCTGCGCACCACCCCAGACCGGCCCGGGGAAATGGCTGTCCCAGTCAAAACGGGCAATCACGTGCCAGTGCAGGTGCGGCACCACATTGCCCAGCGTGGCCAGGTTGATCTTGGTCGGGCGCAAGTAGTCGCGCAGCTGCTGCTCCACCAGAGTCACCGCTTCCATGCCCTGCTGGCGTTCACAGGCCGACAGATCGCTCCACTCCGCCACATGGCGATTCCAGATCAGGCGGTAGAACGCCGGGAACGGCGCATTGGCCGCTTCGCCGGCGTGCACCAGCCGCCAGTCACGACCGCGCCAGACGACACGGCCACCGTCCTCGCTGCACAGCACACAATCCTGTTTCATGATGTTGTTCCTTTCCGGCTGCAGGCACATCCTGTCGCAAAGCCGCATGCCATGCGCGCCCCGACCTGCTATCTTCGGGGATTATCGTACGCCACACCATTGCCCTGCCATGCCCGCTCCCGTATCCCGCCGCCACTGCCTGCAACTGATTCCCGCCCTCGGCCTGTTCAGCCTGAGTGGCTGCTCGGTCGCCTCGGTGCTGCGCAACATTGATCTTGATGGCGATATGCTGCAGCGCAAGCTGGCTGCGCGCTTCCCGATGCAGCAGCGCCTGCTCGGTGCCGAGATCACGCTGCGCAACCCGCGCCTGAGCTTCCACCCCGACAGCAACCAGATCGGCACCCGGGTACAGGCCGATGTGCCCTCGGTATTCGGCCTCACGCCAGCGCTGTCCGGCCCGGTGGACCTGCGCTATGGCCTGCGCTACGAACCCACGGACAACAGCGTGCGCATCACCGACCTGCGCGTACAGACCATCGACCTGCGCGATCCCGCCGGCCGCAGCCAGCCGCGCATCAACCAGGCGGTCAGCCTGCTCGGCGAGCAGCTGTTCAGCGATTACAACGTCTACCAGCTGACCGAATCCGACCTGGCCAAGGCACGCCAGCTGCGCCTGAAGCCCGGCAAGGTCACGGTGCGCCGCAGCGGTCTGGAAATCGAGCTGTTGCCATCCAGCTAGACCCTGCACGCCATGCCGGATTCATCCCGCATCTAGAATCACTTCACCAAACAATTAATTGATTCACGCGGCTACGCGCCGTTCTTGCAAGGGAAGACACAGATGAACCATTGGGACCAGGCCTACAGCGATGCCGAGGGCTACAAGTACGGCGAACAGCCGAACGCCTTTCTGAAGGAACAGGCGCACCGGATTCCGGCCGGCGCCCGCGTGCTGGTACCCGGCGATGGCGAAGGCCGCAACGGCGTCTGGCTGGCGGAACAAGGCCACGAGGTGACATCGCTGGACAACTCGGCGGTCGGCCTGGCCAAGGCCGATGACCTGGCGCGCCGCCGCCAGGTACCGCTGCAAACCGTGCTGGCGGACCTGGCCGACTGGCAGCCGGAACCAGCCAGCGCCGATGCCGTGGTGCTGACCTATCTGCACCTGCCGCCAGAGCTGCGTACGCCGGTGATGCACAAGCTGGTGCAGGCACTCAAGCCCGGTGGCCTGCTGATCCTGGAAGCCTTCCATCCACGCCAGCTGCACTACCACAGCGGTGGCCCGAAGAACGAAGCCATGCTGTACACGCTGGAACTGTTGCGCAACGACCTGGCCGCAGCCATGCAGGAGCTGCTGGCCAGCGAATCGGAAACCGTGCTCGACGAAGGACCTGGCCACCAGGGGCCGGCCTATGTCACTCGCTGGATCGGCCAAAAAATCTGACAAACATCCTGATCAGGAATATTTCCTGATCTGACGCACAAAAAACAGGCCTGGCAATCGCCAGGCCTGTGTCGTCATGGACGTCTGAAAACCAGCTTACACCAGCACGCGCTCAATGCCGCCGCTGTTGGCAGCATCCACGTACTCCTTCATCCAGTTCTCGCCCAGGATCTGCTTGGCCATCTCGACCACGATGTAGTCGGTTTCCATCAGGCCGTTCGGCAGGTCCTCGTTGTAGCGGCTCAGGCCCTGGAAGCAGCTCGGGCAGCTGGTCAGCATCTTCACCGGCTGCTTGCCTTCCGACGGCGCCAGGCCATTGGCCTGCTGCAGCTCGGCCAGCTGGCCGGCGTTCTTGCGAATTTCCTCGGTCTTGCGGAAGCGCACCTGGGTCGAGATGTCGGGACGGCTCACGCCCAGCGTGCCGGATTCGCCACAGCAACGATCGCTCTTGACCACGGCATCGCCCAGCAGGCCCTTCACCGTCTTCATCGGATCCTGCAGCTTGAGCGGCGTGTGGCAGGGATCGTGGTACAGATAGCCTTCCGGACGCGGCAGCGTGATGTTCTTTTCCAGCAGGAATTCGTGGATGTCGATGATGCGGCAGCCCGGGAAGATCTTCTCGAACTGGTAGTCCTGCAGCTGGTCATAACAGGTGCCGCAGCTCACCACCACGGTCTTGATATCCAGGTAGTTGAGCGTGGTGGACACGCGGTGGAACAGCACGCGGTTGTCGGTGATCATCTTCTCGGCCACGTCGAACTGGCCGGAGCCGCGCTGCGGGTAGCCACAGCAGACATAGCCCGGCGGCAGCACGGTCTGCACGCCGGCATGCCACAGCATCGCCTGCGTCGCCAGGCCGACCTGGCTGAACAGGCGCTCCGAGCCGCAGCCCGGGAAGTAGAACACCGCCTCGCTATCGACCGAGCTGTTCTGCGGATTGCGGATCACTGGCACATAGGCACGATCCTGGATATCCAGCAGCGCACGCGCGGTCTTGGTCGGCAGGCCACCCGGCAACTTCTTGTTGACGAAGTGAATGATCTGTTCCTTCAGCGGCGCCTGGCCTACGCTGGCCGGCGGGTGCGCGGTCTGCTGCTTGCTGGCCACGCGGAACACATCGACCGCGGCGCGCTGCGCCTTGAAGCCGACGTTCACCATGGCGGTGCGCATCAGGTTGATCTTGGTCGGCTCGGTGGCGTTGAGCATGGTCATGGCCAGCGCCTTGCCGGGACGGAAACTCTGCTTGTCCATCTTGCGCAGCAGGTTGCGCATGTTCATGGAAACATCGCCAAAGTCGATGTCCACCGGGCACGGCGCAAAGCACTTGTGGCAGACCGTGCAGTGCTCGGCCACGTCCTCGAACTCGCTCCAGTGGCGCAGGCTGACGCCGCGGCGCGTCTGCTCCTCGTAGAGGAAGGCTTCGGCTAGCAGCGAGGTTGCCAGGATCTTGTTGCGCGGGCTGTACAGCAGGTTGGCGCGCGGTACGTGCGTGGCGCACACCGGCTTGCACTTGCCGCAGCGCAGGCAGTCCTTCACGCTGTCGACAATGGAGCCGATATCGCTCTGCTGCATGATGATGGACTCGTGTCCCATCAGGCCAAAGCTCGGCGTATAGGCATTGGTCAAGTCGGCCAGCGCCGTGGTGCCGGCATAGACGGCACGCTGGGAATCGCTCATTACCACCGGACGCAGCAGCTTGCCCTTGTTGAAGCGGCCTTCGGGATCGATGCGCGCCTTGTAGTCGGCAAACGGCGCCAGCTCGTCATCGGTCAGGAATTCCAGCTTGGTGATGCCGATACCGTGCTCGCCCGAAATCACGCCGTCCAGGCTGCGCGCCAGCGCCATGATGTTCTTGACCGCACCATGGGCCAGTTGCAGCATGTCGTAGTCATCGCTGTTGACCGGGATGTTGGTGTGCACGTTGCCGTCACCGGCGTGCATGTGCAGCGCCACCCAGACACGGCCCTTGAGCACGCGCTGGTGTACTGCATCCACCGCTTCCAGCAGCGGCTTGTAAGCATCGCCCAGGAAAATCGACTGGAACGGCTTGCGCAGCTGGGTCTTCCAGCTGGCGCGCAAGGAGTGGTCCTGCAGTTCCAGGAAGTGGGCATCGATATTGTCGAACCAGCCCTGCCACTGCGCGCGCACTTCGGTAATCAGCGCCTTGGCCTTGGCCACGCGCTGCGGCAGCAGGTCGCGCACATCACCGCTTTCCATGGCGGCGGCTTCGGCATCGAACTTGCCCAGCGGCAGCACCGGCTGGTCAAAAAAGGCCAGCAACTCGTCGCACAGCTGGATCTTGTTGCGCAGGCTCAGCTCGATGTTGATACGCTCGATGCCGTCGGTGTACTCGGCCATGCGCGGCAGCGGAATCACCACGTCCTCGTTGATCTTGAAGGCGTTGGTGTGGCGGCTGATGGCCGCGGTGCGCTTGCGGTCGGCCCAGAATTTCTTCGCCGCTTCGGGCGTGGTGGCAATAAAGCCTTCGCCGGCGCGGCTGTTGGCAATGCGCACGACTTCGCTGGTGGCACGTGCCACGGCGTCCGGATCGTCACCGACGATATCGCCGATCAGCACCATCTTGGGCAGGCCGCTGCCGCCCATCTCGCCGCTGGAGCCACGCTGGCTCTTGGTAGCGTAGCCGACTGCCTTCAGGTAGCGGTCGTCCAGGTGCTCCAGACCAGCCAGCATCACGCCGGTGCGCTTCTGCTCCTCGAACATGAAGTCGCGGATCTCGACGATGCTGGGCACGGCCAGCTTGGCGCTGCCGAAGAACTCCAGGCAGACGGTGCGGCTGTGCGTGGGCATGCGGTGCATGACCCAGCGCGCGCTGGTGATCAGGCCGTCACAGCCCTCTTTCTGGATGCCCGGCAGGCCGCTGAGGAACTTGTCGGTCACGTCCTTGCCCAGGCCTTCCTTGCGGAAGGTGGCACCCGGAATATCCAGGCGTTCGGTGCGCAGCGGCGTCTTGCCGTCAGCGGCAAAGTAGCGCAGCTCGAAGCTGGCCATATCGGCGTCGTGGATCTTGCCCATGTTGTGACCAATGCGGTGCACCTCCAGCCATTCGGCATTCGGTGTCACCATGCGCCAGCTGGCCAGGTTGTCCAGCGCGGTACCCCAGAGCACGGCCTTCTTGCCGCCGGCGTTCATGGCGATGTTGCCGCCAATGCAGGAAGCCTCGATCGAGGTCGGGTCCACGGCAAACACCAGGCCGGCGCGCTCGGCGGCTTCGGCCACGCGGACCGTCACCACGCCGGCGCCGCTCCAGACCGTCGGCACCGGATGGTCCATGCCGGGCAGCTGCACCATCTCGACTTCGGTCAGCTGGTCCAGCTTTTCGGTGTTGATGACGGCACTCTTCCAGGTCAGCGGGATGGCGCCACCGGTATAGCCGGTACCGCCGCCACGCGGAATGATGGTCAGGCCCAGGTCGACACAGCCCTTGACCAGCTCGGCCATTTCGGCTTCGGTGTCGGGGGTGAGCACGACAAAGGGATACTCGACGCGCCAGTCGGTGGCGTCGGTCACATGGCTGACGCGGCTCAGGCCGTCAAACTTGATGTTGTCCTTGTGCGTATGGCGGCCCAGGCGGCGTTGCACCTGCTGGCGCAGATCCAGTGTCACGCCAAAGGAGCGATCGAAGCTGTTGACCGCCTCGTGCGCCAGTTCCAGCAACTCGCCGACGGCGGCATTGCGGCGCTCGTCCTTGCTGTTGCCACCGTTGCTGCGACGCTTGTCGATCTCGCCCAGGCGGTGGCGCATGGCATCAATCAGCATGGCGCGGCGCTTGGGGTTGTCCAGCAGGTCGTCCTGCACATAGGGGTTGCGCTTGATCACCCACATGTCGCCCAGCACCTCGTACAGCATGCGGGCGGAACGGCCAGTCTCGCGCTCGCTGCGCAACTCGTTCAGCAGTTCCCAGCCGTGGTAGCCCATCAGGCGTTCCACGATCTCGGCATCGGAGAAGCTGGTGTAGTTGTAGGGAATCTCGCGGATGCGCTGGCGGCCATCGGCGGCGGCCAGCAAATTCTTGTGCATTACGGGTGCATTCATGGCGATCAGGGCCTCATGACGCATCGCGCCTGGAGCGGGCGGGACGCTGGGTAAATCTGGCGCAAACAGGGATTTTAGTCTAAGGGGTTACACCAGACATCTTTGTGGATACTGCACTGCAACAAATGTGAAAGCAAAAAGCCGCTGCCCCGGGCTCAGCGGGGATCGGGGTACTGTGTCACCGTTGCGGCCGGATCCAGCGAAGGCAAGGCCGGACGGTAGCGGCGCAACAGCCAGGCCTGATAGGCTCCGGTGACCACGGCCAGCGCGATATAGGTGGTCATGGCGCCATCGCCCTGCAACACCAGGCCAACCAGCAGCACCAGCGCACCGGCCACGAACAGGCGCAGCCACTGCTGGCGCCAGCCCAGCGTGATGGCATGGCGGCGCGCCAGCAGGCGGTGCCAGAGCAGCAGCAGCGTGGCCATCCAGAGGGCTGGCAGCAGCAGGTTGAACAGGTGGTTGAGCAGGTCGAAAAATCCCATGGTGTAGTAGCTTGTGCGACTGTTGTAGATCTGTGCAGACAGAAGCAAACAGGGATTTTATAATCATGCCCATGTCAGTATGGGCCTTGGGCATCAACCACAATACCGCGCCGCTGGATTTGCGTGGCCGTTTCGCATTTGCCGTCGAGCAGATGGGGCCGGCCCTGCACGGCCTGCGCCAGACTTTTTCGCAGCATCCGGAAGCGGCCATCATTTCCACCTGCAACCGCACCGAGGTGTATTGCGCCAGTGACCGCATCGATATCGCCCACACGCTGGACTGGCTGGCCCAGGCCGGCGGCGTCAGCAGCGATGCCTTGCGCCAGTACACCTACACCTTGCAGAACGATACCGCCGCGCGCCACGCCTTCCGCGTCGCCAGCGGACTCGATTCCATGGTGCTGGGCGAAGCCCAGATCCTGGGCCAGATGAAGGACGCGGTGCGCGCCGCCGAAGCCGCCGGCAGCCTGGGCACCACGCTCAACCAGCTGTTCCAGCGCAGCTTCTCGGTCGCCAAGCAGGTGCGCAGCAGTACCGAAATCGGTGCCCACAGCATCAGCATGGCCGCCGCCGCCGTGCGCCTGGCCTCGCAGCTGTTCGAGGACATCGGCAAGATCCGCATCCTGTTCGTCGGTGCGGGCGAGATGATCGAGCTGGCCAGCACCCACTTTGCCGCGCGCAATCCGAAGCAGATCGTGATTGCCAACCGCACCATGGAGCGCGGCGAGGCCCTGGCCAGCCGCTTTGGCGGCAGCGTGATGAAGCTGGCCGACATTCCCGATCGCCTGCACGAGTTCGATGCCGTCATCAGCTGTACCGCCAGCACCCTGCCCATCATCGGCCTGGGGGCCGTAGAGCGCGCGCTGAAGAAGCGCCGCCACCGCCCCATGTTCATCGTGGACCTGGCCGTGCCGCGCGATATCGAGCCCGAGGTCAAGGCCCTGTCCGATGCCTACCTCTACACCGTGGACGATCTCGCCAGCGTGGTGCAGACCGGCCAGGCCCAGCGCCAGGCCGCCGTCTCGCAAGCCGAGGCCATCATCGATGAAGGCGTGCGCAACTTCATGCACTGGCTGCAGCAACGTGATCCGCACTATGGCGTGGTATCGTTGATCCGTGAAGTACAGGACCAGACCGAGCAATGGCGTGCGCTGGAGCTGGCCAAGGCCCGCAAGCGCCTGGCCAAGGGCGATGACATCGACGCCGTGCTCGAGGCGCTCAGCCGCGGCCTCACGCAGAAGATGCTGCACGGCGCCCTGTCCGAACTGCGCCAGCCCGATCTGGCGACCCAGGTGCACGCCAGCGATGCGGTGCGCCGTTTCTATCTCCGCAGCAACAGGAATCAAGCCAAGGCATGAGTGATACAACGCAGGACCGCATCTGGTGGTTTGCCGTCGACCAGCAGAAATCCGGCCCCTACACCCGCGCCGAATTGCAGGAGCAGGCCCGTCAAGGCCGCTTCGGCATGAACGACCATGTCTGGCACAACGGCCTGACCGAGTGGATGCCGGCACGTGATGTCCCCGGCCTGTGGCAGTCCACCGGACTGCAGCCGGCTGCCGATGCCGCACCGCCGCCGGCTCCAGCCGGCTGGAGCCCCTCCGCTGCCCCGCTGGCCGCACAGGGCACGCAGCGCATGGGCTTTATCACCGCAGTCCAGACCTGCCTGCGCAAGTACGCCGATTTCTCCGGCCGTGCTTCGCGTTCCGAATATTTCTGGTTCCTGCTGTTCTACTACATCGTCGCCCTGCCCGCCGCCCTGCTGCTGAGCGAGGAACAGGCCACGGCGCTGACCCTGCTGTCGGCCGTGGCCGTGCTGGCCTTTTCGCTGCCCATGTACGCCGTGGGCGCGCGCCGCCTGCACGATACCGGCCTGAGCGGCTGGTGGCAGCTGCTGCATGTGTTCAGCATCATCGGCAGCGTGATCGTGCTGGTCCTGACCCTGCGCCAGGGTGAGCCGGGCAGCAACAAGTACGGCCCGCCGCTGGTCTAGCGCCGCACGCTCCCCTGCCCCGCCTTCCAGGCCTGCCCGCGCAGGCCTGTTGTCCGATTCCCGCCGGCCCGTCTTGCCATGAAGCCCTTTCTCCGCACCCAGCTGCAGCGCTACGCCGAACGCCAGCACGAACTCGATTTCCTGCTCAGCCGCGAGGACATCATGCAGGACATGGACAAGTTCCTGGCGCTCTCGCGCGAGCACAGCCAGATCACGCAGATCGCTGGCCGCTGGCAGCGCTACCAGCAGGTCGAGACCGATATCGCCACCGCGCAGGAGCTGCTGGACGATGCCGACATGGCCGAGATGGCCGAAGAGGAAATCCAGTCCGGCCAGGCCGAGCTGGCCACGCTGGAAAACGAGCTGCAGCGCCTGCTGCTGCCCAGGGATCCGGACGCCGAACGCCCGGCCTATGTGGAAATCCGCGCCGGCACCGGCGGTGACGAATCCGCCCTGTTTGCCGGCGATCTGGCGCGCATGTACACGCGCTACGCCGAAACCCAGGGCTGGCGCGTGGAAACCATCAGCGAATCGCCGGCCGAACTGGGCGGCTACAAGGAAATCGTGCTGCGGCTGGAAGGCCCGGACAGCAGCGATACGCATCTGGGCGTGTACGGCACGCTGATGTTCGAATCCGGCGGTCACCGCGTGCAGCGCGTGCCAGTCACCGAATCGCAAGGTCGCGTGCACACCAGCGCCTGCACCGTGGCCGTGATGCCCGAACCCGACCCGGCCCAGGCCATCACGCTCAACCCGACCGATCTGCGCATCGATACCTTCCGCGCCAGCGGCGCCG
The DNA here is from genome assembly GCF_036312245.1 of Brachymonas sp. J145. Classification (NCBI taxonomy): domain Bacteria; kingdom Pseudomonadati; phylum Pseudomonadota; class Betaproteobacteria; order Burkholderiales; family Comamonadaceae; genus Allobrachymonas; species Brachymonas sp. J145. The sequence continues at coordinate 147,371 of NZ_JAZDCI010000003.1, read as the reverse complement.
GCGGCCAGCACGTCAACAAAACCGATTCCGCCGTGCGCGTGGTGCATCTGCCCACCGGCATCGTGGCCGAATGCCAGGACGGCCGCAGCCAGCACAGCAACAAGGCCAAGGCGCTGCAGGTGCTGCAAGCGCGTATCCAGGAGCAGGAGCGCAGCGCCCGTGCCGCCAAGGAGGCCGCGCTGCGCAAGGGCCTGGTCGGCAGCGGCGACCGCAGCGACCGCATCCGCACCTACAATTTTCCGCAGGGCCGTCTGACCGACCACCGCATCAACCTGACGCTGTACAAGCTGGCCTATGTGATGGAGGGCGATCTGTCCGAAGTGCTGCAGGCGCTCTGCCATGCGCGCGAGGCCGAACTGCTGGCCGAGCTGGAAGTCAACCAGTGACAGCCGCCACCCTGCCCAGCCTGGCCCAGGCGCTGCAGCAGGTCGCACATGCGGGCCTGCCTCGCATCGATGCGCAATTGCTGCTGCTGCACGCCATTGGCCAGGACGATGCCGACCGGGCCTGGCTGCTGGCGCATGACGAGCAGACCCTGACCGCGCAACAACTGGCACACTGGCAACAGCTGGTGCAGCGCCGGCTGGCCGGCGAGCCGGTCGCCTATCTGCGCGGTTTTCATGCGTTTTACGGCCTGCAGCTGACAGTGGATGCGCGCGTGCTCGATCCGCGCCCCGATACGGAAACCCTGGTCGACTGGGCGCTGGAACTGCTGCCCGGCCTGCCACAACAGCCGCTGTTGGCCGATCTGGGTACCGGCAGTGGCGCCATTGCCTGCGCACTGGCGGCCAACGCGCCGCAGGCCGAGGTATATGCTTGCGATGCCAGCGCCGACGCCCTGCAGGTAGCGCAACACAATGCCCGCACGCTGCAATTGCCGATCCGTTTTGCCCATGGCAACTGGCTGCAGCCCTTTGGCGACCTGCGCTTTCACCTGATCGTCAGCAACCCGCCCTATATCCGCAACGACGATCCGCATCTGGCTGCGCTCACGCACGAACCGCTGCAGGCGCTGACCAGCGGCAGCGATGGCCTGGAGGACATCCGCCAGATCATCGCGCAGGCGCCACGGCACCTGCATGCCGGCGGCTGGCTGCTGCTGGAACATGGCTACGATCAGGCGGAGGCCGTACAGCAACTGCTGCGCGAGCAGGGCTTCAGCCAGGTGCAATCGCGCCGGGATCTGGCCGGCACGGCCCGCTGCACGGGTGGCTGTCTGGAGGAGACACCCTAAGCAACCTTGCCGATTTCAGGACACCCGAATTGGCCGATAATCTCCCCCATGCACCCAGCTCCGGGTGCGCTGTATTGAGACTTTTTTAGCAGGATTTTTCCCATGAGCGATACCCAGCAACAGATCGACGAACTGGTCAAGAGCCACCCCATTGTGCTGTTCATGAAAGGCAACGCCAGCTTCCCCATGTGCGGCTTCTCCGGCCGTGCCATCCAGATCCTGAAGGCAATCGGCGTGGACCCGCGCCAGGTGGCTACCGTCAACGTGCTGGAAGACGATGAGCTTCGCCAGGGCATCAAGACCTACAGCAACTGGCCCACTATTCCGCAGCTGTACGTGAACGGCGAGTTCATCGGCGGTTCCGACATCATGATGGAAATGTACGAAAACGGCGAGCTGCAGCAAATGGTGCAGGCCCTGCCCAAGCAGGACTGATCCCGCTGCCCCTGCCGCCTGAGCGGCGGCGGGGCCGCCTCGTGGTACGGACAGCCGGGCCGGTAGCCCGCTGCACACGCTGTCCGCTACCGGTGTGCCACCCACCCTCTCCTGTATGACGCTTGCCCAAGCCCTGTTGCTGATTGCGCTGATCCTGGCATCGGCGTTTTTTTCCATGGCGGAAATCTCGCTGGCGGCCTCACGCCGCGTCCGCCTGCGGCAACTGGCCGATGATGGCGAGGCCCGTGCCCATGTGGTGCTGGGCATTCAGGAACAGCCCGGCGACTATTTCACCGTGGTGCAGGTGGGCCAGAATGCCATCGCCATCCTGGGCGGTATCGTGGGCGAAGGCAGCCTGACGCCAGTATTCAGCCAGCTGCTGGCACGCGTGCTGCCTGCCACACAAGCCGCCAGTCTGGGCTTCGCCCTCTCCTTTCTGGTGGTGACGTCGGCCTTCATCCTGTTTTCCGATCTGCTGCCCAAGCGCATCGGCATGAACGAGCCGGAAAAATTTGCCATCCGCCTGGTGCGGCCCATGCAGCTGGTCACGCTGCTGCTGCGCCCGCTGGTGTGGTTCTACAGCAAGACGGCCGATGTGCTGCTGCGCCTGTTCGGCATGCCGACCCAGCGCGATGACCGCGTCACGCCCGATGACATCCTCTCGCTGGCCGAGGCCGGTGCCCAATCCGGCCTGCTGGCACGCAACGAGCAGCAGGTGATCGAGAACGTGTTCGAGCTCGACAGCATCACCGTCACCAGCGCCATGACGCCGCGTGACCGCATCGCCTGGTTTGACCTGGACGAGCCTGATGCCATCATCCGTGCCCGCATCACGGCCGAACCTTTCTCCACCTACCCGGTGATGGACGAGGACATGGACCGCGTGGTGGGCTATGTGGATGCCAAGGACCTGTTCCAGCGCGCCATGCGCAACGAGGCCATCCACCTGCGCGATCCGACCCTGCTGCAAAAGGTACTGGCCGTGCCCGACCGCCTGACGCTGGCCGAGGTGCTGGAACAGTTCCGCCAGGTGCACGAGGACTTTGCCGTGGTGGTGAACGAATACAGCATGGTGGTGGGCGTGGTAACGCTGAATGACGTGATGAGCACGGTCATGGGCGATCTGGTGTCCATGGACGAGGAAGACCTGATCGTGCGCCGTGACGACCATTCCTGGCTGATTGATGGCGTCACGCCGATCAGCGATGTGGAGCGCGCCCTGCACCTCCAGGACGACCTGCCGCACGAGGGCGATTATGAGACCATGGCCGGCTTCATGATGGTGATGCTGCGCCGCATGCCGCGCCGCACCGACCGCGTGGTGTGGGGCGAATACACCTTCGAGGTGATGGACGTGGACAACTACCGCATCGACCAGGTGATGGTGACGCGGGAAACTGCACCCGAGTAAGGCTCAGAAAAAACCGGCCGCGATATTGATGGCCATGGCCAGCACGATGGCGTTGAAGGCATAGGCCAGCACGCAGTGCAGCAGGCCGGTGCGGCGCATGCGGGTGCTGGTAAAGCTCACGTCAGCCGTCTGGCCCGAGGTGGCGATCACGAAGGCGAAATAGAAGAAATCCAGATAGCCGGGCTGCCGCGTATCCGGGAACGCCAGACCTGGCTGGCCGTGCAGGCGCTCCTGCTCGTAATAATCATGCGCGTACAACTGCGCAAACAGGGTGTGGATGAACACCCAGGCCAGCGATACCGTCAGCATCGCCAGCGCCACATGCAGCCCCTTGGCTGTGCCCTGCAACGCGCGCGCCGCCGCCATTTGCGTGACCACGGCCACCAGTGCCAGCACAATTGCCAGCAGGGCCAGCCCCAGCGCCATGCCATGGCCCTCGGCCTGCACACGGGCCCGCCGGCGGATACTGTCCACACTGGCATCGGCCTGGCACATGTGCCACACCGACAGCAGATACACCACCGCCCCCATGCTCCAGGCCACCAGCACATGGGCGTGCAGATCGGCATGCCAGACAAAGGGCAACAGGCCACCGGCCAACACGCCCACGGCAATGCTGGCGGCGAGTCGGGGATGGGTACGGATCAGGGTGAGCATGGCGTTATGCTACAGGAGGCGATGGGGTCGTGGCATGCCCCTGCCCTGCCATTGGCGGCTACAATACGCGATTGCGTGGAACGCAGGGGGGCGTTAGCTCAGTTGGTTAGAGCAGGGGACTCATAATCCCTTGGTCGCAGGTTCAAGTCCTGCACGCCCTACCAGATGCCTTCAGGGCAAGCGCTTCTGCCTGTTGCAGCACAGCAGTACCTGCCCCGCATCACGCATGGTGTTTCACCCAGCTTTTCAATACCTCATTGATGCGCGTCTGCCAGCCAGCGCCCGTGGCCCTGAAGGCCTCCAGTACGGCGCTGTCAATGCGCAAGGTGACTTGCGTCTTGCTGCCACTGCCCGGCGGACGCCCGCGACGCAGCTGTGGCCTGACTTGCTCCCATTCGGCATCTGTGAGCAGACGTGCATCGGGGTCAACCTGAGCGGCAGTCGTGATGGCGGCATCTTCGGCTGGTGTCGGCAGTTGCAGCACTCTGCCAGTGCGGCTTTTAATATTCCGTGACATAACGGTGTACCTCTCTCAGGTTCGCTTTTCTCAGGCTGATGATGCGGCGCTCTGCAGGAGCGGCTGGTGGCCTGTCTACATAGGCTACAAAGTACAGGCGATCCTCCATGGGCACCAGGGCGCACATCCGCTTTTCTCCATAGTCTTTCCGCGAATCCTCCCAGCCCAGGGCTTCGTCCCATGCAAGTTCACCGGCTACACCCAATGCCATGCCATACTTTTGCTGGTTGATGGCATCCTTGTTCGAGTCAAACGTCAGGATTGGCATAAATTATTGTAGTTACGCTTAATGGTTTGTCAAGCATTTTTGTAGTTACGAAATGACTGTCTCTCATGCCAGCATTCAGGGATCGCCTTGCTGGTCCACACCAATACGCAGTTGCGCAAGCATGGCTCTCACACATCAATATTAGATTTTATTTAATTATATTTATTAAAAATAATAATTCATTGGACCTATATTTTTATTGTGCCGAGTTGGTGACACCGACTGACAACCTGCCATGTCATGCGGAGCCGCAGCATGAGCCATGCACAAAGCAGCCAAGGACCAACCAGCAGGAACACAGTCCACATCACCCCATGGGAACCACCGCCATGACTGCCCAACCCAGCCTCGGCGGTATGGCTGCGGTGATAATCTCCCTCCATGAACGCCGTAGAAATCGAAGCCGCCCTCTCCGACCTGGCCCTGCAGGACTTTGACGCTGCGGAGTTTCCGTTTGCGTTTCTGGCTGCGTTTGGCAACAAGGAAACTGCGCTCAAGCGCCTGCGCAGCGGCAACAACAATGCCTCGGATGTAACAGGCGGCGTTCTGCAGCGCAACAACATCCATCTGGCCGTGTGCGAGGCTGGTCAGGTAAGCCAGACCTTGCAGGCGCTACGTAGCAGCCCGGCCACGACCAGGGGCAAGGCCCGCTACATCCTGGCCACCGATGGCGACACACTGGAAGCAGAAAACCTGCTGGAAGGCGACACCATTGCCTGCGCCTACCCGCAATTTGCCGACCATTTCGGCTTTTTCCTGGCGCTGGCGGGCATTTCCACCATTCAGGAAATCAAGGACAACCCGGTCGATGTGCGCGCCACGGGTCGCCTGAACAAGCTGTACCTGGAACTGCTGCGCGAGAACCCGGATTGGGCTGGCGAAGACCGCCGCGCTGACATGAACCACTTCATGGCTCAGCTCATCTTCTGCTTTTTTGCCGAAGACACGGGGATTTTTAGCCGAAACGGCCTGTTTACCCAGACCGTGGAGCAGATGAGCGAGCGCGACAGCAGCAACACGCATGCGGTGCTGGCAGACATCTTCCGCGCCATGAATCTGCGCCATTCGGATCGCGGCAACGACCTGCCCCGCCTGCCCGGCTGGGCCGATGCCTTTCCCTACGTCAACGGTGGCCTGTTTGCCGGTACACCACAGGTGCCGCGCTTTACCCGCATGGCGCGCACCTATCTGCTGCACGCTGGCGCGTTGAACTGGAAGGAGATCAACCCCGATATCTTTGGCAGCATGATCCAGGCCGTGGCCGATGACAATGAGCGCGGCGCGTTGGGCATGCACTACACCAGTGTGCCGAACATCCTGAAGGTGCTCAATCCGCTGTTTCTGGATGAGTTGCGCAGCCAGCTGGAAGCAGCAGGCAACAACGAGCGCAAGCTGCTGAACCTGCGCAAGCGCATGGCGCGCATTCGCGTATTTGATCCGGCCTGCGGCAGTGGCAACTTTCTGGTGATTGCCTACAAGCAGATGCGCGCGATCGAGGCGGAGATCAACCGCCGCCGTCAGGAGCCCCACCTGGGCAGCGTGATTCCGCTGACCAATTTCCGGGGTATCGAACTGCGCGATTTTCCGGCGCAGATTGCCCGGCTGGCGCTGATCATTGCCGAGTTCCAGTGTGATGTGCTGTACCGGGGACAACAGGATGCGCTGGCCGAATTCTTGCCTCTGAGCAATGAAAACTGGATTGTCAGCGGCAACGCCCTGCGACTGGACTGGCTGAGCATTTGTCCGCCCACCGGCACCCATGTGCAACTGGTGGCGGATGATCTCTTTGAAATTCCGCTGGATCAGGCCGAAATCCACTTCGACAACGAAGGTGGTGAAACCTATATTTGCGGCAACCCACCGTACTTGGGCTCCACCTGGCAAAGCGATGAGCAAAAGGCCGATCTGGAGGCGGTGCTGGCACGCCATGCGCGACAGTGGCGCTCACTGGATTACGTGGCCGGCTGGTTCATGAAGGCTGCCGAATACGGAACGCAAACCCCGTCAGTTGCGGCCTTTGTAACGACCAACTCCATTTGCCAGGGGCAGCAGGTGCCGATTCTGTGGCCGGCCATTTTTGCCACCGGCAGTGAAATCGCCTTTGCCCATACCAGCTTCAAGTGGGCCAATCTGGCCAGCCACAATGCGGGCGTGACGGTGGCCATTGTGGGCATTTCCAGCCAGCCACCGGCAACGCGGCGCCTGTACTCCCTGCCTGCCGATGGCAACAAGGACGCTGTGGATGTCAAGGAAGTCAGCCATATCAATGCCTATCTGGTGCCGGGCGTCAATGTGACAGTGAGCAAGGCCACTCGCCCCTTATGTGGTCAGGCAGACATGAACTTTGGCAACAAGCCCGTCGATGGCGGCCATCTGCTGCTGACCAGAGATGAGGTAGCAGCGCTGCAACTGATGCCCGCGCAGCGCGAACGCTTTATTCGCCGCATTTATGGTTCTGCGGAGTTTATTCGTGGGCTGGAGCGTTACTGCCTGTGGATTAGCGATGCCGACCTGGATGAGGCCATGCAGATTGCCAGTATCCGACAACGCATAGAGGGCGTGCGCGCCATGCGTCTGGCCAGCCGCGATGCCGGCGCGCGCCAGATGGCAGAGCGCGCGCATCAAATGCGGGAAATGAATATCGGGACGCAGCAAACGCTGGTCATGCCAGGTGTTTCATCTGAGAACCGCCAGTATCTGCCCGTTGGGCTCGTGGATGCGCGCACGACAGTGACCAACCTCGCCTTCGCCCTCTACGACGCCCCCCTCTGGAACATGGCCCTGATCGCCTCCCGCCTGCATCTGGTCTGGATCGGCACGGTATGTGGCAAGCTGAAAACTGATTTTCGCTATTCCAACACCCTGGGCTGGAACACCTTCCCCGTCCCCCTGCTGACGGAGCAGAACAAGCTCGACCTGACGCGCTGCGCCGAAGACATCCTGCTGGCGCGCGAGGTGCATTTCCCCGCCACCATCGCGGATCTGTACGACCCGGACAAGATGCCCGAGAACCTGCGCCACGCCCACGAACGCAACGACGAAGTGCTGGAACGCATCTACATCGGCCGCCGTTTCAGGAACGACACTGAACGGCTGGAGAAGCTGTTTGACCTGTACACCCGGATGACCACCAGTGGCAATAAGCGCAAAGCCCGCTGACAGCCTGATGAGATGTCTGCCGGGCTACATCAGGGCGGTTTGAAGCCTCTCTTTTTTACATCCACCCATTCCTGCCCGCCTACACTCCAGACATGACCCAAGACAGCAACCCGGCCAACGCCCGCATCATCCCTGCAGTGTCCATCACCACCGCACGTACCGGCGCGTCCAGCAAGTCCAATGCCCTGGGCATGCGCCCCATGCAGGAGCGCGCCTATGCCAAACGTGGCGAGCAATACCTGCTGATCAAGTCCCCGCCCGCCTCCGGCAAGAGCCGTGCGCTGATGTTTATCGCCCTGGACAAACTGCACCATCAAGGCCTCAAACAAGCCGTCATTGTGGTACCCGAACGCTCCATTGGCAGCAGCTTTGCCGATGAACCCCTGAGCCAATTCGGCTTCTTTGCCGATTGGCAGGTCGCCCCGCAATGGAACCTGTGCAATGCACCCGGTATTGATGAACCGCGGGTAGCCAAATCCAAGGTGGAGGCGGTTCGCCACTTTCTGGCCAGTAATGACAAGGTGCTGGTTTGCACCCACGCCACTTTCCGCTTTGCAGTGGATGAACTGGGCATCGAGGCCTTTGACGACCGCCTGCTCGCCATCGACGAATTCCACCATGTGTCCAGCAACCCGGACAACAAGCTGGGCCAGCAACTGGGCGCATTCATTGCCCGCGACAAGGTGCATCTGGTCGCCATGACGGGCTCCTATTTCCGGGGCGATAGCGCCGCCGTGCTGGCACCCGCTGACGAAGCGCGCTTTGAAACAGTGACCTACACCTATTACGAGCAGCTCAATGGCTATCGTTGGCTGAAGTCGCTGGATATTGGCTACTTCTTCTATACGCGCAGCTATGTGGAAGCCATCCACCATGTGCTGAATCCGGCTTTCAAGACCATTGTCCATATTCCCAACGTCAATTCGCGTGAAAGCCTGCAGGACAAGGAACGCGAGGTCAACGAGATCATGCACGCGCTGGGGGAATGGAAAGGGGTTGATGCAGCCACCGGCTTTCATCTGGTGCAAACGCCGGAGGGCCGCATACTGAAAATTGCCGACCTGGTGGATGACAGTGACCAGGCCCGCCGCTCCAGCGTGCTGAGCGCCTTGAAAAATCCGGCGCAGAAGCACAACCGCGACCATGTGGACATCATCATCGCGCTGGGCATGGCCAAGGAAGGCTTTGACTGGATCTGGTGCGAACACGCGCTGACCATTGGCTACCGCAGCAGCCTGACCGAAATCGTGCAGATCATTGGCCGCGCCACCCGCGATGCCGAAGGCAAGGAGCGCGCCCGCTTTACCAACCTGATTGCCGAACCTGCGGCAGACCAGAGCATCGTGACGGAAGCCGTGAACGACATGCTCAAGGCCATTTCCGCCAGTTTGCTGATGGAGCAGGTACTTGCGCCCCGTTACGAGTTCACGCCAAAGAATCAAGGCCCCAGGGATGGCTATGACTATGGTCCGGAGGGCTACCTGGAAGGCCGCAGCAATGTGGGGGTGAACGAGGCTACCGGCCAATACCATATCGAAATCAACGGCCTGAACCAGCCCACCACGCCCGAGGCCAGCCGCATTTGCCGCGAAGATCTGAATGAGGTCATCACCAGCTTCCTGCAGGACAAAACGGCACTGGAACGCGGCCTGTTCGACCAGGAAAATACCCTGCCAGAAGACCTGACCGTGCTGCGCATGGGCAAAATCGTGCGGGAACGCTACCCGGAGCTGAGCACCGAAGAACAGGAAGCCATTCGACAGCACGCAATTGCCGCCATGAACATCACCCAGCAGGCCAAGTTGGCGCTGGCTCAGGGCGATGCCCATGGCGGCGGCAATACCGCACTGATCGATGGCGTACGCAAGTTTGTCAACGTGCGTGACCTGGACATTGACCTGATCGACCGCATCAACCCCTTTGAAGCAGCCTACGCCGTGCTGGCCAGGACCATGGACGAAAAAACCCTGCGCCAGGTACAAGCCAGTATTGCCGGCAAGAAAATCACCTTGTCCGAAGAGGAAGCACGCGAGCTGGCCATGCGGGCCCTGATGTTCAAGAAGGAACGCGGACGCCTGCCGGACATTAACTCGTCCGACGCCTGGGAACAGAGGATGGCCGAAGGCGTTGCGGCACTGGCACGCTACCGCGCCAAGGCGCAACGGGAGGCTGCACAGTGAATCACATGGATGATGATGCCCTGCTGGCGGCCCTGGGGGTTGAAGTTGTACCAATCAAGGCAGAGCAACACTCCCCACGCGAAGAACGCATCATGGCGGGCTTCGAGGATATTCTGCGCTTTTACCAGGCGCATGGACGTGCTCCGGCGATGACAGAAGAAGCAGATATTTTCGAGCGCCTGTATGCGGTACGCCTGGAACAGTTGCGCAAACTGCCGGAAGCTCAGGCGCTGCTAGCGGGGATGGATACGCCTGGTTTGCTGCAACCAGGCGCCGCCACCACTGTCGATCCGGACAGCCTGGATGATGACGCCCTGCTCTCCCAACTTGGCGTGGAAACCACCTCTGACAACCCTGATGACATCAGCGTGCTGCGCCATGTGCGTTCCAGTGCCACCAAGCGCGCCGCAGAAGACATTGCGGAACGCAGCGCCTGCGATGACTTTGATCGTTTTGCCCCCCTCTTTGAACAGGCTGAACAGGAGCTGCAAGCGGGCATCCGCAAGGCACTGCGCTTTGGGCGTGATACCAGTGTGGAGCAAGGCAACTTCTTTATCGTGGGTGGACAAATGGCTTACGTGGCCGAAGTTGGGGAGTCTTTCAAGGCTCCCAATGGCAAGAACGATGCCCGCCTGCGCGTGATCTTTGCCAATGGCACGGAAAGCAACCTGTTGCTACTCTCCCTGCAGCGAGCCCTGTACAAGGACGATACCGGTCGCCGCCTGAGCGAACCAGACATGGGGCCACTCTTTGGCGACGCTCCGGAACCAGACGACCTGGAAACAGGCACCATCTACGTGCTGCGCAGCCTCTCCAGCCACCCGTTTGTGGCCGAACATCGCGAGATCATCCACAAGATTGGTGTCACCGGTGGCAAAGTGGAAACCCGCATTGCCGCTGCCAGCAAAGACGCCACCTATCTGCTGGCAGATGTGGAGATAGTTGCCACCTACAAGCTGCACAACCTCAACCGCACCCGCCTGGAAGCCATCTTCCACCGCGTCTTTGCTGCTGCGCAGCTGGATCTGATGATCGAGGACCGGTTTGGGCAGCCGGTCAGGCCCAGGGAGTGGTTTCTGGTGCCGTTGCAGGTAATTGATGAGGTGGTCGAGCGGATCAAGGACAAGTCCATAACAGGCTATGTCTATGATCCAACGAACGCACGACTGGTTTCTGCATAAGTAGCCATAAAGGGGCAATAGCATAAGCCAAAAAGCAGAGCAGCCAGCTATCGGCTGGGGCTTCATCGACAAGCGAGACCGGAGTATTGAAGCCCTGATCTGGCTTGGCGTAGAACCCTTCCAGACTGAAGAGGAAGGCAAACGGCGTGCGGCTGAGCTGCAGGCCGCAGCCCAGGACCTCATCTCACTCCATCAGAACGACCCAAACATCGTCCCCAGCGCAATCACCACCGACAGCGCCATCAGCGGAATCACGATCGTCATCGCCGCAATGTTCAGGTACGACTCCTTGTGTGTCAGCTTGCAGATCGACAGCAGCGTGATGATGGCGCCGCAGTGCGGCAGCGAGTCGAACACGCCGGCCGACATCACGGCCACGCGGTGCAGCAGGTCCGGGCTGATGCCGGCTTCGGTCGCCATGCGCAGGTAGTCGGCGCCCAGCGTCTGCAGCGCAATCGACAAACCGCCCGACGACGAACCGGTGATACCCGCCAGCACGTTCATCGCCACCGCCTCGGAAATCAGCGGGTTGCTGGACACGTTCAGCACCGCATCACGGATGATGGCAAAGCCGGCCAGGCTGGCAATCACCGCGCCATAACCCACTTCGGAAGCCGTGTTGAAAATCGGCAGCATGGAGCCCAGCACCCCCTTGTTGATGCTCTCCTGCAGATTGCTCCAGCGGCCCATGCTCACCAGCAGCAGCGTCACGATCGCTACCACCAGCGCAATGATCAGCGCCCACATGCCGGTCTGCTTGGTCGCATCCATGGTCGGGAAACGTTCCTTGAGGAAGCTCCACTCCATGCCCGGGAAAATGCCGTAGGTGAACAGCGCGTTCACGCCAATCACCAGCACCAGCGGCAGCAGCGCCAGCAGCAACGGCATGGTCTTGTTGATGTCGCCGCCCATGTCGGCCTCGCCCACCATGCCACGCAGGCCTACTTCGTGGTCGTTGTGGTTGCCATAGCCCTCGCCGGCAACGCGCGCCTTGTGTTCGCGTGAACGCAGCCACAGCATGCCCAGTGCAAACATGATCAGGCCGCCAATCAGGCCCAGGCCCGGGGCCGAGAAGGTATTGGTACCAAAATACTTGATCGGGATCGCGTTCTGGATTGAGGGCGTGCCCGGCAGCGCCGTCATGGTGAAGGTGAACGATCCCAGCGCAATCGCCGGAGCCACCAGTCGCTTGGGAATGTCGGCATCACGGAACAGCGACTTGGCAATCGGGTAAATCGCAAACGCCACCACGAACAACGACACGCCGCCATAGGTCAGGATGCCGCAGGCCAGCACCACGGTCAGAATCGCGTGCTTGCTGCCCAGCGTGCGCTCGATCCAGCGCGCAATCGAGGTCGCCGCACCCGAATCCGCCATCAGCTGGCCAAACAGCGCGCCCAGCAGGAAGATCGGGAAAAACGCCAGCATGTAGTTGCCCAGCGCCCGCATGAAGGTTTCGGTATAGATCGGCAGCATCTGGCTCACATCGCCAGACAGGATCACCGCCAGCGCCGCCATGATGGGCGCCAGCAGCAGTACGGTGTAGCCACGGTATGCCAGGAACATCAGCAATACCAGTGACAAGACAATCGCAAAAGTGCTCATGAAAGGTTGTCCCCCTAGTAAAAACCCGCATTATCCCGAGCGACTTGACGGTAAGCTGACACAGCCTTGGAATCCGTACAGGATTGCTGCAGCACATGTGCTCCACGTACTTATATCACTATGTGAAATAAGTAATTTTCAAAATACGCTGCAGATTCAAAGATTTGCATGGCTGGAAGTCGACATCTGGCGATGCAAAATGCATGAAATTCTTGATTGTCGCTTTTTGCAATCATGGAAAACCCCTAGCGATGGCGCGCAAAAAAACGCCGCAGCTCCAGGCTGCGGCGTTGCTGCGACAGGCGGCAAGCTTCAGCCAGCCACAAGCACTTCGCGTGCTGCCGACTGCGTCTTGCCGGCATCATCGGTCCACACCATGTTCAGCGTACCCGACTTGCCGGCCACGAACACGAACTCGATGTAGGGGTCAATCGCCACCGAGATTTCCGGGTTCCAGACGAACAGCCGCTGGCCGCCCAGGGAAGCCTCGAACTTGTTGACGATGTTGCGAAGAATGGTCTTGCCGCCTTCGTCCGAGCGCAGCCCGGTTTCCATGCGGTGCGTGGTCTGGGCGCGCACGCGCACCTTCTCGCCCTTCTTGGGCGTGGCGTTGCTGATCCAGATGCGGGGGGGTCTGATCATCTCGATGTCTCCTTTACAGACCGCAGCTGCCGGGCACCACTTCAATGAACTGGCGCGTCATCAGCAGGCGGCCATCGTTCATGCGTGCCAGCGCACGGATGTTCTGCGATGCAATCAGGCGCAGGCGGATAGCCGCCTCTGCCGTGCCCATGGCCGGGAAAAAGAAGAAACGGCTGGCCAGCGGCACCGGATTGCTCTCGGCGATCACGATCAGTTCCTCGCACCAGTTCTGCTCGTTGACCGGCAGCGTGATGCGCACCTTGATCGGCACCGAGGACGGGTTGTCGCCCAGCACCGGCAGATCCAGCTTCAGGCCATCGGCCAGCGGCTTGCCGCCTTTCAGGAAGTCATTCACCAGCTTGGTCACCTGCGGGCTGACCGGGGCATCGGCGTTTTGCGCCAGCAGCACCGGCGACAGCACACCCAGCCCCGCACCTGCGGCAGCGCCCTTGATCAGCTGGCGACGCGACGGCAACGCCAACCCATGTTCAGAACAGGAAATCATCAAATCGTCCCTTGATCCAGGCAAAGTCCTCCTTCACCATTTCCGTGGTACGCACATCGATGTCGATCTGCGTCTGGTGCACATGGCCGCTGGCCTTGTCCACCTCGTACTCGAACTTGACCGCAATTTCCTCCTGCGGTTCGCCGTTCACCATCATGAAGCACAGGTTGTCGGGCAGCACCGCCACCACTTCCTTGCCGGCCACGCGCTCGGAGATGTTGCGCGCCACGATCTTGCCAATGGCGTTGGCCACGTGGCCGCTCTTGGGGTAATAGCCGAATTGCGGCGAGATCGCGCCCATCAGGTCGCCCACGAAATACACGCGGTCATCGCTGCGCGCGGTGTAGTAGCGCGGATCCATGTCGGCCCAGCCGGTCGGCTTGCCGTCCTCGCCCTTGCCGATCAGGCCGGCCTGCCAGACCATGTCGGCCGCCTGGTGCGGCGGCATCAGAATGGCATCGTCAAAGTCGTAATCACCAGCCGCGGTGGAAATGCGCTTCTTGTACGGGTCAAGCGACTTCACGCCGGCATTCGGCACGTGCGTGATGATCTCGGGATACAGCTCCTCGAACGCCTGACGGTAGCCTTCGCCAATCGGGCCGATCTTGGGCTTGGGGTCCAGGATCAGGATCTTGCCGGGGATCTTGTTTTTCTTGATGTGCCAGGCCATCAGGCAGGCCCGTTCGTACGGCGACGGCGGGCAGCGGTGCGGCGGTGGCGGCAACGTCATCACCATGGTGCCGCCCTTGAAGTTCTTCAGCTTGGCCTTGACCGCATGCATCTTGGCATTGGGAATGTAGGCGCTGTTGAAGTGGTTGCTGGTGTAGCTAGCCGCTTCGCGGTCATCGCCAAACCAGGCCTCGAAGTTGTCGCGAATGCCGCCTGACAGAATCAGGTAGTCGTAATCCACCACGCCATGCGCGGTGCGCACCTCGCGCTTCTGGCGGTCAAAACCGTTGACCTCGGTCTGGATCAGGCGATAGCCGTACTTGTTGGCGGGATGTGTCATGTCGTGATGGACAAAGTCGGTGTTGACGATGTCCACCAGCCACTTGTTGCTCATCGGGCCGGACCAGAAGGTGGGGTTGCGTTCCAGCACCACCACATCGGCCTTGGGTATCCACTGTCGCAGGTAGCGTGCCGCGGTCAGGCCGCCCCAGCCACCGCCACAGATGACGATGCGCGGGCCACCGCCATGGCGCGGCAACAGGCGCGTTTCGGCGTTGATGATGGAGGGTGCCGCTACGGCGGACAGGGGCAAGCCGGCGGCCGCACCCAGCGCCAGGGCCGACGGCGCGGCCATGAAGGTTCTGCGTTTCATGTCAAGAATGAAGTCAAGTGCAAAAAAGGGGCGACAAGGCAGCTGGCCAGAGCCAGATTGCAAGCTTGTCGCCCCCGATGATACCGGAGTAAGCGTTTGGAGAACGTCTGCCCCTGGTATATACCCCTTCAGTTCCTCTTTACGCGCCCCAGATATCGTCCGTGATGGCGCGATACCAACCTTCGCCATACAGCGCCTCCTGGCGGCGGAAACGCGCATCGGCATCCAGCGGACTCACGCCACCCGAATCCGGCAGTTCGATCACCTTGTTGCCTTCGGCCTTGTAGACGCCGGCCACGGAAATGCCGTAATCCGTCCCGATCAGGCTGTAGCAGGTATTGGCAAACGAGGCCTGCGGCAAGGCCTGGCCACGCAGCTGCGCACTGATTACAGCCGCCACCAGCTTGCCCTGGGTGTTGGCAGCAAAGCCGGACTTGGGCATGGGGGCGGCAATCGTCGCATCGCCCACCACGAACACATCCTTCACCTGGCTGGATTCGAACGTGGCGCCGTTGACCGGTACCCAGCCGCTGCCATTGGTAACACCGGCACGCTCGGCGATAAAGCCGGCCTTCTGCGGCGGGATCACGTTCAGCACATCGGCACGGTGGATCTGGCCGAACGCCGTTTCCACCTCGCGCTTGGCTGCGTCCACGCGCACCACCTCGCCGTCATCCACCTGGCCAACCCACTCGATCATGTCGCCGTACAGGGCCTTCCAGCCCTGCATGAACAGCGCCTGCTTGGAGAATGCCGTCTTGGCATCCAGCAGCAGGATCTTGGATTTCGGCTTGTGCTGCTTGAAGTAGTGCGCCACCATGGCTGCACGCTCATACGGGCCGGGCGGGCAGCGGAACGGGTTTTCCGGAATCGTCATGACGAAAGTGCCGCCGTCCTTCATGTCTTGCAGCTGGCGCTTGAGCAGTTGTGTCTGCGCGCCGGCCTTCCAGGCGTGCGGCGCCAGTTGGGCGGCAGCCTCGTCATAGCCCTGCAGCTTGTTCCACTGCATGTCCACGCCGGGCGACAGTACCAGCTTGTCCCAGCGCAGCGTAGCGCCGTTGGACAGCTTCACTGTCTTCGAGTTGGCATCGACCTGCTCGGCACTGGCATGCACCACCTCGATGCCGAGTTGGCGCAAGCCATCAAAGCCGTGGCCCAGGCTATCCCACTCCTTCAGGCCAGCCAGGTACAGGTTGGAGAACGGGCAGGTATAGAAACGCTGCGCCGGTTCCACCAGGGTGATTTTCACATCCGGCTGGTAGCGGCGCAGATAGCGTGCCGCCGTGGCTCCGCCAAAGCCGCCACCTACCACCACCACATGGGCCGAAGCCTGCTGCGCGCGTACCAGCGCAGGCGCCCCCAGCAACAGGCCGCCAGCGGCCATGCCGCCCAGAATCTGCCGACGGGAATAGGAGCTGTCATGCTGGCTCATCGCGGCACCTCCGAGAAATACTTGGCCAGGCCCTGCAGCTCGGCATCGCTGTAGCCCTTCATCAGGCGCGTCATCACGGTCGCATGCGGGACGCTGCCGGCCTTGAAATCCTGCAGGCGCTGCAGCAGGAAGTGCTCGGGCTGGCTGGCAATCGAGGGGATCGAGCCACTCGAGCGGCCATCCGTGCCATGGCAGTTGAAGCAGGTGGCAGCCGCCACCGCAATGTCCTGCAGCGCCGGCTGGGCCAGCGCCGGCATAGCCGTAGTCAAGGTGGCTGCCAGCACGGCAGCAGCAGGCAGCAGGCGCATGCGCGCCTGGCCCGAAGGGGGTGTTTCATTCCTGAAACGGGATGATTGCAGATCCAACTGGACACCTCATGATCATGGTTTACACAGGAAGGCAGGCACGTGACGCCCTACCCGCTTCGAGCCGACTTGGCTCTGGGGCATCAGCATAAGACGCAGAGCGTCACTTTTTCCACGCAACTTAGACAATTAAAAAATATGGATATCGACATCCAGACCGGGCTCGCCAAGAATTTTGAAAATTCCTTGAACCGGCTGCCAAAATGCTGCTACAATGCGTGTCTTCAGCGGCTGTAGCTCAGTTGGATTAGAGTACTTGGCTACGAACCAAGGGGTCGTGGGTTCGAATCCTGCCAGCCGCACCATACAGAAACCCGTTGCAGTTCGCTGCAACGGGTTTTTCGTTTGTCCGATACCTGAATCGCTCAGTGCATGCGCCGCCCATGCCACCAGAGCATCCCCAGCGCCAGCACGCTGAACACGGCCCCGGCATAAAAAGTGTACGCCGCTCCCAGTCGGTCCCACAGCATGCCAGCCAGCACGCTCGCCACCAGCATGGCGATGCCGCTCACCAGATTGAAGAATCCATAGCCGGTGCCGCGCAAATCTGCCGGCACGGTATCGGCCACCAGTGCCGCCAGCAAGCCTTGCGTCATCCCCAGGTGCACGCCCCACAGCGCCACGCCCGCCAGCACCACTGCCCAGTGCGCGCTGCTGGCCAGCACCAGGTCGGCCGCAATCAGCACGATCAGGCCTACTGCCAGCAGCCCCTGCCGGCTGACCCGGTCCGACAGCTTGCCAAACGGATAGGCCGACAGCGAATACACCGCATTCATCGCCACCATCACCAGCGGGATCAGCGCCAGCGCCATGCCGCCCTGCTCTGCGCGCAACACCAGAAAGGCCTCGCTGAAGCGTGCCAGCGTGAACACCGCGCCAATCGCCACCACCCACCAGTAGGCTGCACCGAGACGTTGCAGGTTCTCGCGCCGGATCGGATTGACGCGCTTTTCGCGCACCGGGCTGGCCGGTTCGCGCAGGCCGAACAGCAGCAAGAGCACCGCCAGCACACCCGGAATCACGGCCACCCAGAACACGGCACGGAAATCATTCGCCCACAACAGCATCAGACCCACCGCCAGCAGCGGCCCGAGGAAGGCGCCCACGGTATCAAGCGATTGCCGCAGGCCGAAGGCGGCACCACGGATTTCCGGCGGCGTCAGGTCCGCCACCAGCGCATCGCGCGGCGCACCGCGTATGCCCTTGCCGACCCGGTCCAGCAGCCGCGCCGTCAGCACCAGCCCGGAGCTGCTGGCCACGGCAAACAGCGGCTTGGTCAGCGCGCCCAGCCCGTATCCGAGCACCGCCAGCCCCTTGCGCTTGCCCAGCCAGTCGCTCAGCACGCCGGAAAACACCTTCACGATCAGCGCCGTCGACTCGGCCAGCCCTTCGATGATGCCGACCGTGGTGGCGGAAGTCGCCAGCACGGTCACCATGAACAGCGGCAGCAGGCTGTGGATCATCTCCGAGGAAATATCCATCAGCAGGCTGACCAGGCCCAGCACCCAGATGCCCGCCGGCATGCCGCGCAAGCCCGACCGATTCACCGACATGCCACTCTCCTGCAGAAATTTGTCATTTTTTTACCTGCGACTTGTCACGACAGCAAATTCCGGTATACAATTTCATCTTTCAGCGGCTGTAGCTCAGTTGGATTAGAGTACTTGGCTACGAACCAAGGGGTCGTGGGTTCGAATCCTGCCAGCCGCACCATACAGAAACCCGTTGCAGTCCTGCTGCAACGGGTTTTTCGTTTGCCTGTCCATCAGCGCCCTTCCTGCCCGGCACGACGCAGATACGCGGCGTGGCCCTGCTTCATGCCCCACCAGGACAGCAGCCCCACCAGCATCAGCAGCACCGGTGCCGCGCGGAATCCCGGCAGGAAGCTGCCGCTCAGGTCGCGCACCAGACCCCACAGCGGCGTACCCAGCGCCAGGCCAATAAAGTAGGCCGTGCCAAAAAACGACCAGATCTTGCCAAAGTCACGCTGGCCCACGGTCCCCGACAGCAGCAACGGCGGCTGCACGGTGCCGTTGGACATGCCGGCCGCCATGAAGATCATGGCCACGAACATCAGTACCGCCGGGCTGCCGTAGACCATGTACGGCAGATAGAGAAAGGTCAACGCCTGCATGCCCAGCGACACCAGCATGGTGACGAGCATGCCGATGCGGTCATTCAGCCAGCCCAGCAGCGGCTTGAACGCCAGCAGACCCAGCGTCCAGACAATCATCAGCATCGAGAAGAAAGCCGTCTCCTCGGGCGGCTGCATTTTCAGCGGCAGCGTGGGATCGGAATAGATCGACGTGCCCTGCAGGTAGATCGCCAGCACCTGCGCCCCGGCATGCACCATGCCCATCACGATGACCATGGCGTATACCAGCCACAGCCAGGGCGAACGCAGCGCCTCGTGGTAGAGCTGACCCGGCTGGTTGGCAGGATCAGGCGAGCTCAGCGCCGGGTCAAAGCCGTGTGGCAGCAGGCCCACTTCCTGCGGCGTATCGCGCATCAGCAGCCAGGTCGCCAGCACCGGAATCACGAACACGATGACTGCGGCCAGCAGCATGGCTGCACGCCAGCCGGCACTGGACGAGACCATGGGCACCAGCAGCGACCACAGCATGCCACCCACGCCGGTACCGCCCATCACGATGCCAATCGCCGTGCCCTTGCCGCCGACAAACCAGTTGTTGACCCAGATGATGGGCACCAGATGAAAGCTCAGGCCATAGCCGGTGCCCAGCACGATGCCCGCCAGATAAAAGTGCCACACTTCCGTGCTGGAGGCAAACAGCACCATGCCCACGGTCACCAGGCTGGTACCCAAGTACATCATGCGCTTGGCACCGAGCTTCGGGAACAGCGTCCTGCCCAGCAGCATCATCGACAGCACGATGGAGAGCAGCGTGAAGGTGTAGTACCAGAGAAAGGCACCGTTGCGCTGCGGGAACAGCTCCTGGATCACGTAGGGGTGAATGAAGGACAGTCCCGACAAGACGATGGAACCACCCATCATGACCAGGCAGCCCCCCAGCATGATGCGCCAATGCCAGCGGCTGAAGCCGCGTGCAGGGCCCGTCCGGGAAGGGGTGGAAGTCGCCATCGGATTTCCTTGTTCGTATTGCGCTTATATGATTGTAAATTTCAACCATTTATTGCAGCGGGCAAAATGCAGGATTTCTTGATCTGGCGCAAGAAATCACCCGCTGCAGGCCCTATTCTGCATCGCACCATCCGGTTTTGACAGAAAAAATGCTGCGTTTCAGCTGCGCGGGCTCAGTGCATTGCCCAGCAGGCGCGCGGTGATGTCCACCACCTCGACCATGCGCGCATACGGCATGCGGATCGGGCCAATCACGCCCAGCGTGCCAACCACCTGCCCATCCACATGGTACGGCGCCGTCACCACCGACAATTCCTCGACCGGCACGACCTGGCTTTCGCCGCCGATATAGATATGCACGCCCTCGGCCTGGCTCGATTCATCCAGCAGCCGCATCAGCAGCGTCTTTTGCTCGAACAAGTCAAAGGCACGACGCAGCTGCGACATGTCGGAGGAAAAATCGCTGACCGACAGCAGGTTGCGTTCGCCGGCAATCACCACGTCCTGCTCCGCAGCCGATTGCATGGCCTCGGTGCTGGCCTGGATCGCCGCCTGCATCAGGCCGGCAATTTCGCCACGCAGACTTTCGACTTCGGTCTTGAGGCGCGCCCAGACCTGCTCCATCGCCATGCCGCTGTAATGCGCGTTCAGGTAGTTGGAAGCCTCGACCAGCTGGCTCTGGTCAAAGTCGGTTTCGGTGAACAGCACGCGGTTCTGCACATCGCCATCGGGCGAGACGATGATCACCAGGATGCGTTTTTCGGACAGGCGCAGGAATTCAATATGGCGGAACACCGAGCCGCGACGCGGGCTCATCACCACGCCAACGAATTGCGACAGGCTGGACAGCATGTTGGCCGCGCTGGCAATCACTTTCTTGGGCTGTTCGGGCGCCAGCGCCAGCTGCGGCGCAATATCTTGCAGCTCGCGTGGCTGCACCGTCAGCATGGTGTCCACGAACAGGCGCAGGCCACGGCTGGTGGGAATACGCCCGGCCGAGGTATGCGGGCTGGCGATCAGGCCCAGGCCTTCCAGGTCAGCCATGACGTTGCGGATGGTGGCGGCCGACAGCTCCAGCCCCGAGGCCTGCGACAGGGTGCGGGAACCAACCGGCTGACCGTCTGCCAGGTAGCGGTCGACCAGGGTTTTGAGGAGCAATTTCGCGCGTTCATCCAGCATGGGATGTCATTTTAATGGTTTAATTCCAATCATGAAGAAACAGTTTCACCACGTTGCCGTTGTCGGCAAATACCTGCAGGCGCCCAGTCCGCAAGCCTCCCCTTCCGAGGGGACGCCACAGGCGGTGCTGCGCTCTGTCATTGGCTGCCTGCTGGCCCATGGCTGTCAGGTATCGGTAGAAGCTGCCACCGCCGAACGTAGTGGTTTGGGTGACATGTTTCCGACCCTGGCGCTGGACCAGATCGGCCGCCACTGTGACCTGGCGGTAGTGGTGGGCGGTGACGGTACCATGCTGGCCGCCGCGCGACAGCTGGCCCCGAGCAAGGTGCCGCTGATCGGTATCAACCAGGGCCGTCTCGGCTTCATCACCGACATTTCACTCACACGCATCAACGAGACGATTCCGCCCATGCTGCGCGGCGAATACCAGGAAGACCGGCGCGCCATGATCCAGGGCCGCGTCATGCGCGAAGGCGAAGTGGTGTTCGAGGCCCTCGCCTTCAACGATGTCTGCATCAACCGTGGCAGCACCGCCGGCATGGTCGAACTGCGCATCGAGGTGGACGGCCACTTCGTCTCCAACCAGCGCGCCGACGGCCTGATCATTGCCACGCCTACCGGTTCCACCGCCTATGCGCTGTCGGCCGGTGGCCCGCTGGTGCACCCCTCGGTGCCAGGCTGGGTGCTGGTGCCGATTGCACCGCACACCCTGTCCAACCGCCCTATCGTGCTCAGCGGCAGCTCCGAGATTGCCGTGCGCCTGGTGGCCGGACGCAAGGCCAGCGCCAACTTCGATACGCAATCCCTGTCGCAGCTGCAGGCCGATGACTGCGTGATGGTCACCCGTTCGCGTCACGAGGCCGTGTTCCTGCACCCGATCGGCTGGAACTACTACGACACCCTGCGCGAAAAACTGCACTGGAACAGCGGGAGCAACTGACCATGGCGCTGCGACGCATCATCCTGAAGGATTTTGTCATTGTCGAAGCGCTGGACCTTGAGCTGGCCTCCGGCTTTTCCGTACTCACGGGCGAAACCGGTGCCGGCAAATCGATCCTGATCGACGCCCTGCAACAGCTCATGGGCGCGCGCGCCGATGCCGGCCTGGTACGCGAAGGCTGCGACAAGGCCGATATCAGCGCCGTCTTCGACACCACCCCGCAAATACTGGAACTGCTTCAGGAATATGACATTGATCCTGATGAAGATCAGATCCTGCTGCGTCGCACGATTGATAGCCAGGCCAAGAGCCGCGGCTGGATCAACGGCATTCCCGCTACCGCCACCCAGCTGCGCGCCCTCGGTGCCCTG
Source organism: Brachymonas sp. J145 (assembly GCF_036312245.1). Lineage (NCBI taxonomy): Bacteria > Pseudomonadati > Pseudomonadota > Betaproteobacteria > Burkholderiales > Comamonadaceae > Allobrachymonas > Brachymonas sp. J145. The sequence continues at coordinate 124,866 of NZ_JAZDCI010000003.1, read as the reverse complement.
CTGGTCGATATCCATGGCCAGCACGCCTGGCAAGGCCTGATGCAGGCCGGCAGCATGCGCGCCCTGCTGGACGGCTACGGCCGCATTGCCACGGATACCATCCGCCAGCGCTGGCAGGACTGGCGTGACCGCCAGCAGCAGCTGGATGCCGCCAGCCAGGGCCAGGCACAGCGCCAGCAGGAGCGCGAGCGCCTGCAATGGCAAATCGCCGAAGTCGACAAGCTCGCCCCGGCGGCTGACGAATGGGATCAGCTCAACAGCGAACACCAGCGCCTGGCGCATGCTCAGCAGTTGCTGGACGCCGTGCAGCAGGCCCTCGCGCTACTGGACGGTGATGGCCAAGGCGTGCAGCACAGCCTGCACCGCGCCAGCCATGCACTGCAGGAACAATCGCATATCGAACCCGCTTTCCAGGACTGGATCACGCTGATCGCCAGCAGCCAGGACCAGCTGCAGGAGGTGCAGCGCGGCCTGTCGAACTACCTGGACCGCGCTGATCTGGACCCACAGCGGCTGGAGCAGCTGGACCAGCGCCTGTCGGCCTGGATCTCGCTGGCGCGCCGCTTCCGCCTGCAGCCGCAGGAGCTGGCCAGCCACTGGGAGGGCTGGAAGCAGCAGCTGCTGAACCTGGACGCAGAAGACGATCTGGATGCCCTGCAAGCCGCCGCCGACCAGGCCGGCCGAGCCTATGCGCTCGAGGCGCAACAGTTGACGCAGGCACGCCAGCAGGCCGCCAGCCGACTCGGTCAGCAGATCAGCGACGCCATGCAGCAACTTGGCATGGAAGGTGGCCGTTTCGAGGTCCAGATCACGCCAGCCGCCCAGCCCGGTGCCAGCGGCCAGGATGCCATCGATTTTCTGGTTGCCGGCCACGCCGGCAGCACGCCGCGCCCGATTGCCAAGGTCGCTTCGGGCGGCGAACTGTCGCGTATCGCACTGGCGATTTCCGTGACCACCAGCCAGCTCGGCAGCGCCCCTACCCTGATCTTTGACGAGGTCGATGCCGGCGTCGGCGGCCTGGTGGCACACACCGTGGGCCGGCTGATGCGCCAGCTCGGCGCCGACCGCCAGGTGCTGGCCGTCACGCACCTGCCGCAAGTCGCCGCGCATGGCCATCATCACCTGCGCGTGTCCAAGGCGCTGTCGCAGCACGATGGCCGCCAGACCACGGTCAGCCAGACACTGGCGCTGGATACGCCACAACGCGTGCAGGAACTGACACGCATGCTGGGCAGTACTTCCGATTCAGAGGCTACACTGTTACATGCAACAGAAATGCTGCAGGCTGCCCATGCCGACAGCATGCCCACTTCCTAGCTGCCACAGGACACGCCATGACCACCCACCATCCGACTCCCGACGAAGCCGATATGCACTTGGTCATCATCAGCGGCATGTCAGGCTCCGGCAAATCCATCGCCCTGCAGGCGCTGGAAGATTCCGGCTACTACTGCGTGGACAACCTGCCGCCGGAGTTGCTACTGCCCTTTATCGAGATCGAAAAACAGCACCAGTCCCGGCGCATAGCCGTGGCCATGGACGCGCGCAGCTCCAAGTCCTTGCCGCTGATCCCGATGCAGGTCGATGCCCTGCGTCGCAGCGGCATCCTGGTCACCGCCCTGTTCCTGGATGCATCCGACCCGATGCTGATGCGACGTTTCTCCGAAACGCGCCGCAAGCACCCGCTCACCGTCGTCGCCACCAACGACCAGACGCATGATCTCGAAGCCGCCATCGCGCTGGAACGCAAGTTGCTGGCCGAGTTCCGCCTGCAGGCGCACGTGATCGAGACCACGCTGCGCCGCCCGGCCCAATTGCGCAGCCAGATCAAGAGTCTGATCGCGGTCGATCCGCAACAGCTCACGCTGATTTTCGAATCCTTTGCCTTCAAGCGCGGCGTGCCGGCTGATGCCGACTATGTGTTTGACGTGCGCATGCTGCCCAATCCCCATTACGAGCCCGGCCTGCGCGAGCTGACCGGCCGTGACCAGCCGGTGATCGATTTCCTGGAACAGCAGCCCGATGTGGAGCTGATGCGCCAGCATATCCACGGCTTTCTGCGCCACTGGCTGCCCGAACTGGCCAAGGACCACCGCAGCTATGTCACGGTGGCGATTGGCTGTACCGGCGGCCAGCACCGCTCGGTCTACCTGGTGGAAAAACTGTTCCAGGACTTCCGTGCCAACTGGAGCTCGGTGCTCAAGCGCCACCGCGAGCAGGACGACCACTGATCACAGCGCCTCCAGCCACTTGCGCACGGGGGCAGGCAGGCCGCGCGCCGCCCAGTCGGCATGCCATTCCCCGGCCAGGGCGGGTTGCTGCCCGCCGGCCACATCGATCAGGACCGGATGCAGGTACAAGTCCTTGTGCGTCAACACATGGCGGAACATGGGCGCATGATGCGCACTGCCCAGCCCCGCTGCGGCAGCGAGTGCATCGGCCTCCGAACCGAACAAGGGCACACAGTGCAGCCCGGCCCAGATGCCCTGCTGCCCGCGCCGCTCCAGCCAGATGCCTTGCGGGCTGCGCAGCACCAGCAGCCACCATGATTCAGCCGTGCGCTTGAGCTTTTTCGTCTTGCGTGGCAGCTCCACCGCCAGATCCTGACCGGCCACGGCGCACAGGCTGGCCATCGGGCAGGCGGCACAACGCGGCTGGCGTGCGGTACAGACAGTCGCGCCCAGATCCATCAGGCCCTGCGTATAGGAAGCCATGTCCGCCGCATCGGCATCCGCGTGCACCAGTTGCTGCGCCATGTCGTGCAAGGCGCGTACCGCCCTGGCCGATGCCAGGTCCTCGCCAAAACCGAGCAGCCGCGCCAGCACACGCCGTACGTTGGCATCGAATATCGAGACCCGCTCGCCAAAGCAGAACGCCGCAATCGCCGCGGCTGTAGACGGGCCGATTCCCGGCAGCTTGACCAGATCGGCGCTGCTGCGCGGAAACTCGCCTCCATGCACATCGCGCACCTGCTGGGCACAGGCATGCAGATTGCGTGCTCGGCTGTAGTAGCCCAGCCCGCTCCACAAGGCCATCACCTCTTCCTGCGTCGCATCGGCCAGCGCCCGTACGTCGGGAAAGGCCTGTAGAAAGCGTGCGTAGTAATCCAGCACCGTGACCACCTGGGTCTGCTGCAGCATCACCTCGGACAGCCAGACGCGGTAGGGATCGCGCTGCTGCTGCCAGGGCAAGCCATGGCGGCCATGCTGGCGCTGCCACACCACCAGCCGCGGAAAGAAAGCATCTCGCAGCTGCAACAGGCGCTGCTGGCTGGCCGCTGCGCTGGTATCCAACTCCGCCAGCGGAAACAGGGGTACGTTGCTCATGGCTTCGGAAAGCGCGAGCGCGGCATTTTCTGGCACTTGGCGCAGACATAGGTGGAGCGCTGGCCCTGGCGCAGCATGCGGATCGGCGTGTCGCAGACGCGGCAAGGCTGGCCGGCGCGGTCGTACACCATGGCCTGCAGCTGGAAATAGCCGTTGCGCCCTTCAGCGCTGGAAAAATCCTTCAGCGTGCTGCCGCCTTCGTCAATCGCCCACTGGATGATATGGCGGATCGCTTCCCACAGGCGGCGTACCTGCGCCGGCTTGAGCTGGTTGGCCGGCAGCAAGGGATCGATACCGGCACGGAACAGCGCTTCCGAGCAGTAGATATTGCCCACGCCCACCACGATGTCGCCGGCCAGCAGTACCTGCTTGACCGGCGCCTTGCGCCTGGCCAGGCCTTCGGCCAGGTGCTGCAGGCTGAACGCGTCTTCCAGCGGCTCCACGCCCAGATGGTCCAGCAGCTTGCGCGCACGCGGATCGTGCTCGCCTTCCATGTACATGATGGCGCCAAAGCGGCGCGGATCGTTGAGGCGCAGCACACCCAGCGTGGTGTTCATCTCGAAGTGGTCATGCGGTCCGGCGGGCGGCAGCCGGCTGTCAAAGCGCAGGCTGCCCGACATGCCCAGGTGTAGCATCAGCAGGCCCTGGTCCAGATCCATCAGCAGGTACTTGCCACGCCGGCGCACGCCCTGCACCACGCGACCCTGCAGGTCATCCGGATCCACGCCCAGCGGCCAGCGCAAGGGCTTGCCCAATTGCACCTGACGGATGGTGGCACCACGGATGCGGTCAGCAAAGCTGCGGCGTGTCACTTCGACTTCGGGCAATTCAGGCACGGGATTCGGTCTCTCGGGAAATGGCGCCTGGCGCCGTTGCATCTGCATACCGGGCGAAGGCCCCGTTTGCGGGGGACGCGCCCAACATCCTTTATTATCCACAGACAGGCCACCGACCGGCCGGCCCGATTCTGCCCGCATTTCCGAGGACATTCCCTTGCAGCGCTTTTCCCTTCTTGCCCTGAGTCTGGCTGCCGCCATGAGCACGACACCGGCCCTGGCTGCCACCACGCCTGGCGCCGAGGCCCTCATCGCCCCGCGCAGTGCCGCCCAGCAGGCCGCCGACCGCACCGCCCTGCAGGCCGTGATCGAGAGCTCCACCGCCCTGTACGACACCCTGGCCGGCGAGCTTTACGTGCAGCGCAACAACCCTTCGCGCGGTTTCATCTACCTGATGGATGCGGCACGCCGCACGCAAGACGGCCGCCTCTATGCGCGCGCCGTCGAGATCGCGCTGCAGGGCCGTGCCCCGGATGCTGCACTGACGGCGATCCGCTCCTGGCAGACCGCCCTGCCGAATGACCCGAATGCAGACACCTACCAGCTGCAGGTGCTGCTGATGCTGGATCGCGTCAGTGAAACCGCCGATCCGCTGCGCCAGGCGCTGGCCCACGCCAGCGGCGACAAGCGCCAGACGCTGATCCACAACATCCCGAGCTATTACCTGAACGTCAAGGATCAGCAGCAGGCCCTGGGCATCGTGCGCGAACCGCTGCAGCCGTATGTGGAGCAGCGCGATACCGCCTTCGTCGCCGCACTGGCGATGGCACGCATGCAGATGCTGGCACGCGATTTCTCCCCTTCGCTGCAGATGCTGGAACGCAGCCAGCAGGCCACGCCACCCGAGGTGGCGCTTGGAGCGCTGCTGCACAACCGTGAGCTGCCAGGCCTGGTCGCCATGGACCTGATGCGCGCCTCGCGCCAGGAGCAGCCCGACGTGGCGCGCCGCGCCGAACTGCTGGCACGCAAGATCGCCACCGCGCCCCAGGCCACGCAAGAGATCCAGCTGGCCTATGCCAAGACCCTGATCGAGATCCGCCGCCATGACGATGCGCTGAAACAACTGGACCTGGTGCTGCGCAGGCACCCGGATTACGCCATGGCCTGGATGCTGCAGGGCGGCCTGCAACTGCAGGAGAAGCAATGGGCGGCGGCTGAAAAATCGCTGCAGCAGTATTTCCGCGTACGCAAGGCCGAAGACCCGATGCCCGGCCCGCGTGAAGACGGCAATATCGCGCTCAGCATCCTGCAGGCCAACCTGACCGTGAGCAGCGACATGCAGGCCAACATCATGATGGCCGAGATCGCCGATCACCAGAATGACCCGGCCGCAGCGGCGCGCTGGCTGGAACGCATCCAGCCGGAAAGCGCCCGCCACGCCGCCATGGTGCAGCGCGCCGAAACCCTCAACAGCCTGGGCAAGTACGATCTCGCCTTGCAGCAGATCCGTGCCCTGCCCGCCGACAACGACGAGCAGCGCCAGGTGCGCAGCCTGGCCGAGGCCCAGCTGCTGGATCGTGCCGGTCGCCACGCCGAGGCGCTGCGCGCGCTCGATGCCGAAATCGCCCGCAGCCCGGAGAATGCCGAACTGCTGTACGCACGCGGCATGACGCAGGAGCGCCTGGGCAATTACGCCGCCACCGAGCAGGACATGCGCAAGGTGATGGCGCTGCGCCCCGATTCACCCAACGCCTTCAACGCCTTGGGCTATACGCTGGCCGACCGCAACGAACGCCTGCCCGAAGCCAAGGAACTGATCCGCAAGGCGCTGGACCTGTCGCCCGACAGCGGTGCCATCCAGGACAGCATGGGCTGGGTCGAATACCGCCTGGGCAATCTGCCGGAAGCACGCCGCTGGCTGGAAAAGGCCTTTGTCGCCGAACCGCAGGCCGAAGTGGCCGCCCACCTGGCCGAGGTGCTCTGGACCATCGGCGACCGTGAAGCCGCTGGCAAGGTATTCGAGGAAGGCCTGGTGCTGGACAAGGATGACACCGTACTGAAAGAAACCATGCAGCGCCTGGGCTACACGCCGCGCCCTGCCGCCACCCCCACCCGCCCCTGACCATGACCGATTCCATTTCCCGCCGCCGCAGCCTGCAGCTGGGTGCCGCCCTGTTGCTGGGTGCCACGCTGGCTGGCTGCGCCTCCGTTCCCGCCACGCCGATTCCCGACGGCCCGATTCGTGCCTGGGCCGGCCGCCTGTCGCTGGTACTCGACCAGGATCCGCCGCAATCCTTTATCGCCGGCTTTGAACTGACCGGCAACGCCCTCAGCGGCACGCTCGGCCTGTTCAACCCGCTGGGCGGCCAGCTGGCGCAGATCCGCTGGATGCCCGGTGTCGCCGAGCTGCAGCAAGGCAATGGCACGCGCGCCTATCCGGACCTGGACAGCCTGGTCACCGAAGTCACCGGCACCAATGTGCCCGTCACTTCGCTGTTCGACTGGCTCGATGGCCGTCCCACCCCGGTCCCCGGCTGGGAGCCCGACCTGTCGCAGCGCAGCGAAGGCCGCCTGATCGCCAAACGCCTGCAACCATTGCCCACGGCACGCCTGCAGCTCATCATCGAATCGGTGGATGCAGACGCGACATGACCGAGCTGCGTGATATTCCGGCGCCTGCCAAGCTCAACCTGTTCCTGCACATCACCGGCCGCCGCCCGGACGGCTACCACCTGCTGCAATCGGTATTCATGCTGATCGACTGGCAGGACACGCTGGATTTCCGCCTGCAGGCCGATGGCCGCATCACCCGCAGCGATGCCGATCCGCACAGCCAGCTGCCGGCCGAAGACCTGTGCGTGCGCGCCGCGCGCAAGTTGCAGCAAGCCACCGGCTGCACGCTGGGCGCCCATATCCATTTACACAAGCAGATTCCCTCGGAAGCCGGCATGGGCGGTGGCTCCTCCGATGCCGCCAGCTGCCTGCTGGCGCTCAACCGGCTGTGGGACCTGCGCCTGTCGCCGCAGCAACTGGCGGCCATAGGCCTCGAACTCGGTGCCGATGTGCCCTTCTTCCTGTTCGGCCGCAACGCCTGGGTCGAGGGCATTGGCGAACAATTGCAGGCGGTAGAGCTGCCGCCGGCACGCTTTCTGGTGGTCAAGCCCGAGGAAGGCGCACCCACGGGAAAAATTTTTACCGACCCAGCCTTAAAAAGGGATACAAGTGCTGCTACAATCGCAGACTTCGTTGCAAGCACAAGCCCGTACCAGTACGGACGCAATGACCTGCAACCGGTTGCCCAAGGGCTCTGCCCTTCCGTCACCCAGGCTCTGTCCTGGCTGCAGCAGCACCAGCTGCAAGGGCGCATGACCGGTTCCGGCACTGCAGTGTTTGCTGAGCTGCCCACCAGCTTCCAGAGTGCAGATTTACAACAGCCTGCAACAAAAAACTGGAAAATACGGGTTTGCAGCAATATGGCCCTTCATCCTCTGCTACAATGGAGGGCTTAACGAACAGCATGACGCTGATTGTTCATGACAGTCAGCGTGTGTAGGGGAGTAGCCAAGTTGGTTAAGGCACCGGATTTTGATTCCGGCATGCGAGGGTTCGAATCCTTCCTCCCCTGCCATCTACCTGTCCAGAGCATCACACCGTTTAACGGCCATCGCCAGCGTACGATCCTGCCGATGGCTTTTTTCATTTCCGGAACCCGAAATGACCTCTTCCGCCTCTGACTTCCTCGTCTTCACCGGCAACGCCAACCCCCGTCTTGCCGAAGAAGTGGTCCAGTGCCTGGGCACCACCCTGGGCGAAGTCCAGGTAGGCCGTTTCTCCGACGGCGAAGTCACGGTGGAAATCAAGCAGAACGTGCGCGCACGTGATGTCTTCATCATCCAGCCCACCTGCGCCCCGACCAACGACAACCTGATGGAACTGCTCATCATGGTAGACGCGCTCAAGCGCGCTTCCGCCGAGCGCATCCAGGCCGTCATCCCCTACTACGGCTACGCCCGCCAGGACCGCCGTCCGCGTTCCTCGCGCGTGCCGATCTCGGCCAAGGTCGTGGCCAACCTGCTGCAGACCATGGGTGTGCACAGCGTGCTGACCATGGACCTGCACGCCGACCAGATCCAGGGCTTCTTCGATATTCCCGTGGACAACATCTACGCTTCCCCGGTGCTGCTGAGCGACCTGCGCCAGCAGAACTACGATGACCCGATCGTGGTGTCGCCGGACGTGGGCGGCGTGGTGCGTGCCCGCGCACTGGCCAAGCAGCTCGGCTGCGACCTGGCCATCATCGACAAGCGCCGTCCGCGCGCCAACGTCAGCGAAGTGATGAACATCATCGGTGACATCGGCAACCGTACCTGCATCATCATGGACGACATGATCGACACCGCCGGCACCCTGGTAAAGGCTGCCGAAGTGCTCAAGGAGCGCGGTGCCAAGAATGTCTATGCCTACTGTACCCACCCGATCTTCAGCGGTCCGGCCATCGAGCGCATTGCCCGTGGCGACGCCCTGGACGAAGTGGTGGTGACCAACACCATTCCGCTGTCGCCGCAAGCGCAGGCTTGCACCAAGATCCGCCAGGTCTCGGTAGCCCCGCTGATTGCCAAGACCATGCAGCACATTGCCAATGGCGATTCCGTGCTGGGCCTGTTCAGCGACAGCGACGACCAGAACTGATCTTCCGGTCTCCTTACAACGTCCTCTGCACACGTTCAAGTGCAGATTTTTTTATCAACCCAGGCAGACACTGGTCGCGGTGCTGCCACCAATGGAGAAAACCATGAAAGTCGTCGCTTTTGAGCGCACCATGCAAGGTACGGGTGCGAGCCGCCGCCTGCGCAATGCTGGTAAAACCCCCGGTATCGTTTACGGCGGCAACGCTGATCCGGTCGCCATCGAACTGGACCATAACGCCCTGTGGCACGCCCTGAAAAAGGAAGTGTTCCACTCTTCCGTGCTGAACCTGGAAGTGGCCGGCAAGGTCACCCCGGTGCTGCTGCGTGACGTGCAATACCACCCCTACAAGCAGCTGGTGCTGCACGTGGACTTCCAGCGCGTGGTCGCTGGCGAGAAGTTGACCCTGAAGGTGCCGCTGCACTTCGTGGGTGCTGACGAGTCGGACGCTGTCAAGCTGGACCGCTGCACGGTCAACCACGTCCAGAACGAACTGGAAATCGTCTGTCTGCCCAAGGACCTGCCGGAAGCCATCGTCGTGGACCTGAGCCAGGCCAAGAAGGGTGACGTCGTGCTGGCCAGCCAGCTGACCCTGCCCGAAGGCGTGGAATTCGTCGCCCAGGGCGGTGAAACCGACCCGGTGCTGGTGACCATTGTTGGCCCGGCCGGTGGTGGCGCTGCTGCCGCTGCTGAAGGCGAAGGCGAAGCTGCTGCCGAATAATCCCGGCACACTCGCACAGGAAAAGCCCACTTCGGTGGGCTTTTTCATGGGCGCTGCCGTATCCTCTTTCTTTTCTCCACGCAAGACATCGTCATGATCCAGCTCATCGTCGGCCTCGGCAACCCCGGACCGCAATACGCAGACACCCGCCACAACGCCGGCTTCTGGTGGACCGATGCCGCCGCGCGCAAGCTGGGCCTGTTCCTGAACATGGAGCGCAGCTACCACGGCCTGATGGGCCGCACCACGATCCAGGGCAAGCCGGTCTGGGTGCTGCAGCCGCAGACCTTCATGAACCGCTCCGGCCAGTCGGTCGGCGCGCTGGCACGCTTTTTCAAGATTCCACCGGAAAACATCCTGGTGGTGCACGACGAACTGGATCTGGAACCGGGCCAGGTCAAGCTCAAGAAAGATGGCGGTCACGCCGGCCACAACGGCCTGCGCGATATCCACGCGCAACTCGGTTCACCCGATTACTGGCGCCTGCGCATCGGCATCGGCCATCCGGGCGTGAAGTCCGAAGTGGTGAACTGGGTGCTGAAGAAGCCCTCGCCCGACCACCGCATCGCCATCGAACAGGCGATTGACCACAGCCTCAAGGCCCTGCCCGACCTGCTGGCCGGCGACATGACCAAGGCGACCAAGGACATCCATACGGCACCCTGAGACCGTTCAGGCATCGTCCTCGGCAGTGTGCTGTTCCTTTTCACGCTTGGTCAGGCGGTAGATCAGGCGCGGAAAAATCGCAAACACCACCATGGTGATGCCGCACAGCAGGAACACCAGGCCAGCCTGGGTATCGCCCAGCAAGGGATGGATGCCAGCCCCCACGTGCGTCAGGGACAGGCCGGCCAGGACAAAGGCAACGACAGCCGCAATCCAGGCGAAATAGATGACGATGTTGGCAATAGGCATGGCGGCGATCTCCTGCTGCAGGGAGCCGCCCTGCGCGGATCAAGCGTCCTGCTTGTCCTGCAGTTGATGGAACTTGTCCATCAATTGTTCCCGCGTTTCGACAAACTCGGGGTTTATCGGGATGCAGGCCACCGGGCAGACCTGCACGCACTGGGGCTCGTCAAAGTGACCGACACACTCGGTACACTTGGATGGATTGATCTCGTAGATCTCTTCGCCCAGATAAATGGCTTCATTCGGGCACTCGGGCTCGCATACATCACAGTTGATGCAATCATCGGTGATCATCAGGGCCACGGGCCTTACCTCTTCTTCATGCACTGCCTTGCGGGCAGATGATATAAAACCAGTATTATCCGGTTTTGCGCCCTGGGCGTCAGCCTATAACCCCATTCCCCCTGTCTGCATGAGCGCCTATCTTGTCCAACGCCTGTCCAGCCTGCTGCTGACACTGCTGCTCACCTCGCTGGTGGTGTTTGGCGTGCTGGAAATCCTGCCCGGCAACGCCGCCCAGGTGATGCTGGGCCCGGACGCCAGCCCCGAGGCGGTGGCCGAACTGGCACGCCAGCTCGGACTGGACCAGCCGCTGTGGAGCCGCTACGCCAGCTGGATCAGCGGCCTGGTACAGGGCGACATGGGCATCAGCCATGCCTATGGCCGGCCAGTCTGGCCGCTGATTGCCGAACGGCTGGCACTGACCGTGCCGCTGGCACTGCTGGCAATGCTGATCACCAGCATCGTGGCGCTGGCCGTGGGGGTTTATGCCGCCTCGCGCCACAACAAGCCCGGCGACGTCGTGGTCATGGGCCTGGCGCAGATCGGCATGGCGGTGCCCAATTTCTGGTTTGCCATCCTGCTGATCCTGCTGTTTTCCGTGCATTTGCAGTGGTTTGGCGCTGGCGGCTTTGACGGCTGGCGTGCCGGCATCCTGAACGGCCTGCGTGACCTGCTGTTGCCGGCGCTGTCACTTGCCGTGGTGCAGACGGCGATCCTGGCCCGTATCACGCGCTCCTCGGTACTCGAGGTGATGCAGGAAGACTTTGTGCGCACTGCGCGCGCACGCGGCATGAGCCAGCGTGCCGTGCTCTATCGCCATGTGCTGCGCAACGCCATGATTCCGGTGCTGACCATCATGGGCCTGCAGTTTGCCAGCCTGCTGGCCGGCACCATCGTGGTGGAAAACGTGTTCTTCCTGCCCGGTCTGGGCCGGCTGATTTTTCAGAGCATCGCCAATCGTGACCTGATTGTGGTGCGCAACTGCGTGATGTTGCTGGCCAGCATGGTGATCGTGGTCAACTTCCTGGTCGATGTGCTGTATGCGCTGATCGATCCGCGCCTGCGCACGCGCAACCGGAGCGGCGCATGAGTACCGCCGTGAGCACCCCGCACCAGCCCGATACCCCGGGCCGCCGCTTCCGCCGCCGTGCGCGTCGTCATCCCGGCTTGTGGATCGGCGCGCTGCTGACGCTGCTATTGGTGGCCGCCGCCCTGCTGTCCTATGTCTGGACGCCGCATCCGCCGCTGGAGATGGATCTGGCGAATCGGCTGGCCGGCCCGAGCGCCACGCACTGGCTGGGCACCGACGTGATGGGCCGTGATGTGATATCGCAGCTGCTGGTGGGCGCACGCAGCTCGATCTTTGTGGGCGTGATTGCGGTCGGTATCGGCCTGACCGTGGGCACGGCGCTGGGGCTGCTGGCAGCGGCACGGCGTGGCTGGCTGGAAGAAGTCATCCTGCGCCTCACCGACGTGACCTTTGCCTTTCCGGCGCTGCTGACCGCCATCATGCTGGCAGCCGTCTGGGGGCCGGGAATGGTCAACGCCATGATCGCCATCGGCATCTTCAACATTCCCACCTTTATCCGCGTCACGCGTGCCGGCGCGCGTGCGCTGTGGACACGCGAGTTCGTGCTGGCGGCGCAGGCCTGTGGCAAGAACCAGTTGCGCATCACGCTGGAGCACATCCTGCCGAATATCGCGGCGATCCTGATCGTGCAGGCCAGCATCCAGTTCTCGGTGGCGATCCTGGCCGAAGCCGCCCTGTCCTATCTGGGCCTGGGTACGCAGCCACCGCAACCGAGCTGGGGCCGCATGCTGGCCGATGCGCAGACGCTGCTGTTCAGCCATCCAATGCTGGCGGTGTACCCGGGCGTGGCGATCGCGCTGGCGGTGCTGGGCCTGAATTTCCTGGGCGATGCCCTGCGCGACCTGCTGGATCCGCGCATTTCCGAGGGAGGCCGCTGATGGCGCTGCTCGAAGTGAAGGATCTGAGCGTGCTGCTGCACACCCACCGCGGCAGTGCCGCCGGCGTACGCCAAGTGAGTTTTGCGCTGGAACGCGGCCAGACGCTGGGCGTGATTGGCGAATCCGGCAGCGGCAAGACGCTGTGCATGCTGGCGCTGATGGGCCTGCTGCCGAACAACGCCGAGGCACAGGGCAGCATCCTGTTCAACGGCCAGCAGCTGGTCGGGGCCAGCGAAGAAGCGCTGTGCGCACTGCGCGGTGACGATATCGGCATGGTATTCCAGGAACCGATGACGGCACTCGATCCGCTGCAGCGCATTGGCGATCAGGTGGCCGAGCCGCTGCGCCTGCACCGCGGCATGCGTCGCCGCGAGGCGCTGGAGCATGCGGCGGCGCTGCTGGAGCGCGTCGGCATTCCCGATGCGCAGCAGCGCCTGAAGGACTATCCGCACCAGTTTTCCGGCGGCCAGCGCCAGCGTGTCATGATTGCCGCCGCCCTCGCCTGCGACCCCGATGTGCTGATTGCCGATGAACCGACCACGGCACTGGACGTGACGGTCCAGGCGCAGATTCTGGACCTGCTGCGCGATCTGGTGGCCGAACGCGGCATGGCGCTGATCCTGATCAGCCATGATCTGGCAGTCATTGCGCGCTACACGCAGCAGATGCTGGTGCTGTACTCCGGCGGCGTAGTCGAATCCGGCGCCACCGACGCAGTGTTTGCGCGCATGGCGCACCCGTACACACGCGCCCTGCTGCAAGCGCGCCCGCGGCTGGATGCGGCACGCGGCACCCGCCTGCCGACCATTCCGGGCCAGGTGCCGGACCTGTTTGCGCCACCGCCTGGCTGCCGTTTTGCCGACCGCTGCAGCCGCGTGCAGGATGACTGCCGCCTGGCCGAACCGCCGATGGTCGCGCTGCCGGCCGCCAGCCCGATTCCGCACCTGGCACGCTGCCTGCATCTGGAGCCTGAGTCATGAGCACGCCGTTGCTGCAGGTGCAACACCTGTCCCGCCACTACCGCCAGCGCCGCCACAGCCTGTTCGAGCCGCCACGCATCACGCGCGCACTCGATGATGTCAGCCTGGAGCTGCAGGCCGGCGAAAGCCTGGGCATCGTCGGCGAATCGGGCAGTGGCAAGACCACGCTGGCACGCCTGATCATGGCACTGGACCAGCCCGATGCCGGCAAGGTGCTGCTGCTGGGGCGGGACCTGCATGCGCTGCCCGCGCGCGAGTTGCTGCAGGCGCGCAAGGATTTCCAGATGGTGTTCCAGGATCCGTATGCCTCGCTCGATCCGCGCCAGACCGTGCTGCGCATCGTCACCGAACCGCTGCACATGGACGGGCTGGATCGCACTACGCTGCGTGAGCGCGCCCTGCTGGCGCTGCAGGAAGTGGGCCTGCGCGAACCCGATCTGGACAAGTACCCGCACGAGTTTTCCGGTGGCCAGCGTCAGCGCATTGCCATGGCGCGTGCGCTGATCAGCCGACCTCGCCTGATCGTGGCCGATGAGCCCGTCAGCGCACTGGATGTATCGGTACAGGCCCAGGTGCTGAACCTGATCTGCCGGCTGCAGCAGGAGCATGGCATCAGCTTTGTGCTGATCAGCCACGACCTGGCGGTGGTGCACCATGTGTGTCACCAGATTGCCGTGCTGTATCGCGGCCAGCTGGTGGAATACGCGCCGGCCGAACAGTTGTTCAAGGCGCCACAGCACCCCTACACGCAGAAATTGCTGTCGGCCGTGCCGCGGCTATGAACAACAACTGTCCGCTTACTGGAAGCGGATCGCCGACAGGTCGTTGACGAACACCGGCATGTCCTGCCACAGGCCCTGAATGCCGCTGCGCGTCACCGTGATCCACTGCGGCTGGTACAGGTAGGCGCTGACGGCATCGGTCGCGGCCAGTTGCTGGGCTTCGCCCAGCAGGCGGTTGCGCTCGGTCTCGTCGGCGGTGCGCGTGATGCGCGTATAGAGCTCCTGGAACTGCGGCGAATCGTAGTGCCAGTAGTAATCGGGCTTGGCCAGATTGTCCAGGTCAAACGGTTCGACATGGCTGATGATGGTCATGTCGTAATCCTGGCTGCCGCCATAGACGTTGCTCAGCCACTGCGCCCATTCGATGTTTTCCAGCCTCGCCGTGATGCCGACCTTGGCCAGCATGGCCGCGATCACCTCGCCGCCCTGGCGCGCATACGGCGGCGGCGGCAGCTTGATGGTCAGCGTCAGCTTGTCGATGCCAGCCTCTTTCAGCAAGGCCTTGGCACGTTCAGGATCGTAGCTATTGATGCTGGTGGTATCGACATAGCCCGGCGCACCCGGCACGTAATAGCTGCCGATCGGCACGCCAAAACCATCGGCGGCGCCAGTAACCACGGCCTGACGGTCAATCGCGGCGCTGATGGCACGGCGCACGCGCACATCGCCCAGCGGCTTGCGCGCATGGTTCATGGCCAGGATCGTCTTGGCGCGTGATCCGCCCACCAATACCTGGAAGCGCGGGTTGTTGCGGAACTGGTCCAGGCTGCGCGCCACCTGCACGCGCGGGAACAGGTCTACATCGCCCGACAGCAGCGCTGCTGTCTGTGCCGCGGTATCGGAAATGAAGCGGAAAGTCACCTGCTTGAGGGCGATGTTGCCGGCATCGCGGTAATCCGGCCAGGCCTTCAGCATCAGCGAGGCGCCGGTGCGCCAGTTGTCCACCAGATAGGGGCCGGTGCCGACCGGATGGATGCCGTTGCTGGCAGCGCTCTTGGGCTCCACCATGATGGCGGTCGCCTGGCCGAGCAGGAAAGGCAGATCCGGATTGGGCTCGGACACGGTCAGCACCACGGTGTGCGCATCCGGCGTGTCGATGCCGGTAAAGCTGCTGAACAGGCGCTTGTCCTTGTTGGTACTGTCCGATGCGGCGGCGCGCCCGAAGGCAAACTTGACGGTATCGGACGAGAAGGCCTCGCCGTTGTGGAACTTGACACCCTGGCGCAGGCGGAAAGTCCAGCGCAGCAGATCCTGCGTATGTTCCCACGATTCGGCCAGCAAGGGGCCAACCTTGCCATCGGGACCAATCTTGGTCAGCGTTTCGTACAGGCTGTAGAGCGTGATCTCGCCAATGGCGGAAGCGGCACCGGTGGTCGGGTCCAGGCCTGGCGGTTCTAGCACCATGCCCAGCGTGAGGCTGGTCTGGCCGCTCTTGCCAGCGGCCGCAGCGGCACCGCTGCCCGCCATAGTCGGAGCGTCGGAGGGCTTGCAAGCCGTCAGGCCCAGGCTGCCTGTGGCGGTCAGCCCCAGGCCAGACAGCAATACCGTGCGTCTATCCATCATCAGGCATTCTCCTTGTCGGAAGCGGGAACTTGCAGCCGCGTCTGGTCATAGCGTGGCTGGCTGGGCAAATCGGCCACATGGCGTGCATCAGCCCAGTGCAACAGCTGGAACTGCGAGCCATCCCAGCGCATGTGGTTCAGGCCCACGTTGGGGATCTCCACCGTGCGCGGGCCGGCCAGCGACTGGCCGGTGAGCGTGCGCCAGGCCATGTCTACCACGCCGCCGTGCGAAAACACCAGGATGCAGCCATCCGCCGGCATGTCGGCGTGCGCCTGCGCGATACCGGTGAGCGCGCCCAGCGTACGCTGGTGGAAACGGCGCAGGCTCTCGCCGTGCGGCAGCTGGTAATCGGGATCGAAGCGCATCCAGTCGTGCAGGATGTCGGCATGCTGCAGGCGGGCTTCGTCCATCGTCAGCCCTTCGAGAATGCCGAAGGACTGCTCGCGCAATTCAGTCAGCAGGCGCGCCTGTAGCGGCAGCTGGTGCAAGGCGGTTTCAGCCGTCTTGGCGGCGCGCTGCAAGTCGCTGCTGTAGGCCGCCACCACGCGGTCGAGGATGCCGTTGTCGCGCAAGGCCTTGGCCAGCCGGTCAGACTGCAGCTGGCCCATGGCGTTGAGCGGAATATCGGTGTGGCCCTGAAAACGCAGGGCCTTGTTGGCGTCGGTTTCGCCGTGTCGGATAAGGATCAGCTCGGGCATGCAGCCATTGTAAGGGGGCAATATGTAGCGGCGATGGAATCATGCAATAATAATACTTAAATATTAATTTTATGCCTGCCATGTACCCACCTGCCGCCGCCCCACCCCTACCCTCTGCCGACGACAGCAGCGCCGTGTCCTGGTTGCAGGCGCTGCTGGCTGCGGCCTGGGCACGCGGCGCATCCGACCTGCATCTGGAACCCTACGAACACAGCTACCGGGTACGGCTGCGCATCGACGGCCAGCTGCAGCCGGTGGCAGCTCCGCCAGCCAGCCTCAAGGAACGCATCGCCAGCCGCATCAAGGTGCTGGCGCGACTCGATATCGCCGAAAAACGCCTGCCGCAGGACGGCCAGTTCCGGCTGGAATTGCCAGCCGGGCAGACGGGTGATCTGCGCGTCAGCACCCTGCCCACGCTGTTTGGCGAAAAAATCGTGATTCGCCTGCTGCCCACCGACAACGCCCAGGTGCAGCTCGACGCCCTCGGGCTGGAGCCGCTGCAGCTGCAACAGTTGCGCGATGCCATCCAGAGGCCACAAGGCATGGTGCTGGTGACCGGGCCGACCGGCTCCGGCAAGACCATCACGCTGTACAGCTGCCTGCAAGCGCTGAACCGTCCCGATGTGAATATCGCCAGTGTCGAAGACCCGTGCGAAATCCGGCTGGAAGGCATCAACCAGGTGCATCTGCATGAAAAAGCCGGGCTGGATTACGCCAGCGTGCTGCGCGCCTTTCTGCGCCAGGATCCGGACATCCTGATGGTCGGTGAAATCCGCGATCTGGCTACGGCCGACACCGCCCTCAAGGCAGCGCAGACCGGGCATCTGGTGCTGTCCACGCTGCACACGCTCGATGCGCCCTCGGCGCTGACGCGGCTGCAGCAAATGGGGGTGCCGCCCTACCAGCTGGCCGCCAGCATCAGCCTGGTCGTGGCGCAGCGGCTGGTGCGCCAGCTGTGCCGGCACTGCCGCCAGCCGCAGCCACTGCATGCCTCGCAATGGCTGGCTGCCGGCCTGCCGGAGACGGAGCTCGCCTCGCGCCCGCAGGCATGGCAGCCGGTCGGTTGCGCCCATTGTCATCAGGGCTACCGAGGCCGCACCGGCATCTTCCAGCTGATGCCGATCAGCAGCGAGCTGCAGGACGCCATGTTGCAGCAGGCCGCCAGCCACCAGCTGCAAGGACTGGCACGCCAGCTTGGCATGCGCAGCCTGCGCCAGGCCGGCTTGCGCAAGGTGCTGCAGGGCGAGACATCCTTGCAAGAGGTATTGCATGCCACCACCGACTGAACGCCTGTTCCACTGGCAGGGGCTGAATGCCAGCGGACAGCTGCAACAGGGCCAGCTGCATGCGCGCGACCTGCGTGCCGCACGGCTGCAACTGCTGCTCGAAGGCGTGCAGCCGCAGCGCATCCGCACACGCCCGCTGCAAGCGCATGGCCAGCCGCGCCGTGCCGCCCTGACGCGCAGCATGCGCCAGCTGGGCACCCTGCTGCATGCCGGCCTGCCGCTGCTGCAGGCGCTGGAGCTGACTGCCAGCGGCAGTCCGCCCGCGATGGCGCACGGCTGGAACCAGGTCCGCCAGGTGGTGGAATCGGGCCAGGCGCTGCACCAGGCCTTGCGCCAGCAACGCTGGTGCGATGCCGCCAGCGCCAGCCTGGTCGAAGCCGGCGAAGCCTCCGGCACGCTGGACCAGACCCTGCTGCGCCTGGCCACCCACATGGAGCAGGCCCAGGCCATGCGCGCCCGGCTGCGCGGGGCGCTGGCCTACCCGCTGCTGGTGCTGTTCACCGCCGGCATCGTCATGGCCGCCATGCTGGTGTTTGTCGTGCCCACCTTTGCCCAGATGTTTGCCAGCTTTGGTGCCGAACTGCCCTGGCCCACGCAGCTGGTGATCCGCCTGAGCGAAGCTGCCATCGCCTGGGGCTGGCTGCTGCCGCTGATCGCGCTGCTGGCCGGCGTGCCCTTGCTGCGGCTGTGGCAACGCCATGCCACAATGCGACTGATCATGGATACCCGATTGCTGCAACTCCCCCTGCTGGGTGCACTGCTGACCCAGGCCGCTACCGCGCGCTGGGCACGCGTGCTGGCGACACTGGCACAGGCCGGCCTGCCGCTGGCCGATGCACTGCCGATTGCCGGCCAGGCCAGTGGCAACCGCTGCATGGCCGAACGCAGCCAGCGCCTGCGCGAACAGCTGCTGCAAGGCTCGGCGCTGGCCGCGGCGATGCAGCAGCAGGGCATTTTCCCGCCGCTGGCGCTGCAGCTGGTGCAGACTGGCGAAGCCTCCGGCACGCTGGAACAGATGCTGGCGCGCATCGCCGAGCTGTGCGAAGCAGAGCTGCAGCAACTGCTGCGCACCCTGTCCACCATCGCCGAACCGGCGCTGATGCTGCTGCTCGGTCTGCTGGTCGGCGGCCTGGTACTGGCCATGTATTTGCCGATCTTCCAGCTGGGGCAGGTACTGTGACGCTGTTTGTGCTGCTCATCGGCCTGCTGCTGGGGCTGCTCACCGGCAGCTTTCTGAATGTGGTGGTGCATCGCCTGCCACGCATGATCGAAGCCGCCTGGGAGGCCGATCAGGCCGCCTGGCAGGCGGAACGCCAGGGTCTGCCGGCACCCGCGCCCGGGCCGCGTTACGACCTGGCGCAGCCACCCTCACACTGCCCCTCCTGCCACACGCGGATCCGCTGGTACCAGCTGATTCCGCTGCTGAGCTGGCTCTGGCTGCGTGGCCGCTGTGCCCACTGCAGCCAGCGCATCAGCGTGCGCTACCCGCTGGTGGAACTGCTGACCGCCGGCTTTGGGGGCTGGTGTGCCTGGCGCTACGGCCTGACACCTGCTGCCCTGCTCTGGTTCAGCTTTGCCTGCCTGCTGCTGGTCATCGCGCTGATCGACTGGGACACCACCTACCTGCCCGATTCCCTCAGCCTCAGCCTGCTCGCGCTCGGCCTGCTGGGCAGCAGCCTGGGCTGGCTGGATGTCCCGCTGCAGCAGACCGTCTGGGGTGCGCTGGCCGGCTATGGCCTGCTCTGGCTGGTCAGCACGCTGTTCCACCTGGTCACCGGCCGCATTGGCATGGGCAACGGGGACCCCATGCTGTATGCCGCGCTCGGTGCCTGGTTCGGCTTGGCCGGACTGATTCCGATCCTGCTGCTGGCCTCGCTCGCCGGCAGCATGGTCGGGCTGTACCTCAAGGTCAAGGGCCAGCTGCGCGAGGGTGGCTATGTCCCGTTCGGGCCCTTCCTGGCGCTGGCCGGCTGGTCTGCCTGGCTGATGCCACTGCCAGTCTGGCTACAATGGCCCCTGTAAGTCCGCCACTGGCGGCACTCCGGGACGCCGCCTGCCAGCAGGCGGCGCCAGACGATTCCCCGCACCGCAGCGCATCCATGCACACCTGGCATATCGGACTCACGGGCGGCATCGGCAGCGGCAAGAGCACCGTCAGCCAGATGTTCCAGCAACTCGGCGCCTGCGTCATTGACGCCGATGCCATCTCGCGCGCCACCACGGCGGCGGGCGGCGCCGCCATCGACGCCATCCGCACGCAGTTTAGCGCCAGTTTCATCACGCCCGAAGGCGCACTCGACCGCAACGCCATGCGCGAGCTGGCCTTCCGCGATCCGGACGCGCGCAAGCAGCTCGAGGCCATCATCCATCCGCTGGTGCTGCAGCAGATCCGCCAGCAGGCGGAAGCCGCCAGCGCCCGTGGCATCCGCGTCATCGTCTACGACATCCCGCTGCTGACCGAATCGGCGCACTGGCGCCAGCGCCTGCAGCAGATCGTGGTGGTCGATTGCGATAGCGAGACGCAGATCGCCCGCGTCATGCAGCGCAACCAGCTGGAGCGTAGCGCCATCGAGGGCATCATCGCCTCGCAGGCGACACGCGCGCAACGTCGGCAGATTGCCGATGCCGTGATCCGCAACGGTGCCGGCATCAGCCTGGCCGGGCTGCAGGCGCAGACGCGTGCGCTGGCACGGCGTTTCGGACTTATCATTGACGCCAAAGGAAACCCGGCGTGATCCTGTACGAATACCCCTTCAACGAGCGCATCCGCACCTACCTGCGACTGGAACACCTGTTTGGCCACTACGCCGAACTGTCCGCGCGTGACATGCCGGTGGACCACCACTACGCGCTCTACACCCTGTTCGAGATCCTCGAGATCACCAGCCGCTCCGACCTGAAAAAGGAGATCATGCTGGACCTGGACCGGCTGCGCCAGCAGCTCTCCAGCTGGCGTGACAACCCGGCGGTCGCACAAGGCACGCTGGATCGCCTGATGCGCGAAGCCGATGTCTGCTTCCGCCTGCTGGAACAGATGCAGGGCAAGATCGGCCACGGCATCACCAGCAACGACTGGCTGATGGCACTGCGCAGCCGCATCGCGATTCCCGGCGGCACCTGCGAATTCGACCTGCCGGCCTACCATGCCTGGCAGCATCTGCCCGAAACCCGGCGCAAGACCGATCTGAAACACTGGATGGCCGGCATGCATCCGGTATCCGACAGCATCCGCCTGCTGCTGAGTCTGGTGCGCAACGGCGGCCATACCCAGCGCATGACGGCGCAGAACGGCCAGTTCCAGCTCAACCTGCCACAGTCGCGCAGCTTCCAGCTGCTGCAGCTCGCGGTCGACCCGGTACACCAGGTGATTCCGGAAATCAGCGCCAACCGCCTGCTGGTCTCGGTGCGCATGATGCGCCAGGATCCTGACGGCCATCTGGCGCTGCATCCGATCGACGTCAGCTTCGAGCTGACCCTGTGCGCCTGACCCTGTTTGCCCATGTCCAAGCCTGATTCCGATTCCCCCTCCGGTGCAACGCCCGGCTTTTCCGAGCGCATCGTGCGCTGCCCGCAATGCGGTGGCGACAGCGTCTACGCCCCGTCCAACCCCTGGCGCCCGTTCTGCAGCGAGCGCTGCCGCAAGATCGACCTGGGTGCCTGGGCCAACGAGGAATACCAGATGCCGGACAACACCCCGCCGGATGGCCTGCTGCCCGACGAGCCCATGCCCCGGCATTGACACCCGGCCCGCGCCCCCCCTGCCCTGACTCCCTGACCGACCATGTCCGAACCGATCTCCCTGACCTCCCCGGAGGCACAACTCCCCGTCGTCATCGTCGGTGCCGGCCTGGCCGGACTGGCCGTGGCCCTGCATCTGGCCGAATCGGTGCCGGTCATCATGCTTGCCAAGCGCAAGGTGGAGGAATCAGCCACCACGCGCGCCCAGGGCGGCATCGTCGGCGTGCTCGGCTCCGACGACAGCATCGAAAGCCATGTGCACGATACCCAGGAAGCTGGCGCCGGCATCGTCGACGAAGACACGGCGCGCTTTATCGCCGAAAACTCCGCCGATGCGATCGAATGGCTGGTGCAGCAAGGCGTGCCTTTTACCGGTGATCCGTCCGGTCCGCTCGGCCTGCACCTGACACGCGAAGGCGGCCACACCGTGCGCCGCATCGCCCACGCCGCCGATGCCACTGGCAAGGCAATCCACGAATCGCTGTTGGCGCGCGTGCGCGAACACCCCAACATCACGCTGCACGAGCGCTGGATGGCGATCGACCTGGTGACCGACAAGCACCTGGGCGAACAGGGCCACTCGCCGATCAAGCACTGCTACGGCATCTATGTGCTCGATATCGACAAGGATTGCGTGATGACGCTGCCGGCACGCGCCGTGGTGCTGGCCTCGGGCGGCGTCGGCAAGGTCTACCGCTACACCACCAATCCCGATACCTCCACCGGCGATGGCATTGCCATGGCCTGGCGCGCCGGCTGCCGCATCGGCAACATGGAATTCATCCAGTTCCACCCGACCTGCCTTTACCACCCGGCCGAGCGCAGCTTCCTGATCACCGAGGCGCTGCGCGGCGAAGGCGGCATCCTCAAGCTGCCGCTGAAAGACGCCGACGGCAATATCCACGCCGAGCGCTTCATGCCGCAGCACCACCCGATGGCCGAGCTGGCCCCGCGTGACGTGGTGGCGCGCGCAATCGACTTCGAGATCAAGAAGCACGGCCTGGACTATGTCTGGCTGGATGCCACCCATCTGGGTGCCGATTTCCTCAAGTCGCACTTTCCGACCATTTACCAGCGCTGCCTGGAACTCGGTATCGACATCACGAAAGATCCGATTCCGGTGGTGCCGGCGGCACACTACACCTGTGGCGGCGTCGTCACCGATCTGGATGGCCGCTCCGACCTGCACCATCTGTATGCGGTGGGCGAAACCACCTACACCGGCCTGCACGGTGCCAACCGCCTGGCCAGCAACTCGCTGCTGGAATGCGTGGTGCTGGGCAAGAGCTGCGCACAGGCCATCATGCAGCAGGAGCTCCACCACAACCCGCTGCTGCCCGGCTGGGACGAAAGCCAGGTCGAAGATGCCGACGAACAGGTCGTGATTGCCCACAACTGGGACGAGTTGCGCCTGGTGATGTGGAACTACGTCGGCATTGTGCGCACCACGCGCCGGCTGGAACGCGCCAAGCACCGCATCCTGCTGCTGCGTGCCGAGATCGACGACTACTACGCCAATTTCCGCGTCAACCGCGACCTGCTGGAACTGCGCAACCTGGTCGATTGCGCCGAGCTGATCGTGCGCAGCGCCCTGAGCCGCCACGAAAGCCGCGGCCTGCACTATATCCGCGACTACCCGGAACTGCTGCCGGCCAGTTTCCCGACCATCCTGTTCAAGAATCTGGATCGCCGCAGCGGCAAGAAAAAGAAGGTGAAGTAAGCGATGCTGCCGCTGGAAACTGCGCTGTCCTTTTTCGGCATTGCGGTACTGCTGTCCCTGTCGCCCGGGCCGGACAATGTGTTTGTCATGACGCTATCGGCCTTGCGCGGCGTGCGCGCCGGGCTCTGGGTCGTGCTGGGGCTGTGCAGCGGCCTGATCGTGCACACGCTGGCCGTCGCCTTTGGCGTGGCTGCACTGCTGGCCGCATCCAGCACGGCCTTTACCGTACTCAAGCTGCTGGGTGCGGCCTACCTGCTCTATCTGGCCTGGGGCGCCTGGAACGCACCCGCCATGACGGCCGACAGCCCGGTGCCACCGCCGATGACGCCGCTACAGGCCTGGATGCGCGGCGTGCTGATGAACCTGAGCAATCCCAAGGTGGTGCTATTCTTTCTGGCCTTTTTGCCGCAGTTTGCCGATCCGAAACATGGCAGCGTCGCCCTGCAGACGGTCTGGCTTGGCCTGCTATTCATCCTGGCTGCCTGGCTGACATTTTCTGCGCTGGCCATGCTGGCTGGCAGCGCCGGCCAGCGGCTGCGCGAATCGGCCCGGGCGCAGCGCTGGCTCAATCGCGGTGCCAGCCTGGTGTTTGCCGGCATGGCGATCAAGCTGCTGCTGTCCCAGCGCTGACCTCAGGCGCGCATCACCGGGTCGGCGGCCGCGGTAAACAGCACATCGGTGGACGAGTTCAGTGCGGTTTCAAATGCATCCTGCAGCACGCCAATCACGAAGCCGACACCAACCACCTGCATCGAGATGTCGTTGGGAATGCCGAACAGGCTGGCCGCCATGGGAATCAGCAGCAGCGATCCACCGGCCACGCCCGACACGCCACAGGCGGCAATCGAAGCCACCACGCACAGCAGCAGCGTGGTACCAAAATCTACCGAAATGCCCAGCGTATGCACGGCGGCCAGCGTCAGCACGTTGATGGTGACGGCGGCACCAGCCATGTTGATGGTGGCACCCAACGGCAGCGAGATCGCATAGGTATCGCGGTTCAGGCCCAGGCGCTTGGCCAGTTCCATGTTGACCGGGATGTTGGCCGCCGAGCTGCGCGTGAAGAAGGCGGTGACGCCGCTTTCGCGCAGACAGGTGAACACCAGCGGATACGGGTTGCGGCGCGTCATGACCGCGACGATGATCGGATTGACGATCAGCGCCACGATCAGCATGCAGCCGATCAGCAGGCCAAGCAAGGCCGCATAGTTGAGCAGTGCATCCCAGCCAGCAGTCAGGATCGCATCGGCGACCAGGCCCATCACGCCAAACGGCGCAAAGCGGATCACCAGACGCACCACCCAGGAGACGCCGTCAGACAGGTCACCCAGCAGCTGGTGCGTGGCCGGGTTGGCATGGCGCAGGCCCAGGCCCAGCGCCACGGCCCAGGTCAGCACGCCGATATAGTTGGCGTTCATCAGGGCGCTGACCGGGTTGTCCACCATGCTCATGACCAGGTTTTTCAGCACCTGCAGCACATCGCCCGGCGGCGACAGCTCACCCTCCACCGGCTTGAAGGTCAGCTCCATCGGGAACAGGAAACTGCCGGCTGCCGCCACCAGCGCCGCGGCAAAAGTGCCGATGGCATACAGGATCAGCACCGTGCGCATATTGGTCTGCACGCCCTGCTGGTGCCGGGCGATGGACGCCATCACCAGCACGAACACCAGCAGCGGTGCCACTGCCTTCAGCGCACCGACAAACAGCGTGCCAAACAGGATAGTGGCACGCGCCGCGTCTGGCCAGACGACAGCCAGCACAATGCCTGCCACCAGGCCCATGAAAATCTGCAGCACCAGCGATCCGTGGCGGATGAAGTGCTTGATGGAATCGAACATTTCTCTTGCTCCCCTGACGGTCACCAAAGTGCGCCATCATCTGTTTCGATCCCGGTAGACACGCATGAGACCTACCGGGGAAAGCCCGCAATTTTAGGGGAAGCCATCAGGGACCTGTTCATCAACCTTGCCGGAACAGGCCATTGTGTGGCGATCACGCCACCTTCACAAGGCAGACCTCAGCCCAGGATCCGCAACGAGTAGTCCGTCGCCACCACATCCTTGGTCAGCTTGCCAATCGAAATGCGATCCACGCCAGTCGCCGCAATGCTGCGCAGCATGTCAAAGCTGATGCCGCCGGAGGCCTCCAGCAGCGCACAGCCAGCCGTCAAGGCCACGGCTTCACGCATGGCGTCCAGCGTGAAGTTGTCCAGCAACACACTGATGGCGCCGGCATCCAGTGCCTGCTGCAGCTGGTCAATGCGCTCGACTTCGATCTGGATCTCGACACCGGCATTGAGCGCGCGGGCGTTCTCCAGCACCTGTGGAATGCCGCCAGCAGCCGCAATGTGGTTTTCCTTGATCAGGATGCCATGCCACAGGGCCAGGCGCTGGTTCTGGCCACCACCTACACGCACGGCATACTTCTGCGCCTGGCGCAGTCCGGGAATCGTCTTGCGCGTATCGAGCACGGCGCAAGCGCGATCAGAAGCACCCTCAATCGCTTCGGCATAACGACGCGTGACGCTGGCGGTGCCACTGAGCAGTTGCAGGAAGTTGAGCGAAGCACGCTCGGCCGTCAGGATGGAACGCGCATCGCCGTGGATATGGCAGACATCGGTATCCGGCTGCATCAGCTCACCTTCGGCGTAATGCCAGTCGATGCGCAGTTCCGGATCGACGCCATGCATGCAGCCCTCGAACCAGTCACGGCCACAGAGCACCGCCTGTTCACGCACCAGTACGCGCGCCTGCACCGGACGCGGGCTGGGTACCAGCTGGCCGGTCCAGTCACAGACACCGATATCTTCCACCAGCGCATCGCGGATATTGCGCGCGCGCGCCTGTTCCAGGCTTTCGTTGGATTCGAACATGGGCTCTCCTTACGCTGCGCCAATGCCAGGCGTCATGCCGCTCAGGCGACCGCCATCCTTGACCACCAGCGCGTCCGGGTTCGCCTTGACGAAATCCAGCATGCGCGTGATGCAGCCTTCGGCCTTGCGACCGATCTCGGGATCGACAAACACCTCACCACTGCCGTTCTGCAGGCAATCGACCACGCCCTGCAGCGCGTTCATCGCCATCCACGGGCAATGCGCGCAGCTCTTGCAGGTGGCGCTGTTGCCGGCCGTGGGCGCCTCGATCAGCTTGCGGCCCGGTGCCAGCTGACGCATGCGGTGCATGATGCCCTTGTCGGTGGCGACGATAAAGGTCTCGCCTTCGGCACCATCGATCACCGCCTTGAGCAGTTGCGAGGTGGAGCCGACCACATCGGCCTGTTGCACCACGCTGGTGGGCGATTCCGGGTGGACCAGGATCTTTGCCCCCGGATACTGCTTGCGCAACAGATCCAGCTCCAGGCCCTTGAATTCGTCATGCACGATGCAGGCACCTTGCCATAACAGCATGTCGGCACCGGTCTGCTGCTGGATGTAGTTGCCCAGGTGGCGATCCGGCGCCCAGAGGATTTTCTCGCCCTGCTCTTTCAGGTGATTCACGATCGCCAGTGCACAGGAGCTGGTCACCATCCAGTCGGCACGTGCCTTGACGGCGGCGCTGGTGTTGGCGTACACCACCACCTTGCGATCCGGATGGGCATCGCAGAAGGCGCTGAATTCATCGATCGGGCAGCCCAGATCCAGCGAGCAGGTCGCGTCCAGATCCGGCATCAGCACGGTTTTTTCCGGGCTCAGGATCTTGGCCGATTCGCCCATGAAGCGCACGCCGGCCACGACCAGGGTCTGGGCTTCGTGGTCACGGCCAAAACGCGCCATTTCCAGCGAATCCGACACGCAGCCGCCAGTGGCCAGCGCCAGATCCTGCAGGTCGCCATCCACATAGTAGTGCGCCACCAGCACGGCATTGCGCGCCTTGAGCAACTCGGCCGATTGCTGCATCAGTGCGTCGCGCTCGGCGGTGCTGAGCTGCGGCGGCACCTTGGCCCAGGCATGGGCGGTACAGGTCGCGCCTTCGGCGTCCTGCAGCGGAAAATCAAACTGGCGAACGGGGGATTCGATCATGCTATGTCTCTCTCTTTCACTGGGGGCACTGCCGTAGCGGCCGGCTGTGCCATTGCCGCGTATTGTCTCGCAGATTGGAGTCGGCCCGGAGCTGCAAGTTCAACCGGCGCGCTCCTGGGTCAGCCAGTCCAGTACCGGAATCGTGCCCGGCAACACCGGATCGACCTGCACCGGCAGCTGCTGCCAGCTGTAATGCTGGCCCTCGTGCATGCACAGCTCGCCTTCCCAGGCCGTCACCTTGCAGAAATGCAGCTGTACCAGGGCATGCGGATAATCGACCACGCTATCGCGCCAGGGCTGTACCGTCGTGATACGTACGCCGATTTCCTCCTGCAGCTCACGCCGCAGCGCCTGCTCCACCGACTCGCCCTGCTCCAGCTTGCCGCCCGGAAACTCCCAGTAGCCGGCATAGACCTTGCCCGGCGGGCGGCTGGTCAGCAGAAAGCTGCCATCGGGCTGCAGCAGCACGCCCACGGCAACCTGCACCAGCTGGCGTGCTTCGCCTGTGGCAGCATCATCTCGCGGGCGATCGCCATCGGCGACCAGCGGTTGCGCTTGGGTATAGCGGCTCATGCGCTCTGCCTTCCGGCATAGTCCCTGGCAAACTGATAGGCCACACGGCCACTGCGCGAACCGCGTTCCAGCGCCCAGACCAGCGCCTCAGGCTCGGCAGCGCTCATCGCCGATTCCGGCACACCCAGGCTGCGCAGCCACTGGCGCACAATCGCCAGATACTCGTCCTGGCTGAACGGGTAGAAACTGATCCACATGCCAAAACGCTCGGACAGGGAGATCTTCTCCTCCACCACTTCACCCGGATGCACCTCGCCATCAGGCGTATGCTGGTAGCTGAGGTTTTCCTTCATGTATTCGGGCAACAGGTGACGGCGGTTGCTGGTGGCGTAGATCAGCACATTCGGCGTAGCCGCCGCGATCGAGCCGTCCAGCATGGACTTGAGCGCCTTGTAGCCGATCTCGCCTTCGTCAAAGCTCAGGTCGTCACAGAAGATGATGAATTTTTCCGGGCGCTGCGCCACCAATTCGGCGATATCCGGCAGGTCCACCAGATCAGTCTTGTCCACCTCGATCAGGCGCAGGCCCTGATCCGCGTAGGCGTGCAGGCAGGCGCGCACCAGCGAGGACTTGCCGGTACCGCGCGAGCCGGTCAGCAGCACGTTGTTGGCGGGACGGCCAGCGACAAACTGCTCGGTATTGCGCACCAGGCGTTCCTTCTGGCCATCGATTTCCTGCAGGTCCTGCAGCGCCATCACCGCCACGTGACGCACGGGC
Source organism: Brachymonas sp. J145 (assembly GCF_036312245.1). Lineage (NCBI taxonomy): Bacteria > Pseudomonadati > Pseudomonadota > Betaproteobacteria > Burkholderiales > Comamonadaceae > Allobrachymonas > Brachymonas sp. J145. The sequence continues at coordinate 96,123 of NZ_JAZDCI010000003.1, read as the reverse complement.
TCCAGCACGCCGACCTGGCCCATCATGCCGCGCCCGCGGCGGCGATAGCGGAAGGCAATCGAGGCATCCCAGTCCGGTTGCTGCAGCGGCTGCGGCAGCACCTGTTCCAGCCGCTCCAGCACGGCTTCGGCACGCATCAACAGTTTTTCAAAAGCGACATTCATTTTCTTGGGCAGACAGTAAAGGCAAGAGTTCAAGCATACATCAGCCGCCAGCATGACAAAGGCCGCCGGGTTTCCCCGGCGGCCTTTGTTCTAGGCGCTAGTGCGCGTGTATCAGGCGGTTTCGCCGTACACGACCACGTTCACGTCCACCACCACATCGGTGTGCAGAGCCACCTGGACGGTGTTGTCGCTCACGGTCTTGATCTGGCCGTTGGGCATGCGGATCTGGGACTTGTGCACTTCGTAACCTTGCTTGACCAGTTCGTCAGCAATGTCGTGGTTGGTCACGGAGCCGAACAGACGGCCATCCACGCCAGCCTTCTGGGTCAGCTTGATGGACAGGCCTTCCATCTTCTGGCCCAGGGCTTCGGCAGCAGCCAGCTTCTCGGCAGCAGCCTTTTCCAGTTCGGCGCGCTTGGCTTCAAACTCTTTCAGGGCAGCTTCGGTGGCACGACGGGCACGGCCGGAGGGGATCAGGAAGTTGCGGGCGAAGCCGTCCTTGACCTTGACCACGTCACCCAGGTTGCCCAGGTTCACGACTTTGTCGAGCAGAATGATTTGCATGATTGGGACTCCTTGGCTTAGATCTTGTGCTGATCGGTGTAGGGCAGCAGGGCCAGGAAACGGGCGCGCTTGATGGCGGTGTTCAGCTGGCGCTGGTAGATCGCGCGGGTGCCGGTCAGGCGAGCCGGGATGATCTTGCCGTTTTCAGCGATGAAATCGCGCAGCGTATCCACGTCCTTGTAGTCGATTTCCTCGACCTTGGCGACGGTGAAGCGGCAGAAGCGCTTGCGCTTGAACAGCAGGGATTGGGTATTGCGCTTGGGACGCTTGTCTTTGTTGCTCTTGAAGGCCATGATGGACTCCTGAAAATCTGTTTAAAAAGGGTTGTCTCGTGCTATCGGCATGAAGTCCTGAAGGTGGAACACCAGCCGCGTACTGCTGCTGACGCCTGCCCCGCGACGTACCGGCGTGGCCAGAAAGCCGCTGAATCGTGCCGGTTGCCCCAGGCTGAGGCGATTCAGCTGTTCTGCCATCGGCCCGATGGCGACACACGCCACCTGGGCACTGACCTTGCGCACACTGCCGGCTTCGTGCTGTTCGGATGTGTGCGTCAGCACACCATCGACAACAGGGACGCCGGCGGGCGTCATTCGCAAGGGGCCACGTTCGACCAGTTCTGCCGTCAGTTCCAACTGGTTGACGGCGACGGGTACGGGGGATTCCACTCGCGCTTCTTGACCTGTGATCAGGAAGCGTCAGCCTCGCTGGCCTGTGCAGTCTTGCGCGCTTCTTCGCGCTCGACGGCCTTCATCATGGTGGAAGGAGCCGTTTCGGCCTTCTTCTTCTGCACGGTCATGTTGCGCAGCACGGCGTCGTTGAACTTGAACGCGTGTTCCAGCTCGGCCATCACGGCCTGGTCGGCTTCGATGTTCAGGCACAGGTAGTGCGCCTTGTTCAGCTTGTTGATCTGGTAAGCCAGTTGACGGCGACCCCAGTCTTCGACGCGATGGATCTTGCCGTTGCCAGCAGTAACCATGCCCTTGTAGCGTTCCAGCATGGCAGGAACCTGTTCGCTCTGATCCGGGTGGATCAGCAGAATGATCTCGTAATGACGCATGAAAACTCCTTGTGGAAGTAAGCTGCCCACAGCGCCAGGATGCGGTGCAGCAAGGTGAAACCGTAGATTATAGCTTGCCTGCGATGCAGGCTGCAAGTTATTTGGGCAACAACGCCCTGCCCCGTGGCAGAAACGACAAGGGACTGCCGCAGCAGTCCCTTGTCATGCCAACCGGACTCAGCCGGTTTCAGGGCATCAGGCCTTGGCCAGACCCTTCCAGGTCTCGATCACCGTGTCGGGGTTCAGCGAGATGGACACGATGCCTTCCTGTGCCAGCCACTGGGCAAAGTCCGGGTGGTCGCTGGGGCCCTGGCCGCAGATACCCACGTACTTGCCCTGCGCCTTGCAGGCGGCGATGGCGCGGCTCAGCAGCGCCTTGACGGCCGGATCGCGCTCGTCGAAGTCGGCAGCCAGCAGCTCCAGGCCGGAGTCGCGGTCCAGGCCCAGGGTCAGCTGGGTCAGGTCGTTGGAGCCGATGCTGAAGCCATCGAAGTACTCCAGGAACTGCTCGGCCAGGATGGCGTTGCTCGGCACTTCGCACATCATGATCAGGCGCAGGCCGTTGTCGCCGCGCTTCAGGCCCTGCTCGGCCAGCAGCTCGGTCACCTTGGCCGCCTGGCCCAGGGTACGCACGAACGGGATCATGATCTCGACGTTGGTCAGGCCCATGTCATTGCGCACGCGCTTCAGTGCTTCGCATTCCATGGCAAAGGCTTCGGCGAAGTCCTCGCTCACGTAACGTGCGGCACCACGGAAGCCCAGCATCGGGTTCTCTTCTTCCGGCTCATAGCGGCTGCCGCCGATCAGCTTGCGGTACTCGTTGCTCTTGAAGTCGGACATGCGCACGATCACCGGCTTGGGCCAGAAGGCTGCGGCAATGGTGGCAATGCCTTCGGCAACCTTGTCCACGTAGAAGGCACGCGGGGAAGCGTGACCACGCGCTACCGACTCGACCGCCTTCTTCAGGTCGGCATCGATGTTCGGGTAGTCCAGGATCGCCTTCGGGTGCACGCCGATGTTGTTGTTGATGATGAACTCCAGGCGGGCCAGACCCACGCCGCTGTTGGGCAGCTGGCAGAAGTCGAAGGCCAGCTGCGGGTTGCCAACGTTCATCATGATCTTGGTGTCGATTTCGGGCATGGTGCCACGCTCGACTTCGGTCACTTCCATGTCCAGCAGGCCATCGTAGATGCGGCCGGTATCGCCTTCGGCGCAGCTCACGGTCACCAGGGTGCCGTCCTTCAGCAGGTCGGTGGCATCGCCACAGCCGACCACGGCCGGGATGCCCAGTTCACGCGCGATGATGGCGGCGTGACAGGTACGACCACCACGGTTGGTCACGATGGCACTGGCGCGCTTCATCACCGGCTCCCAGTTGGGATCGGTCATGTCGGTCACCAGCACGTCGCCGGCCTGGACCGTGTCCATCTGGCTGATGTCGCTCACCAGACGCACCGGGCCGGTACCGATCTTCTGGCCAATGGCGCGGCCTTCGGTCAGCACGGTGCCCTGGCCCTTCAGCTTGTAGCGCTGCTCGACCTTGCCTTCGGCCTGGCTCTTCACGGTTTCGGGACGTGCCTGCAGGATGTACAGCTGGCCGTCGGTACCGTCCTTGCCCCACTCGATGTCCATCGGGCGACCGTAGTGCTCTTCGATGATCAGGGCATAGCGGGCCAGCTGCTCAACGTCGGTGTCGCTCAGGGAATAGCGGTTGCGCAGCTCGGTGGGAACGTCGGTGGTCTTCACCAGCTGGCCGTTGGCCGCCTTTTCTTCCGGCGTGGCAAACACCATCTGGATCAGCTTGCTGCCCAGGTTGCGACGGATCAGCGCCTGCTTGCCGGCCTGCAGCATGGGCTTGTGCACGTAGAACTCGTCCGGGTTCACGGCGCCCTGCACCACGGTTTCGCCCAGGCCATAGCTGGAAGTGATGAAGACCACGTCACGGAAACCGGATTCGGTGTCCATGGTGAACATCACGCCGGCGGCGCCGGTATCGGAACGCACCATGCGCTGCACGCCGGCAGACAGGGCCACGTCGGCGTGGGCAAAGCCCTTGTGCACGCGGTAGCTGATGGCGCGGTCGTTGTACAGGCTGGCGAACACTTCCTTCATCTTGTGCAGCACGTCTTCGATGCCCACCACGTTCAGGAAGGTTTCCTGCTGGCCGGCAAAGGAAGCGTCGGGCAGGTCTTCGGCGGTAGCGGAAGAACGCACGGCGAAGCTGGCCTTGTCATTGCCTTCGCTCAGGGTGGCGAAAGCCTCGCGGATGGCCTTTTCCAGGTCAGCCGGGAACGGCTGCTCTTCGACCATGGTGCGGATCTCGGCACCGACGGCGGCCAGGGCGTTGACGTCATCGACGTTGAGCGCATCCAGCTTGGCGTTGATGCGGTCGGTCAGGCCATCGTGCTTGAGGAATTCACGGAAGGCGTGCGCGGTGGTGGCAAAGCCGGTGGGCACTTTCACGCCCTGCGGCAGCTGGGAGATCATCTCGCCCAGGCTGGCGTTCTTGCCGCCGACGTACTCGACGTCGTCCATGCGCAGTTTTTCGAAGGGAACGACCAGGTCGGTCGCGCTGAATTGCTGAGTCATAGCATGCTCCAAAAGTTAAACCGGTACCGGGCCTGGCCTTTGCTTGTTCTGGTTATGGAGGCGGCGAGCCCATGGCAATACGCGACCGGGTTTCGGTCGCGTACTGGCAAAATCTGATTGTAGTCCGACTGGGTTTTTTGCGGCAACCCGATCGGGAAAGTGTGAGGCACTTGACGGAAAAACCTGCATCACCATCGAAACTGCAATGCAGGCTTACCCGGAATAGTTGTCAATAAACGACGATTCCCTTACTTGCTCAGCAGGAACCGGTGCGCATCGGGGCCGGTGACAACCTGGCCATCCTTGTCGAGCATGCGCAACATGGTGTTGGAGATGATGTCGAAGCTGCGACGCTGGCCTTGCGGATCCAGTGTGATACGGGTTTCGTCGGCATTGAAGGTGAACTGGCCACGCAGCTCATGCTCACGGTCCGGGCCCGCCTTGGTGCGCAGCTCGTAGGTGGAATCGGAGAACAGCGTCAGCGCCAGCGTCATGTTCTGCGCCGGATCGGCACAGGCCGGGCACGGCAGGTTGCCGCGGTAGGTACCCGGCCAAGTAGCGACCGCCGGGCCAGCCGGCGCGCGTTCCGCCTGCGGCACACGCATCAGGCCAATCGAGCCGAGCACGCTATCGGTCATGCCCTGCATGCCGCTACAACCCGCCAGCGTCAGCGACACCGCAGCCAGGCCGGCCAGCTGCCAGCGACGGACTTGTTCTTGAACACGTCTAGCCATCATGATCTCCCTATAGGCGTTTTGGAGCCGATTCTACATGCACGATGTGTCCTGCCCTTGTCAGACAGGAGCGCATCCGTACATTACGACACAAGCAACTCAGGCGCAGGCCGCCACGATCAGCTGCTGGATACGCGCGACATCGGCCGGCACCACCTGCACGCGGCGCGGCAGGGCTTCCAGGCCGGCGAAGCGCTCGGGCATGTCGGGCTTGCGGCCCAGGGCTTCCTCGATGGTTTCGGCGAACTTGATCGGCAGTGCGGTTTCCAGCACGATCATCGGCACGCCCTGCTCCAGGTGTTCGCGTGCCACCTTCACGCCATCAGCGGTATGGGTGTCGATCATCTGGCCCAGGCGCTGGTAGCAATCGCGGATCGTCTCCAGGCGGTCAGCGTGGGTGCTGGAGCCGCTGACAAAACCGTAGCGCTGTGCCGCCAGCGGAAACACCGGATCGCCGCTCAGGTCGAACTGGCCTTGCTGGCCCAGCGTGCTGCCGAACAGCTCGGCGGTACGCTTGGCATTGCGGCCCAGCAGGTCAAACACGAAACGCTCGAAGTTGCTGGCCTTGCTGATGTCCATGGACGGGCTGGAGGTCTCGTGCGTATCGGCGCTGCCGCGCACGCGGTAGACGCCGGTGCGAAAGAACTCGTCGAGCACGTCGTTCTCGTTGGTGGCTACCACCAGCTGGCGGATCGGCAGGCCCATCATGCGCGCGACATGGCCGGCGCAGACATTGCCAAAGTTGCCGCTGGGCACGGTGAAGCTGACCTGCTGCTGGCTGTTCTCCGTGACCTGGAAATAGCCGGCAAAGTAGTACACCACCTGCGCCAGCAGGCGCGCCCAGTTGATCGAGTTGACGGTACCGATCTTGTACTGGCGCTTGAATTCCAGGTCGTTGCTCACGGCCTTGACGATGTCCTGGCAGTCGTCGAACACGCCTTCGACCGCCAGGTTGTGGATATTCTCGTCCTGCAGGCTGAACATCTGTGCCTGCTGGAAGGCGCTCATGCGACCGTGCGGGCTGAGCATGAACACACGCACGCCCTGCTTGCCGCGCATGGCGTACTCGGCCGCGCTGCCGGTATCGCCGCTGGTGGCACCCAGGATGTTGAGCTGTTCGCCGCGGCGGCCCAGTTCGTATTCGAACAGGTTGCCCAGCAGCTGCATGGCCATATCCTTGAAGGCGATCGTCGGGCCGTTGGACAGGCCTTCGACGTACAGCTCGCCTTCGAGCTGGCGCACCGGCGTGATCTGCTCGGTACCGAACACCTCGGCGGTATAGGTCTTGTCGCAGATCGCCTTCAGGTCGGCTGCCGGGATATCGCTGATGTAGCGCGACAGGATGGCGAATGCCAGCGCGGCATAGCCCTGCTCGCGGTACAGCGTACGCCAGCTTTCGAGCGTGGCGACATCAACCTGCGGGTAGGCCGTGGGCAGATAGAGGCCGCCATCGGGCGCCAGGCCTTCGAGCAGGATTTCGCAGAAGGTGCGCGGCACCGAGTGGCCGCGGGTAGACAGATAGTACATATCAGTTCAGCTCTTCCTTGCGGATCCGGACGATGGGCTGCAGCACGCTGGGCAGCGCCTGCATGGCGGTCAGGGCCTGGTTCATGTGGGCTTCCTGGCACTCGTGGGTCAGGATCACCAGATCGGTCTGGTTGGTTTCCTCGCCACCGACCTGGTCGGATTCGGCCTGGCGCATGGCGTCGATGCTGATGCCCAGATCGGACAGGATGGTAGCAATGCGCGCCAGCACGCCCGGCTCGTCGGACACGCGCAGGCGCAGGTAGTAGCTGGTCACAACCTGATCGATCGGCAGGATCGCCAGGTCCTTCTGCATGGCATCGGGCTGGAACGCCAGGTGCGGCACGCGGTTGGCCGGGTCGGATGTGTGCAAGCGCGTCACGTCCACCAGGTCGGCGATCACGGCGCTGGCGGTGGGCTCGCTGCCGGCACCCTTGCCGTAGTACAGCGTGGTGCCGACGGCATCGCCGTTGACCACCACGGCGTTCATCGCGCCTTCGACATTGGCGATCAGGCGCTTGGCCGGCACCAGCGTCGGGTGCACGCGCAGTTCCACGCCCTGCTCGGTGCGGCGCGTGATGCCCAGCAGCTTGATGCGGTAGCCCAGACGCTCGGCGTAACGGATGTCGGCCGCGCCCAGCTTGGTGATGCCTTCGGTATAGGCCTTGTCGAACTGCACGTCCACGCCAAAGGCGATGGCACTCATCAGCGTGACTTTGTGCGCGGCGTCCACGCCTTCGATGTCGAAGGTCGGGTCGGCTTCGGCGTAACCCAGACGCTGGGCTTCCTTCAACACCACGTCAAAGTCCAGGCCCTTGTCGCGCATCTCGGACAGGATGAAGTTGGTGGTGCCGTTGATGATGCCGGCGATCCATTCGATGCGGTTGGCAGTCAGGCCTTCGCGCAGCGCCTTGATGATCGGGATGCCTCCAGCCACGGCAGCTTCGAAGGCCACCATCACGCCCTTGCGCTGGGCTGCGGCAAAAATCTCGGTGCCATGCACGGCCAGCAGCGCCTTGTTGGCGGTGACCACATGCTTGCCGTTCTCGATGGCCTGCAGCACCAGGTCCTTGGCGATGGTGTAGCCACCAATCAGCTCGATCACGATATCGATATCGGGACGCTGTACGACGGCAAAGGCATCATCGATCACTTCGGTGGAGGCATCAACCACGCTGCGTGCGTGTTCGACGTTGCGGTCGGCGACCACGGCAATCTCGATGCCACGGCCGGCACGTGCCTTGATGACGGACTGGTTGCGACTCAGGACGTTGTAAACGCCGCTGCCTACCGTGCCAATGCCCAGCAGGCCCACTTTGATCGGATTCATGTTTCTAGCTTCAGTTGGAAAAGGGTTGGAGAAAATCAGGATTTCGCGCCGTGGCGCTTGCGGTAAGCCTCGAGGAAGCGCGCCAGGCGCTGGATGGCTTCGCGCAGCGCATCTTCCTGCGGCAGGAACACGATGCGGAAATGCTGGTTGTCGTGGTAGTTGAAACCGGAGCCCTGCACCAGCATCACGCGGGTCGCCTGCAGCACCTCCAGGAAGAACTGGCGATCATCCTGGATCGGGTACATCTCGGGATCGAGCCTGGGGAACATGTAGAGCGCCGCCTTGGGCTTGACGCAGCTCACGCCCGGGATCTGCATGATCAGCTCGTAGGCCAGGTCGCGCTGGCGACGCAGGCGGCCGCCCTCGCCCACCAGGTCCTTGATGCTCTGGTAGCCGCCGAGTGCGGTCTGGATCGCCCACTGGCCGGGCACGTTGGAACCCAGCTTGATGTTGGCCAGCATGTTCAGGCCCTCGATATAGTCCTGCGCGCCCGACTTGTCACCGGAAATCACCATCCAGCCGGCACGGAAGCCGCAGCTGCGGTAGGCCTTGGACAGCGAGTTGAAGGTCAGCGTGAGCACATCGGTGGACAGCGAGGCCATGGACGTATGCTTGATGCCGTCGTACAGCACCTTGTCGTAGACCTCGTCGGCCATCAGCACCAGATTGTGCTCGCGCGCGATCTCGATCAGGCCGAGCAGCAGCGCGTCGGAGTACAGCGCGCCGGTCGGGTTGTTCGGGTTGATGACGACGATGCCCTTGGTGCGCGGCGTGATCTTGCTGCGGATGTCGTCCAGGTCAGGCATCCACTCGTTGCTCTCGTCGCACAGGTAGTGCACCGGTTTGCCGCCGGCCAGCGAGGTGGATGCCGTCCACAGCGGATAGTCCGGGGACGGCACGAGCAGCTCGTCGCCATCGTTCAGCAGCGCCATGGTGGCCATGATGATCAGGTCGCTGGCGCCATTGCCCAGGTAGATGTCTTCCAGTGTGACGCCTTGCACGCCCTGCTGCTGCGAGTAGTGCATCACCGCCTTGCGCGCAGCAAAGATGCCCTTGCTGTCGGAATAGCCGGCGGATTCGGGCAGGTTGCGGATCATGTCGGCGACGATTTCTTCGGGCGGTTCGAAACCGAACGGTGCCAGGTTGCCGATATTGAGCTTGATGATCTTCTGGCCCTCATCCTCCATCTGGCGCGCCGCGTCCACGATGGGTCCGCGCACATCGTAGAGGACATTGGCAAGCTTGGAGGATTTGGCTATGGTCTTCACACCGGCTCCTGTGGAAAATTCAGGGGAAAACTATAATTTGACCACATTTTGACGACAGACAGCCGCATTGCCAGTTCTACACCGGCCGTCTGCTCCGCTTTCCCCGCCTCTACCGGACTTCCACCATGAAATTCGTACCCGACCAGATGGACGTTCCCGCCATCACCGCCCATGGCCCGGGCTGGGTGGCCGTCAATGGCCAGCCTTTCAGGCACCACCTGTTGCTGACGGCCCAGGGCCTGCTGCAACCCTGGCACTGCACCGGCTTTGACCAGCTCGATACCGGACACTTCAGCCAATTGGCCGAACTGCCCTGCGAACTGGTGCTGTTCGGCACCGGCGACCGCCTGCGCTTCCTGCATCCCTCGGTCACGGCCCCGTTGATGGCGCGCGGCATCGGCATCGAGACCATGGACACCGCTGCCGCCTGCCGCACCTACAACTTCCTGGCCGGCGAAGGCCGCCGCGTGCTGGCCGCGCTGCTGGTGGATGCCCCGGCACCGTAACAAGGGCTTTCACCCTGGCAAGCGCTTGTGATGAATTTCGTTTAAAATAGGGGTTTCGATGGCGTCCGGGTTGCCACAACCCGCGCCGGGTAGCTGGCCATCGTCTGCCGGCTTCTGTGCCACTCGGGCATCCCAACCGGCGGCACGCCTGTGTCGCCTCACCCCCGACCATGCCCGAGTCGTCTTTAGGAAAGAGATAAATAACACAATGGCAATCGTCGTAGACAAGCTGATCCCCGAATTCGAGGCCAATGCCACGAGCGACGTCAAGGTCAGCAACACTTCCCATAATGGCCAGATCCTGGTCCTGTTTTTCTACCCCAAGGACAACACCCCTGGCTGCACCACCGAAGCCATGGAATTCCGTGACCAGTACGAGGCTTTCGAGCAGGCTGGCGCCGTGGTGTTTGGCGTATCGCGTGACAACATGACGTCGCATGACGGCTTCAAGGAGAAGCTGGGCCTGCCCTACGAGCTGATCGCCGATACCGAAGAAAAAATGTGCCATATGTTCGGCGTGGTCAAGAACAAGATCATGTACGGCAAGAAGGTCAAGGGCATCGAGCGCAGCACCTTCCTGATCGGCCCCGATGGCGTGCTGCGTCAGGAATGGCGTGGCGTCAAGGTCGCCGGCCATGTGGATGCCGTGCTGAAGGCCGTGCAGGAACTGAAAGAGACCCTGGCTACCGCCGAATAAGCTCCCTGGCCTTGTCGCCAGCCGAAAGCGCCTGCCCAGCAGGCGCTTTTTTCATGGGCACTTTCCCGCAGCCCGCAGACGGGGGCTGACGCACGGTTGCAAATATGACCGCCGGGTGACGGCAATCTGCAAGTCAGCATGTATATTAGGTCTGTGTGAAACGCCTAGCGTCGTGTTTCGCAGGGCGTGCGCCAGCCGCATGCATGTTCAACCTGTTTTCCGCACACTTACATGCCATTGCCTCCCGCTCCCAAGAAGCGCGCCACCAAACTGGATGCCGAGCTTCTGACCCAGACTCCCCCTACCCGTGCCAGCCAGGCCGAGCCGGCTGACACCACGCCCGTCGCAGCAGCAACAACAGCCAGCACGGACAGCAGCACCAGCGCGCCCAAGCGCAGCACTACCCGCCGCACCACGACCAGCAGCACGCGCAAGACGAGCGCCGTGACGCCTTCGCTGGATGCCGCTGCAGCCGTGGCAGCCACGGCACCTACGCGTCGTCGCACCGCAGCAGCCAAGCCTGCCGCGGCAGCAGTAGCCGAGAGCCCGCCGCCTGCAAGCACTGTCACGACCCAACCCGCCGCCAGACCAGCTGCAGCCAAACCGGTGGCCGCCACTCCGGTCCCGGCCACCCGGCCGGCTCGTGCACGCAAGAAGGCCACTGGCAGCGAGCCCGAGGTGCGCCGCCTGTTCGTGCTGGATACCAATGTGCTGATGCACGATCCGATGTGCCTGTTCCGCTTCGAGGAACATGACATCTTCCTGCCACTGATCGTGCTGGAAGAGCTGGACAGCCACAAGAAGGGCATGACGGAAGTCTCGCGCAACGCGCGCCAGACCAGCCGCACGCTGGATGCGCTGGTGGCAGCGGTGGAATCGCAGGACATGAGCCACGGCATGCCGCTGGACGCGACCGGCCACAAGGAAGCCACCGGCCGCCTGTTCTTCCAGACCGAGGCACTCGATTACACCCTGCCGAGCTCGCTGCCGCAGGGCAAGGCCGACAACCAGATCCTGGGCGTGGTGCACGCGCTGGAAGCCGCGCACAAGGACCGCCAGGTCGCGCTGGTGTCCAAGGACATCAACATGCGCGTCAAGGCGCGCGCGCTGGGCCTGCTGGCCGAAGACTACGAGAACGACAAGACACTCGACGACGACGAGCTGCTGTACAACGGCATCCTGATGCTGCCGGCCGACTTCTGGGATACGCAGGAAGGCGATATCGAGAGCTGGCAGGAAGGCGCGCATACCTATTACCGCGTGCAGGGCCCGCTGACGCAGCAGATGCTGATCAACCAGTTCGTCTATTTCGAGCAGCCCGGCGAGACCAGCCTGTACACGCGCGTGACCGAAATCCGCGGCAATACGGCGGTACTCAAGACGCTGCGCGACCATACCCACCCCAAGCATGCCGCCTGGGGCGTGACAGCGCGCAACCGCGAGCAGAACTTTGCCATGAATCTGCTGCTCGATCCGGAGATCGACTTCGTCACGCTGACGGGTACCGCCGGCACCGGCAAGACGCTGCTGGCGCTGGCCTGCGGCCTGACCCAGGTGCTGGATGACCGCCGCTACACCGAAATCATCATGACGCGTGCCACGGTCAGCGTGGGCGAAGACATCGGCTTCCTGCCTGGCACCGAAGAAGAAAAGATGGGCCCGTGGATGGGCGCGCTGGACGACAACCTGGAGTTCCTGACCAAGGGCGGCGACAGCAACGGCGCCGGCGAATGGGGGCGTGCCGCCACCAATGAGCTGATCCGCAGCCGCATCAAGATCAAGAGCATGAACTTCATGCGCGGCCGTACCTTCCTGAACAAGTTCGTCATCATCGACGAGGCGCAGAACCTGACGCCCAAGCAGATGAAGACGCTGATCACGCGCGCCGGTCCGGGCACCAAGATCATCTGCATGGGCAACCTGGCGCAGATCGATACGCCCTACCTGACCGAAGGCTCTTCCGGCCTGACCGCGGTGGTGGACAAGTTCAAGGGCTGGCCGCACAGCGGCCACATCATGCTGGCACGCGGTGAGCGTTCGCGCCTGGCAGACTTTGCCAGCGAGGTGCTGTAAATCGTGTCCTGGCAGCCCGATCCCGATCGGCTGGTCTTCGTCACCGATTTCCCGGACGCCAAGGGCAGCGTGCAGCGGCTGCGTTTCAGCCAGCCGCAAGAGCTGCTGATCGCCTGGCGTGCCGATGAGGTACCTGCGCTGTTGCGCACGCTGGATGCACGCGTGCGTGCCGGCTGCTGGGCAGTCGGCCAGCTGGCCTATGAAGCTGCCGCCGGTTTCGATCCCAAGCTGGCGGCATCGATGCAGCTGGATGCCAGTGCCAGCCAGCCAGAGCCGCTGGCCGCTTTTGCGCTGTTCAGCGGGCCAGACGCTATGCCGGATTTCGAATCCGGTGCACAGTCGCCGCCCGCCTCCGGCCAGGTGCATGCGGCACCCGACTGGCAGCTGAGCGAAGATGCCGGCCAGCACGGCAAGGCGATTGGCACCATCCGCAGCGCGATCCAGGACGGCGAAGTCTACCAGGTCAACCATACGCTGCGCGTACTGGCAGAGCGTGGCGGGCTGCCGCTGTGGCAGTACCACGAAGCCCTGCGCGCACGCCAGCTAGCCAACTACTGCGCCTGGCTGGACTGGGGCGGCTGGCAGGTGCTGTCGGCATCGCCCGAGCTGTTCTTTGACTGGAACCGGCAGACCGGGCAGATTGCAACGCGGCCCATGAAAGGAACGGCCCCGCGCGGCAATACGCCTGAGCAGGATGCCGAAGCAGCACGCCAGCTGCAGGCCAGCCCCAAGGAGCGCGCCGAAAACGTGATGATCGTGGACCTGCTGCGCAATGACCTGGGCCGCGTCGCGATCACCGGCAGCGTGCAAACCACGGCGCTGTTCCAGGTCGAGCCCTACCCCACACTGTGGCAAATGACCAGCACAGTGCAGGCAATCACGCGGCCGGAGATCGACCTGCCGGCGCTGATGCAGGCGCTGTTCCCCTGCGGCTCGATCACCGGGGCGCCCAAGCGCATGGCGATGGAGAAGATCACCTTGCTGGAAAAAGGCCCGCGTGGCGTGTATTGTGGCGCGATCGGGGTCATGAGCCCGTATCGTGCGGTGTTCAATGTCGCTATCCGTACCGTGACGGCCTTGCCCGATGGCTGCCTGCGCGGTGGCATTGGCGGTGGCATCACGCTGTCGTCCGATGCAGCATCAGAATATGCCGAGGCCGTGCTGAAAGCGCGCTTTCTGCATACCGAGAGCCTGCCGCTGCCGGACTTCGAACTGCTGGAAACGCTGTTGCTGGACAAGGGACGCTACGCCCTGCTGCCCTGGCATCTGCAGCGCTTGCAGACCTCGACGCGGCAATGGAACTGGCGGCCGGTCTCGGATTCGGCCCTCCAGCGGGAGTTGCAGCAACTGGCCGATGCGCACCCGCATGGCCGCTGGCGCGTACGTCTGCTGCTGTCAGCGGATGGACAGATCAGGCTGACGGCCACGCAGCTGGACGACTCAGTCACAGACGCCGACTGGGACAGCCACCACGAGGTTCCTGCCGCTTGGCTGCGCCATCCCGATGCTGACAGCCTGACAGTGCAGCCGGTAGCCGTGGCACCCTCCCCGCTCCCAACCGAGCTGCAACCCTGGATCTGCCACAAGACCTCGCGCCGCCAGCATTACGATGCGCTGACCGCCGCCTTTCCGCAGGCCTGGGACGTGCTGCTGCACGACGAGTCCGGTTTTGCGCTGGAGTGCACGCGCGGCAATATCGTGCTGCAGACCGCCGATGGCCGCTGGCTGACACCGATCCAGCGCGACCAGCTGCTGCCGGGCACCTTCCGCCAGGCGCTGCTGCAACGCGGCCTGATCCGCGAAGCGGTGCTGCCGCTGTGCCTGCTGCAGCGCATGCTGCCCGGCGAGCGGCTCTGGTTCATCAACAGCGTGCGCGGCTGGGTGCCGCTGCAGTTGCTGCCGGCCTGATCCTCAGTAATCCTCGGCCATGTGCGCGAGGGTTTCGAACTTGGTCAACGGCTTGATAAAGGCCAGCTTGACGGTGCCAGTCGGGCCGTTACGCTGCTTGCCGATGATGATCTCGGCCACGCCCGGCTCCTTGCTTTCCTTGTTGTAGTAGTCGTCGCGGTAGATGAACATGATCACGTCAGCGTCCTGCTCGATCGCACCCGATTCCCGCAAGTCACTCATCATCGGCCGCTTGTCGGTACGCTGTTCCACGCTACGGTTGAGCTGAGACAGCGCAATCACCGGACACTGCAGCTCCTTGGCCAGCATCTTCAGGCCACGCGAGATCTCGCTCAGCTCGGTGGCGCGGTTTTCGCTGCTGGACTGGCTGCTACCGCTCATCAGCTGCAGGTAGTCGACCACGATCAGGCCGAGCTTGCCGCACTGGCGCGACAGGCGGCGTGCGTTGGCGCGCAACTCGCTCGGCGTCAGGCCCGGGGTTTCGTCGATGTGCATAGAGACATTGCGCAAGCGCTCGATCGCCTCGGTCAGGCGCGGCCACTCCTCGTCCAGCAGCTTGCCGGTACGCAGGCGGCCCTGGTCGATACGGCCAATGGAGCCAACGATACGCACTGCCAACTGCGCGGCCCCCATTTCCATGGAGAACACGGCGACCGGCAAGCCTTCGGTCAAGGCCACATGTTCGGCGATGTTGATCGCGAAGGCGGTGTTGTGTGTGAGCACATCCTGGTCAGTGATATAGAGCCGATCCGGATGGCTAACGCTGATGCACTGGCAGTCGGTGCGGCGTGTCGGTGTGATCGACAGGATGTTCAGACGCTTCTGGCGCTGCCAGCGCTGCGGCACGCACGCCAGCTTGTCCGACATCAGGAACAAGCTGGCCGGCTCGGGATGGTGGATATGGCAGACAAAAGCCGGCAAGCCGGCCATGCGCATACCAGCTACCGTGTAGTACGGCTGCTTCTCGCTGATCGAGCACCAGCCGCCCAGCGAGCGCACCAGCGTCGCCACGTCCTGCGCCAGCTGTCGGCTGCAGGTAGAAAACCGGACGCTGCCCCAACGCTCGACCCAGCCATCGGTATCGAGCAGGCCACGCAGCACGTCCTGACGGACTTCCTTGCGCGCTGTCAGATAGACTTGGGGCACGAACTTCTGGTCACTGCTCAGGCCGGACAACTGCAGCGCCTGCAAGGCGACACGCAACGGATTGGGCTGTGCACCCACCAGGCCGCTCACCTTGCCGCGATCCCGGCGTACTACACGCCAGTTGCAAGTGCCGGCATGGCTCATGACCAAATCGTGACCAACGCGCGCTTCCATGCGCGCCACGGTTTCCGGGCAGGTGCTGGCAAAGCGGACGGTTCCGGTTCCAGTCAGATTGCCATCGCCCAGCAGCGCGCCCAGCACCCAGCCGTCAATCGGCAGCTCGTCCTGATGACCGAAGTCGCCACTGGCGCATTCGATCCAGAGCCGGTTCTGGTAACGCTGTACTTGCAGCATGTCGATCAGGCGTTCGGTGGACAGTACACGCGGCGCTTTCCAGCTGCGGAAATGCACGCGCCACAGGTGTTCGGCACAGCATTCGGTGCTGCGGCCATCAGACAGGGTCACACGGTAGACCTGGCGCTCGCCCTGCGGGAAAATGCCGGTCACCATGGACGGCGCACCATCACGCGAAGCCAGCGCATCGCCGATTTCCAGCTCATCCATGCGTTTCCAGCCCCTGAGGGTGCGTACCTGCGCGTCCAGCGGCTGCGCCTTGCCCATGGAGGGACGTGCCGCCAGAATCACCAGATCCCCCGCCTGAAAACCCGACGTCATCCGGTCCAGATCGTAAAATCCGGTCGGTACGCCAGTGATGTCGTTCGGGTTCTGCGCCATCTCCTCGACGCGGTCCAGCAGGTCGACCACCAGCGATTCCATCGCCTGGAAGCCTTCCTTCATGCGCGAGCCTTCTTCGCCGATCTTGAAGATCTTCTGCTCGGCCTCGTCCAGCACCTTTTCCACCGCCATGCCTTGGGGATTGAAGGCGCGCGTGGCGATTTCGTCGCTGGCGGTAACCAGCTTGCGCAGGATGGAGCGCTCGCGCACGATCTCGGCGTAGCGGCGGATGTTGCTGGCGCTAGGCACGTACTGTGCCAGCTGGTTCAGATAGACCAGGCCGCCAACCTCGCCGTCCTTGCCCATGGTCTGCAAGGCCTCAAACACGGTGATCACGTCGGCCGGGCGCGAACCATTGATCAGCTTGCCGATGGCCTCGAACACCAGCTGGTGCTCGTAGCGGTAGAAATCACCCGGCACCAGCAGGTCGGCGACACGGTCCCAGGCATTGTTGTCCAGCAGCAGGCCACCCAGCACGCTGGATTCGGCCTCGTTGGAATGCGGCGGCACGCGCAGCTGGCTGATCTCGCGATCAACCGGTTCGTCGTAATAGTCAGGGGGGGAGAAGTAATCGGAGTCTTGCACGGCGTGATTGTTCATGGTCAGCCGCCATGGTAGTGGATTGGCGCGTTCAGGGTGTGGATAACTGTGTGTACAAGCAGGGGGTATCGGCTGGACAGCCTGGGGACAGCCGGGCATGGCCAGGGCTTATATATCCACCTGGAATATAAACATCGTAAAAATGTCGTTTGATTTTGCATAAAGCAGGGCTACAGTGCTAGCTGCCTGTATCGGGCATCCCGCCCGTATCGTCCCCTGCCTGACATGTACCAGTATTCCGATTTCGACCAGTCCTTTATCGAACAGCGCGCGGCACAGTACCGCCATCAGCTGGAGCGCCATCTGCGCGGCGAGCTGCCCGATGCCGAATTCCGCCCGCTGCGCCTGCAGAACGGCTGGTATATCCAGCGCTACGCGCCCATGCTGCGCGTCGCCGTGCCCTATGGCGAGATCGCCAGCCGCCAGCTGCGCGCGCTGGCCCGCATCGCACGCGAGTTTGACAAGCCTTCCGACGAGTTGCTGCAGCATGCGCAAGCCACACAAGATGCGCTGCAGGCCTCGCAGCCCGGCACCCTGGACGCCCCGCTGCTGCGCTACGGCTACGGCCACTTCACCACCCGCACCAATGTGCAATACAACTGGATCCCGCTGGAGAAAAGTGCCGATGTCATGGATCTGCTGGCCAGCGTGCAGATGCACGGCATCCAGACCAGTGGCAACTGCATCCGCAACCTGAACGCCGACGACCTGGCCGGCATCGCGCCGGACGAGATCGCCGATCCGCGCCCGTTTGCCGAGATCCTGCGCCAGTGGAGCACGCTGCACCCGGAGTTCGCCTTCCTGCCGCGCAAGTTCAAGATTTCCCTCACCGGCGGCCAGGAAGACCGCGCCGCCACGCACTGGTATGACGTTGGCCTGAAGCTGCGCCGCAATGATGCCGGCGAGCTCGGCTTTGCCGTCAGCGTCGGTGGTGGCATGGGCCGCACGCCGGTGATCAGCCCGACGATCCGCGAGTTCCTGCCCTGGTCGCAGTTGCTGAACTACCTCGAAGCCGTGATCCGTGTCTACAACCAGTACGGCCGCCGCGACAACGCCTGGAAGGCACGCATCAAGATCCTGGTGAAGGCCGAAGGCCAGCGCTTCATCGATGCGGTCGAGGCCGAATACGCCAACATCCTGGAGCAGGATGGCGCCCCGCACACCATCACCGAAGCCGAACTGGAGCGCGTCACCGCCTGCTTTGTGCAGCCCGAGCTGCGCCCGAGTGGCCTGACGGCAACTATCGATACGCAAGGCCAGGCCTACCAGCGCTGGCTGCAGCGCAACGTGCGTGCGCACCGCCTGCCGCAGCTGCGCGTGGTCGGCCTGTCGTTCAAGCGCCCCGGCTTTGCCCCGGGCGATGCCGATGGCGACACGCTGGACGCCGTGGCCCAGTTGGCCGATACCTTCAGCGCCGGCGAAGCGCGCCTGACGCACGAACAGAACCTGGTGCTGCCCTGGGTGCACGAAAGCGACCTGCCAGCCCTGTACGAACAGGCCAAGGCGCTCGGTCTGGCGCAGCCGAACATCGGCCTGCTGACCGACATGATTGCCTGCCCCGGCGGCGACTTCTGCGCACTCGCCAACGCACGCTCGATTCCGGTGGCGGCCGCCCTGACCGAGCGCTACCAGGACCTGGACGAACTCTGGGACCTGGGCGAAATCGACCTGCATATCAGCGGCTGCATCAACTCCTGCGGCCACCACCACAGCGGCCATATCGGCATCCTGGGCGTGGACAAGGACGGCAAGGAGTGGTACCAGATCACGCTCGGCGGTGCCGATGGCTCCGCGCTGTCTGGCGCGGCCCAGCCGGGCAAGGTGGTCGGCCCGTCCTTCAGCGCGGCCGAGGTGCCAGATGTGGTCGAGGCGATTCTCGACACCTACCGCACGCTACGCGAACCGGGCGAACGCTTTATCCAGACACTGCGCCGCGCCGGGCTGGATCCGTTCAAGGCTGCGGCCAATGCCGCCCGCTTCGTGCCTGCCGGCCACGCCGCCAGCAAGTCTGAAACCGCTACCGCCTGATTGCCTGCCATGACCACCACCACCCTCCGCCTGATCCCCGCCGACCAGTACCAGCCCGAAGCCACCGCCCTGCTGGCGTTGCCCAACGATGCCGATCCCCTGACGACCGACCTGGATGGCATCCATGTCATCGTGCTGGATTTTCCGGTGTTCACTGACGGCCGCGCCTTCAGCCAGGCCCAGCTGCTGCGCCGCCGCCGCGAGTTCAACGGCACGCTGCGTGCCAGCGGCGACATCCTGATCGACCAGCTGCAACAGCTGCAGCGCTGTGGCTTCGACGAGGCCGTGCTGCGTGCCGACCAGGATCTGGAGCAGGCGCGCCAGCTGCTGGCCATGTACGAACAGGGCTTCTACCAGGGCGATGCACACCAGCCGGCACCGCGCTTCATCTCGGAAGACGCATCGGCATGAGCAGCTCCGCCTTTACCCCTGCAGCCTCGCAGCCAGCCACTGCCTTGTACAACCAGCCCTCGGCGGAATACGCCGAGCACCTGCACCAGGCACTCGACACACTGCACGCCGCCGTGGCCGAATTTGGTGCCGCCCATATCATCCAGGCCAACAGCCTGGGCGCGGAAGACGTGGTATTGCACCACCTGATCGAACGCGCCGGCCTGGGCATTCCGGGCTTTGTGCTGCAAACCGGCCAGCTGCATCCGGAAACGCTGGCCTTGCTGCAGCATGTGCAGCAGCACAGCCAGGTTCCGGTCGAGGTGTTCGAACCAGTCGCCGAACACGCCATTGCCTTTGTCCAGCGCGAAGGCCAGGA
Source organism: Brachymonas sp. J145 (assembly GCF_036312245.1). NCBI lineage: Bacteria > Pseudomonadati > Pseudomonadota > Betaproteobacteria > Burkholderiales > Comamonadaceae > Allobrachymonas > Brachymonas sp. J145. Next base: position 76,431 of record NZ_JAZDCI010000003.1, on the reverse strand, counting down.
TGCCATGTACCAGAGCATCGCGCTGCGCAAGGCCTGCTGCCAGACCCGCAAGATGGAGCCGCTGGCGCGCGCCCTGGACGGCAAGGCGGCCTGGATCACCGGTCTGCGCCGGGAGCAATCCGGTGCCCGCGCCGAAGTGCCGCTGCGCGATGCCAGCGAAGCCGGCAAGCCTGTCAAGCTGAACCCGCTGGCCAACTGGACCTGGGGCGATGTCTGGCACTACATCGCCAGCCACGGCGTGCGCTACAACCCGCTGCACGACCAGTTCTACCCGAGCATCGGCTGCGCCCCGTGCACCCGCGCCATCAGCCTGGGCGAGGACTTCCGCGCCGGCCGCTGGTGGTGGGAAGACGACAACGCCAAGGAATGCGGCCTGCATGTGAAGCAGGCCTGAATTGCCATGCATCTTTCACAGGAATCTGCCATGAATGCCCCCCTGCCCCTGCACGCGCTGGATGCGCCGCTGAGCCATGCCCATCTTGACGCGCTGGAGGAAGAAACCATCTTCCTGCTGCGCGAAGTCGCCGCCGTGTTCGAGCGCCCGACGCTGCTGTTTTCCGGCGGCAAGGATTCGCTGGTGATGCTGCACTGTGCCGAAAAAGCCTTTGGCCGCGGCCGCCTGCCCTACCCGCTGCTGATGATCGACACCGGCCACAACTTCCCCGAAGTTACGGCCTTCCGCGACCAGCGTGCGCAGGAACTGGGCGCCGACCTGATCGTGCGCAGCGTGGAAGATTCCATGGCGCGCGGCACGGTCCGCCTGTCGCGCCCGGACGAAAGCCGCAACGCGCACCAGTCGGTCACGCTGCTCGAAGCAATCGAGGAATTCCGCTTCGATGCCCTGATTGGCGGTGCCCGCCGCGACGAGGAAAAGGCGCGCGCCAAGGAGCGCATCTTCAGCCACCGCGACAGCTTCGGCCAGTGGCAGCCCAAGCAACAGCGCCCGGAACTCTGGACCCTGTTCAACACGCGCCTGCAACCCGGCGAACACTTCCGCGTGTTCCCGATCAGCAACTGGACCGAACTCGACGTCTGGCAATACATCGCACGCGAGAACATCGCCCTGCCGCCGCTCTACTACGCGCACCAGCGCGAGGTGGTGGAACGCCGTGGCCTGCTGGTACCGGTCACGCCGCTGACCCCGCCGCGTGACGGCGAAGTGGTGCAGACCCGCACCGTGCGCTTCCGCACTGTCGGCGACATCACCTGCACCTGCCCGGTGGAAAGCCCGGCCGCCAGCGCGCTCGACATCGTGCGCGAAACCGTACAGGCCAACGTCAGCGAACGCGGCGCTACCCGCATGGACGACCAGACCAGCGACGCCAGCATGGAAAAACGCAAACTGGAAGGATATTTCTGATGAGCACTCTCACCACCGAACGCCCCGTCCTGGCCGACACCCAGGCCAGCACCGCCTCCGCCCTGCGTTTCATCACCTGCGGCAGCGTCGATGACGGCAAGAGCACCCTGATCGGCCGTCTGCTGCTCGACAGCCGCTCCGTGCTGCAGGATCAGCTGGCCCACGTCACGCACCAGGCCAGCGGCCAGATCAACGCCGCCGAACTGGCGCGCCTGACCGACGGCCTGCAGGCCGAGCGCGAACAAGGCATCACCATCGATGTCGCCTGGCGCTACTTCGCCACGCCGCAGCGCAAGTTCATCATTGGCGATGCGCCTGGCCACGAGCAGTACACGCGCAACATGGTCACCGCCGCCAGCCAGGCCGATTGCGCCGTGGTACTGGTCGATGCCACCAAGCTGGCCTGGGCCGCGACTGGTGACGGCGATCACGCCCTGCTGCCGCAGACCCGCCGCCACGCCCTGCTCGCGCAACTGCTGCGCGTGCCGCACATCGTGTTTGCCATCAACAAGCTTGATGCCGTGGCCGATGCCAGCGCCGTCTACGCACGCATCCGCAGCGCCCTGCAGACCTTCGCCGATGAGGCAGGCCTGGATGTGCGCGCCATCATCCCCGTCTCGGCCCTGACCGGCTGGAACGTGGTCGATCGCCATGCCGACTGGGCCGGCTACCAGGGCCCGGCCCTGCTCGAGCTGCTGGAACAGCTGCCGCGTGAACCACACGCCACCCAGCTGCCGGCCGCCCTGCCGGTGCAATGGGTCGAATCCAACGCCGCCAGCAGTGATACCGACCGCAGCCGCCGCGTACTCTGGGGCCGCATCGCCGAAGGCACGCTCCAGCCCGGCGACAGCGTCCAGGTCTTCCCGAGTGGTCAGCATGCCACCGTCGTGAAGTTGCTGGATCACGGTCGCCGTCCGCTGGAACAGGCGGCGGCACCGGCCAGCACCGGCGTGATCCTGGATCGTGAACTCGATATCTCGCGCGGCGACTGGCTGCTGGCTGCCGGCGCCCCGCGTCCGCGCAACCAGTTCAGCGCCACCATCGCCTGGCTCGATACCGAGCCGCTGCAGGTCGGCCGCGTCTACTGGGCCCTGCACGGTCACCGCTGGATCAAGGCCAAGGTCACGCGCATCACGCACCAGCTCGACATCCACACGCTGCAGACACAGGAGGCCAGCCAGCTCGCCGCCAACGCCATCGGCCAGGTCGAACTGACGCTGCAGGCAGCGATTCCGCTGCAGCCCTACGCACTCAGCCGCAGCCAGGGCGCGATGATCCTGGTCGACAGTGCCAGCAACGCCACCGCAGCCGCGTTGCTGGTACAGGCCGAGGTCGAAGAAGACTTCTGAAGCTTGATCCAGGACAAAAGCTGCCGCAACATCCCTTTATAGCGTAGTCTTATCGTGCGAAAGCCGAAGGCAGATCGTTAGAATATAGGGTAAACGGCAGCTGTTCCTGCCCTGTCTTTCCGTATCCATTTTCCGAGAACTCCCATGACCCACGTTGTCACCGAAGCCTGTATCCGCTGCAAATACACCGACTGCGTCGATGTCTGCCCGGTGGACTGCTTCCGCGAAGGCCCCAACTTCCTGACCATCGATCCCGACGAATGCATCGACTGCGCCGTCTGCATCCCCGAGTGCCCGGTTGGCGCTATCTACGCCGAAGAAGACACGCCGGCTGACCAGCAGCACATGATCAAGTTGAACGCCGAACTGGCGCGCCTGCCCGGCTGGAAGACCATCACCCGTCGCAAGGAGCCGCTGCCCGACCACGAAGAGTGGAAGGACCGCACCGACAAGCTGGGCGAACTGCAGCGCTGATTCCCGTCTCCGCTTCTGCTTTCTCCCCCTGTGCGACGGCCTTGTCCGTCGCCATTTCTTTTCTGGCGGCCGCACACCGCCCCATGCCATGACTGCTGTACGCCCCTTCGCCAATCCGATCGAAACCGATGCCGTGATCATCGGCGCCGGCCCGGTCGGCCTGTTCCAGATCTTCGAACTGGGCCTGCTCGAGGTCAAGGCCCACATCATCGACTCGCTCGCCTACCCCGGCGGCCAGCCGATCGAGCTCTATCCCGACAAGCCGATCTATGACATCCCGGCCATCCCGATCTGCACCGGCAAGGAGCTGACCGATGCCCTGCTCAAGCAGACCGAGCCCTTTGGTGCCACCTACCACATGGGCCAGGAAGTCTCGGTCGTCGAAAAGCAGGAAGACGGCCGCTTCTTTGTCGAGACCAGCAAGGGCACGCGCTTTCTGACCAAGACCATCTTCATTGCAGCCGGCGTCGGTGCCTTCCAGCCGCGCACACTCAAGGTCGAAGGCCTGGACAAGTTCGAAGGCAGTCAGCTGTTCTACCGCGTGCGTGACCCGCAGCAATACGCCGGCAAGAACCTGGTGATCGTCGGCGGCGGCGATTCCGCCTTGGACTGGGTGCTCAACTTCGTCGAAGGCGAGCACAAGGCCGAAAGCGTGATCCTGATCCACCGCCGTGACGGTTTCCGCGCCGCGCCGGCCAGCGTCGCGCGCATGAAGGAGCTGTGCGAACAGTTCGAAATGCAGTTCATCGTCGGCCAGGTCACCGGCTACGAGGAAGAAGACAACGTGCTCAAGGCGGTCAAGGTCACCGGTGGCGATGGCATCACACGCAGTGTGCCGCTGGATGTGCTGATGGTGTTCTTCGGCCTGTCACCCAAGCTCGGCCCGATCGCCGACTGGGGCCTGGAAATCGAACGAAAGCAGCTGGTGGTCGATACCGAGAAATTCTCCACCAGCGAACCCGGCATCTTCGCCGTGGGCGACATCAACACCTATCCCGGCAAGAAGAAGCTGATCCTGTCCGGCTTCCACGAATGTGCCCTGGCCGCCTTCGGCGCCATGGATATCATCTTCCCGGAAAAGAAGGTGTTCCTGCAGTACACCACCACCAGTCCCAAGCTGCACAAGGTGTTGGGTCTGGAAATGCCGAATTTCGACTGATCCGATCCCGTTCGGGAATCCATGCAAAAAGGCCTGTATCACTACAGGCCTTTTTGCTGCGCATGGGCTGCTGCCGGTTTACAGCCGCATCAGGCGCATCGCCTTCGGATGCGAGGCATGGTTCAGCGGACCGTTATTCGCCTGGCCGGTCTGGACCTGTGCCCCATTGATCAGCGCAAAACGCACATAGCTGCGCGCCAGCTTCACCGCATCGGCCAGCTCCTCGCCCAGCGCCAGGTAACTGGCCATCGCCGACGACAGCGTGCAGCCGGTGCCATGCGTATTCGGCGTGGCTATGCGCGTATCGCGGAACAGCAGCTCGCTGCCGTCCTCCTGCAGCAGCACATCCACCACCTCGTCGCCCGGCAGATGGCCGCCCTTGATCAACACGGCACGCGCGCCCATCGCCTGCAGCTCGCGTGCGCCCTGCTGCATGTCCTCCACCGATGCCAGTGTGCGTCCGAGCAGCATGCCGGCCTCATCCAGGTTCGGCGTGATCACGCTGGCCAGCGGGAACAGCTGCTCCACCATCAGCGCCATGGTCCGGTTTTCCATCAGCGCCGCACCGCTGGTCGCCACCATCACCGGATCCAGCACGACAAACTCGCACGGATGGCGACGCAAGGCATCGGCCACGCAGCTCACCACCTCGGGCGCATGCAGCATGCCGATCTTCACCGCCTCATAGCCGATATCTTCCGCCACCGCATCAATCTGCGCGGCCAGCACCTCCACCGGCACCGGATGGATGGCGCGCACGCCCTGCGTATTCTGCGCCGTGATCGCCGTAATTGCCGTCATGCCATACACGCCCAGCGCCGAGCAGGTTTTCAGGTCGGCCTGTATGCCAGCACCGCCGCCGCTATCGGAACCGGCAATGCTGAGGACGCGGACGTAGCTGTATTCAAGTTGATTCATGAAAATTCACCTAGAAAAATGTACTACACAACAAGGTCTGCCAACTGCTTGCAGTGGAACTTGGAGCAAATCGTAGCCCGCTTACGCATGACACGCAGAGCCAGGCTGGATGCCGCCTGCTGCACGTATGCATGCCCCAAGACATCACACAGCATGTCATGGTCAGACATGAACAAGGTCACTTGATGCTGCCCTGCATCCCGGTAATCCCGTTGTACAAGCTCAAGAAACGGAAAATTTTCCAGTAGCTTCCTTTCCGATGAGCCTGTCATAAATTTTGTGTGTAAGGCATACCATGTGCAACAGGAGCATGTATGTCAAGCAAAACGAAGTTGAAGAACGCGGCGATTGCCGAGAAGTCTGCCTCGCTGCCAAGCATCCCCGAGGAGTTGCTGGACCAGCTGGTACAGCAAGGCCCAATGACGGCCGCATCGATCCAGGACATGACGATGGCGCTGAAGAAGGCGCTGATCGAACGTGCCTTGGGTGGAGAGCTCAGCCATCATCTGGGATATCCACCGGGGGGTGAGCGGCCAGCGCAAGCGGGCAATCATCGTAACGGCAGCAGCGCTAAGACGGTGCTGACCCAGGACGGTCCGCTGCGCATCGAGGTACCCCGTGACCGTGTCGGCAGCTTTGAGCCGCTGCTGGTGCCCAAGCACGAGCGGCGCTTTACGGGGTTTGACGACAAGATTGTGGCCCTCTATGCCCGGGGCATGACCGTGCGGGAGATCCAGGCTTTCCTGGCAGAGCAGTACGGCACGGAGGTGTCGCCGGATTTCATCAGCTCGGTGACCGACGCCGTGATGGAAGAGATACTTGCCTGGCGGGCCCGCCCCCTGGAGCCGATGTATCCGGTGGTGTTCTTTGACGCCCTGCGGGTCAAGATTCGCGAAGAGGCCGTGGTGCGCAACAAGGCCATCTATCTGGCGTTGGGGGTACTGCCCGATGGCACGCGCGACGTTCTGGGCTTGTGGATCGAGAACACCGAAGGGGCCAAGTTCTGGATGAAGGTCTTCAACGATCTCAAGACGCGCGGCGTGGCCGACATCCTGATCGCCGTCACCGACGGACTCAAGGGGGTGCCTGAAGCGTTGGCAGCGGTTTTTGCGGCTACGACGCTGCAGACCTGTATCGTGCACCTGATTCGCAACAGCCTGGACTATGCAGGCTGGAAGGAGCGCAAGGCGCTGGCAGCGGCGCTCAAGCCGATCTACACGGCAGTGAGCGCCGAGGCGGCAGCAGCGGCCCTGGACGCCTTCGAGCATGGCCCGTGGGGTCAGCGCTTTCCCACGGTGGTTGCCAGCTGGCAGCGGGCCTGGGATCGGGTGATTCCGTTCTTTGCGTTTCCACCCGCGGTTCGGCGCGTGATCTACACCACCAACGCCATCGAGAGCCTGCACAGCCAGTTGCGCAAGATCATCAAGACGCGGGGGCACTTTCCCAACGATGATGCAGCCACCAAGCTGTTGTGGCTGGCGCTGCGAAACATCACGGCCGACTGGGGGCGCCCGGCCCGGGAGTGGCGCGAAGCGATGAACCAGTTTGCGATACTCTATGAAGAGCGTTTTACCGAGCCGGCACAGGCAGGACGGTAAGAGGCCTTCTAACAGTCACGGAAAATAACCCGACCGCCTCGCACACAGAAATTCTGACACTCCCTTTCCGATCCAAACTTGCTCCAGAGAACATCAGACGCAACTGTCACAAACCCCCACATCCGGTCTGGCTGCGAAGCATGGTGTCCCACCACCAGCAACTCCATGACACCAGCGCTCAGACAGAACAGGCGTGGCCACGTATTCAGGTTGGTTGATGGCAAGCAGCTGACACTCCAGAACGAGTACTCTGTCCGTCGAGGTGCCGGCAAGCAATGACGAACATACCGAGCCAGCAAATCATTCGCCTTTGCGCTCAATGGATGCTGACCGTACCTGTGGAACTTCCTAGCAAACCGCTCCAGCTGCGCTATCGGCAACACAATGGGTGAGACTAGGTCTGCCGCGTTGAATGCTTCCGGCGACTCCAGCCACTTGTCTTGCTCTTGGGGCAGCAATATCAGATCAAGATCCGTCTCTCCGACCACATTGGAAACATGAATCGTGTTGAGGATGACAAGGCCCTCTCTTTCCGCCCGCTCAATCAGATCACGCTCTACGGTATTCAACCTCTCCTTGACGACAGGAAGGAAAGAGAAACCGCAAATATCGTCATAGTTTTTTCGATGCTGGCCGAAGCGCCGCACGGCATCAACGGCTTGACCGATGTAGAAACGCTCATCAGGGAACTCAAGCAGATAGATCCCGCACCGCTTCTTGCTTGCGCCGAACAGGTGAGCCACAGACTTGAGGGTTGCCACTTGATCCGCCGCCGGGAACCCCAGCATGGCGTAGAGGTCTGGAGATGCCATCGTCATACAGCGATCATGCCAGTAAATGCCCTGCAATGCTGCGGTAGAGAGATCCAGATCATGACGGGCACGCATTGACGAAAAAAACGGGCTGCATCCACGATGTGATGCAGCCCGTTACCTTGGCTCCTCAACCTGGGCTCGAACCAGGGACCTACGGATTAACAGTCCGGCGCTCTACCGACTGAGCTATTGAGGAATGTCGGTGTGGCAGCCGCCCAAGGGCAACTGCCGAAAAATTTCTGGCTCCTCAACCTGGGCTCGAACCAGGGACCTACGGATTAACAGTCCGGCGCTCTACCGACTGAGCTATTGAGGAACAGAAGCAAAGATTATATACCAGCTTTTTGCGTTTTTCCAGCCCTGCGATGCTTTTTGCGCGCAGCCTCAGTGCCAGGCAGCACAAAAAAGAAATCCTGCCGAAGCAGGATTCCGTATCGACTGGCATGACCTGCAAGCAGGCCATGCAGTTGATCGATCAGCTCATGTGCAGACCGCCGTTACAGGCGAATTCGGCACCGGTGGTGAAGCCGGAGTCTTCGCCAGCCAGCCAGGCCACGATGGAGCCGATTTCTTCGGGCGTACCCAGGCGCTTGACCGGAATGGTGGCCACGATCTTTTCCAGCACGTCTTCACGGATGGCGCGCACCATGTCGGTACCGATGTAGCCCGGGCTCACGGTGTTGACCGTCACGCCCTTGTTGGCCAGTTCCTGGGCCAGGGCCATGGAGAAACCGTGCATGCCAGCCTTGGCAGCCGAGTAGTTGGTCTGGCCAGCCTGACCCTTGGCACCGTTGACGGAGGAGATGTTGATCACGCGGCCAAAACCACGCTCCACCATGTCCGGAACGACCTGCTTGGTCACGTTGAACATGGAGTTCAGGTTGGTCTCGATCACGGCCTTCCAGTCTTCCGGCGTCATCTTCACGAACATGCGGTCGCGTGTGATACCGGCGTTGTTCACCAGCACATCGATCGGGCCGTGCTCGGCCTTGGCCTTGGAAAACGCCTCGACGGTAGAGTCCCAATCACCCACGTTGCCGACAGAAGCGTAGAAGGTGTAACCCTCTGCCTTCTGCTCGTCCAGCCACTTCTGGTAGTCACGCGTCGGACCACAGCCTGCGATTACCTTGAAACCTTCCTTGTGCAGACGCTGGCAGATGGCGGTACCAATACCACCCATGCCACCGGTCACATACGCTACTTTTTGAGTCATTGTCGTCTCCTCTGGTTGCTACTCAATTCTTAGTGTAAATATCCGGTTGGATGGCACCAGCCGGACTAGGTATAACTCCTGCTGCCAGAAACCCTAGGGTTTCAGACCACAGAAGCCTTGGCCTTCACGTAACGGCCCGGAGCCGGTTCGATCGCCTTGTGCTTGGTGCTACCGTAGCGCTTGGGTGCGGCCACCATGGGGCCACCCTGCTGGGCCAGCCAGCCGGCCCAGTCCGGCCACCAGCTGCCTTCGTTATCCTGGGCGCCAGCCAGCCAGTCGTTCACGTCAGCCGGCAGCTCGTCATTGGTCCAGTAGTTGCGCTTCTTCTTGGCCGGCGGGTTGATCACGCCGGCAATGTGACCAGAGGCACCCATGACGAAACGCTTCTCGCCCGGCAGCACCTGGGTGCTGGCGTAGGCGCCTTCGATCGGCACGATGTGGTCTTCGCGCGAGCCGTAGATGTAGACCGGCAGATCGACCTTGCCCAGATCCAGCTTCTGGCCGCAGACTTCCAGCTTGTTCGGCTTGATCAGGTTGTTTTCCAGGTACATATTGCGCAGGTACCAGGAATACATCGGGCCAGGCAGGTTGGTGGAGTCGCAGTTCCAGTACAGCAGGTCGAACGGCGGCGGAGTTTCGCCCTTCAGGTAGTTGCCAACCACATAGTTCCAGACCAGGTCGTTCGGACGCAGGAAGCTGAAGGTGGTGGACAGGTCGCTCGCCGGCAGCAGGCCGCCCTGGCCAAACTGCATCTCGCGCATGCGCACGAAGGACTCGTCGATGAACAGGTCCAGCACGCCGGTGTCGGTGAAGTCCATCAGCGTGGTCAGGAAGGTGGCGCTGTTGGCCAGCTTCTCGCCACGGCCTGCCAGTACTGCCAGCGCGTTGCTCAGGATGGTACCGCCCACGCAGAAGCCCAGCACGTTCAGGTCCGGCTTCTTGGTGATTTCCAGCACCGTCTTCATGGCGGTGATGGCGCCCTGCTCGACGTAATCGTCCCAGGTCACCTGGCCCATGCTGGCATCGGCGTTGCGCCAGCTCACCATGAAGGCATGGTGGCCCTGCTCCAGGATGTAGCGCACCATGGAGTTGGCCGGCTGCAGGTCCATGATGTAGAACTTGTTGATGCACGGCGGGATGAACAGGAACGGACGCTCGTGCACCTGCTCGGTCAGCGGCTTGTACTCGATCAGCTGGAACAGCTCGTTCTCGAATACCACGGAGCCTTCGGTGCTGGCCACGTTGGTGCCGACTTCGAACTTGCTCTCGTCGGTCATGGACACATGGCCCTGACGCAGGTCGTGCAGCATGTTCTGCATGCCCTTGGCAATGCTCTCGCCCTTGGTCTCGATCGCCTTTTTCTGGGCGTCGGGGTTGAAGGCCAGAAAGTTGCTCGGGGCAGCGGCGGCAGCCCACTGCTCGACGGCGAAGGTCACGCGTGCCTTGGTCTTGGCATCTGTCTGCATGGCTTCGGCCATGCCCATCAGCATGCGGGTGTTGATCAGGTGCAGCGCGGCAGCAAAGCCGGACATCGGCTGGCGCTGCCATTCGTCACTGGCGAAGCGGCGGTCAGTGGCGATGGTGGGCGGCACCATGCCCTGCAACCAGAGCTGGGACAGCTCCTGCGCGTAGGTCTGCTGCAGCTGCTGCAGCTTGGTGGTGTCAAACGTGACCTGCGGGCCATTGGGCAGCGTTGGCACCATCTGCTGGAACATGCCCATCATTTCGGTAGCCGGCATCGGAGCGCCAAAGCCCCCCGTCTGCATGGCCTTGCCATACTGCTGCATGGCGTTGGTCCACATGGCTTGCATGGGCGCGGCAACGGACTCCCAGGGGTTCTTGGGGGTTTGGCTCATCAGCTTGTCTCCTTGCGTCGTTGTAGTGAGGTCGCCTCTGCATGATAACGGCATGCAGGGCATTGACTGGTGTGAAAACCCTGTTTGTGCAGGCAACCAATTCCTCATCATCCTAAGTCATTTTTTTGACAGTATGAAGGCACGTGACGGATGTCACAGTACGCAGGATGGGCATCAGCCGCGAATCCAGACCATGGCTGCCATGCGGCCGGTGCGCGGCTGGCGCCGGTACGAGAAAAACCGCTGTTCCTGGCTGAAGGTGCACCAGGGCAAACTGCCGTCATTGCCGTGGATGGCGCCAATACCCATCGTCTGCAGGCGCTGGCGCGCCAGCAGTGGCAGGTCTGCCAGCCACTTGCCTTGGCGGCCGGCCGGCTGGAAGGCTGCTGCTGCAGCCGCGTCATGGCGCAGGAAGGTGGCGCGCACTTCACCGCCGACTTCAAACGCCGTCGGGCCAATGCACGGCCCCAGCCAGGCCAGCCAGTCGCCGCCGGCATCCTGCGCCCTGCCCTGTTCGGCCAGGGTCTGCCGCATGCGCGCATGCAGCTGTTCGATCACGCCATCGGCCAGCCCGCGCCAGCCGGCATGCGCGGCGCCCACGATCGGGAAGCGGCGGTGCACCAGCAGCACCGGCAGGCAATCGGCCACCATCACGGTACAGCCGACCCCTGGCTGTTGCGTGAAACAGGCATCGGCCTGCGGTGCACAGCCTTGCGCCTGTCCGGCATCGACCACCTGTACGCCATGCACCTGCTGCAGGAAGCCTGGCTCCACGCCGCTGCGCTGCGCCAGCAAGGCGCGGTTCTGCGCCACCGCCGCCGCATCGTCCTGCACATGGTCACCCAGGTTGCAGCTGTCAAACGGCGGCTGTGACGCGCCACCGGCGCGCGTGGTAAACACGGCACCAACCCAGGGCGGCGCCGGCCAGTCGGGAAGTATCCAGTCGGAACAGGAATCGGTAGGCATAAGAATCACTCCAGCAGATCAACATGGCAGGACGCTGCCATCGGTACATCATGGTAAATTGGCAGGCATTCGCACGCCTGCCGTGTGTCCAATGTATCAGCCCGACGTGTTTACGCCCACCTGCCAGCCCCCCCGAACCGAAAACCTTTTCTGCCGCCACTGCGGCACGCGTAACGAGATGCGCGTGCCCGAAGGCGATGGCAGCGAACGCGCCGTCTGCCCGGCCTGCGGCACCATCCATTACGTCAACCCGCTGGTGGTGGCCGGCACGATTCCGGTGCTGGGCGACAAGATCCTGCTGTGCAAGCGCAATATCGAGCCGCGCTACGGCAAGTGGACCTTGCCAGCCGGTTTCATGGAACTTGGCGAAACCACCGCCCAGGGCGCCGCGCGCGAAACGCGCGAGGAATCCGGTGCCGCCTTTGACATGGGTCCGCTGTTTGCCGTGATGAACGTGCCGCAAGCCAGCCAGGTGCACCTGTTCTACCTGTGCACGCTGCAGCATGACCAGTTCGATCCGGGCATCGAGACACAGGAAGCGCGCCTGTTTGCCGAAGACGAAATCCCCTGGGAAGAGCTCTCTTTCCTGACCGTGCAGCACGCGCTGCAGGCCTTTTTTGCCGATCGCGTGCGCGGCCACTTCCTGGTCCACACCGGCGACATCAGCGGCCGCGATTTCGTACGCGACCAGCAGGCGTAAAAAACGCCCTGCCGGTCATGGCAGGGCGTCGTCATCGATCAGTCGACCCGTCAGCGCACAGGCACTTTCGCGGCAATCGCCTCGGCCCAGCGCTGCGCCTCGGCGGCATCACGCGCTTCCACCATCACGCGCAGCACCGGCTCGGTGCCACTGGCACGGATCAGTACGCGGCCATTGTCAGCCAGCGCCTGTTCGGCTTCGACAATCGCCTGCTGCAGCTCCACACTGCCCTGCCAGTCGGTGCCGGCTTCCATGCGCACGTTGATCATGGTCTGCGGGAACAGGCTGGCATCGGCCAGCATCTCGGCCATGCTGCTGCCGCTGCGCACCACCGCATTCAGCACCTGCAGCGCGCTCACCAGGCCATCGCCGGTGCTGTGCTTGTCCAGCACCAGAATGTGGCCGGAGCTTTCGCCGCCAATCAGCCAGCCATTTTTCTGCAGCTGCTCCAGCACATAGCGGTCGCCCACCTTGGCGCGAATCAGCTCGATGCCCTTGGCACGCAGCGCGGTCTCGATCGCCATGTTCGTCATCAGCGTACCGACCACGCCCGGCACCGGCTTGTACTGCGCCAGGCGATCCATCGCCAGCAGGTAGACCAGTTCGTCACCGTTGTAGAGGCGACCGGAAGCATCGACCATCTGCAGGCGATCCGCATCGCCATCCAGGGCCACGCCGTAATCGGCGCCATGCTCACGCACCGCTGCCACCAGTGCATCAGGGGCGGTAGCACCCACGCCCTTGTTGATGTTGATGCCGTCCGGTTCGCAGCCGATGGCAATCACCTGCGCGCCCAGCTCATGGAACACCATGGGCGCGATCTGGTAGGCCGCACCATGGGCGGCATCGACGACGATTTTCAGCTCGCGCAGGCTCAGGGAATAATCGAAGCTGCTCTTGCAGAACTCGACATACCGCCCGACCGCATCCTTGAGGCGCCAGGTGCGGCCCAGCTGCTCAGACGGCATGCACACCATCGGTTCGTCAATGCCCTGCTCTACTTCCAGCTCCCAGGCATCGGACAGCTTGGCACCCTTGTAGCTGAAGAACTTGATGCCGTTGTCGGCAAAGGCGTTGTGGCTGGCGCTGATCACCACGCCGAGCGAGGCACGCTGGGCACGCGTCAGATAGGCCACGGCCGGCGTCGGCACCGGACCGAGCAGCACCACATCCACGCCAGCTGCGTTGAAACCGGACTCGAGCGCGCTCTCCAGCATGTATCCGGAAATGCGCGTGTCCTTGCCGATGATGACAGTGGGACGCTCGTCACTGCGCTTGAGCACGCGGCCAACGGCATTCGCCAGTCGCATCACGAAATCCGGCGTCAGCGGATGTTGTCCGACCGGGCCGCGGATGCCATCGGTTCCAAAATACTTGCGTTTGCCACTCATGCGTCTCTGACCTTTTCTTCTTTGCCTGTCGCAGGCGATCTTTCCATACTACCTGATTCCGGTGAGATCCCGGCGGTAGCAGTCCACGTTCCCGGCCTCAGGACTCGGTGCGGTGCATGGCTTCCCAGACCGCCAGCGCCTGGCGCGTGGCGGCTACATCGTGCACGCGCACGATGCGCGCACCGCGCTCCACGGCCAGCACATGAGCACTGACGCTGGCCAGGCTGCGTTCGTGCGCCAGCAAGTCGGACTTGTAGCTCACGTCCATCACGCCGGGCGGCAGCGCTTCCAGCACCGCACCCAGGCTGGACTTGCGCGACCAGCCAGCCAGCACCGCATGGCCACCACGCATCAGCTCGCGCTGGTGCGCCAGCAACGCCAGGTTCTGCGGCACCGTCTTGCCAAAACCGATGCCCGGATCCAGCACGATGCGGTCCTTGCTGACGCCCAGGCTGCGCAGCACGTGCGAACGCTGGTCGAGGAAGGCGCGTACTTCCTGCACTGTGTCCAGCAGGCTGCCCTGCATCGGCTGCACCTGCATGCTTTGCGGATCACGGTGCATGTGCATCAGGCAGACGCCGCAGCGGCCATGCTGGGCCACCACCTGCTCGCCATCCAGCCCGTCGGGGCCGGAACGCCAGCGCAATGCCCAGATGTCGTTGATGATGGCGGCGCCGGCATTGAGTACGGCCTGCATCACTTCCGGCTTGTAGGTATCGACCGAGAGCGGCACCTTGTAGGCAGTCGCCGCCTTCACGACCGGCAGCACGCGCGCCAGCTCTTCTTCCAGCGGCACCGCCGGCGAGCCGGGACGGGTCGATTCACCGCCAATATCCAGGATCGTTGCACCCTGGTACAACAGCTGCTCGGCATGCAGCAGCGCACTGCGCGTATCGGCATGGTGGCCTCCGTCAGAAAAGGAATCGGGAGTCACGTTGACGATGCCCATGATATGTGGGCGCTGCAGGTCCAGCGTGTAGTCGCCGGCTTGCCAGAGGGTCTGTTCGGTCATGCAAATCTCCAGTCGCTTCAGAAAACAAAACAGCGGAGCACCAGGCTCCGCTGTGGACATCACGCCAGCGTGATCAGGTCGGGTTGGAGGCCGGCGGTTTGGCCTCGGGCGCCGGGGCTGCCGGCGGCGTGGCGGGAGCGGTCACCGTGGCCGGTGCCGTACCGCCACCCGCATCGCCATCGCCCTTGGGCGGGGTGCGCGGTGCCCAGTCCTTGGGCGGTTGCGGCTCGCGGCCTTCCATGATGGCATCCAGTTGCTCGCTGTCAATGGTTTCCCAGTCCAGCAGCGCCTTGGCCATGGCATGCATCTTGTCGGAGTTTTCCTCGATCAGGCGACGCGCCAGCGCATACTGCTCGTCGATGATGCGGCGCACTTCCTCGTCCACGCGGCGCATGGTCTCTTCGCTCATGTTGGTAGTCTTGGTCACGCTGCGACCCAGGAACACCTCGCCCTCGTTCTCGGCATAGACCATCGGGCCCAAGGCCTCGCTCATGCCGTAGCGCATCACCATGTCACGCGCAATCTGCGTGGCACGCTCGAAGTCGTTGCTGGCACCAGTGGTCATCTGGTTCATGAACACCTCTTCGGCGATACGGCCACCGAACAGCATGCTGATCTGGTTCAGCATGAACTCCTTGTCGTAGCTGTAGCGGTCCTTCTCGGGCAGGCTCATGGTCACACCCAGCGCACGGCCGCGCGGGATGATGGTGACCTTGTGCACCGGATCGCACTTGGGCAGCAGACGACCGATCAAGGCGTGGCCGGACTCGTGGTAGGCCGTGTTGCGACGCTCTTCCTCGGGCATGACCATGCTCTTGCGCTCGGGGCCCATGATGATCTTGTCCTTGGCCTTCTCGAAGTCCTGCATCTCGACCAGGCGCGCGTTGCGGCGAGCCGCCATCAGCGCAGCCTCGTTGCACAGGTTGGCCAGATCGGCACCGGACATGCCCGGCGTGCTGCGCGCGATGATGGCCGGGTTGACGTCAGGACCTACCGGGATCTTGCGCATGTGCACGTTGAGGATCTGCTCGCGGCCACGGATATCGGGCAGCGTGACATAGACCTGGCGGTCGAAACGGCCCGGGCGCAGCAGTGCGGCATCCAGGATGTCCGGGCGGTTGGTGGCAGCCACCACGATCACGCCCAGGTTGGTCTCGAAACCGTCCATCTCGACCAGCAGCTGGTTCAGCGTCTGCTCGCGTTCGTCGTTGCCACCACCCAGACCGGCACCACGCTGGCGACCGACGGCGTCAATCTCGTCGATGAAGATGATGCACGGGGCATTCTTCTTGGCGTTCTCGAACATGTCGCGCACGCGGGCCGCGCCCACGCCAACAAACATCTCGACGAAGTCGGAACCGGAAATGCTGAAGAACGGTACCTTGGCTTCACCAGCGATGGACTTGGCCAGCAGCGTCTTGCCGGTACCCGGCGGGCCAACCAGCAGCAGGCCACGCGGGATGCGGCCACCCAGCTTCTGGAACTTCTGCGGGTCACGCAGGTAGTCCACCACTTCCTTGACTTCTTCCTTGGCCTCGTCGCAGCCGGCGACATCGGCAAAGGTCACGGTGTTGTTGTTTTCATCCAGCATGCGCGCCTTGGACTTGCCAAAGCTGAAGGCACCGCCCTTGCCGCCGCCCTGCATCTGGCGCATGAAATAGACCCAGACACCAATCAGCAGCAGCATCGGCCCCCAGCTGATCAGCAGGCTGCCCAGCAGCGAGCCTTCCTCGCGCTGCTTGATGTCGAACTTGACGCCGTTGTTCAGCAGGTCACCGACCAGGCCGCGATCCAGATAGGTGGCCGTGGTACGGATGCGACGGTCGTCCATCGTGACCGCCATGATCTCGGTGGAACCATTGCTGCCTTCCTGGATGGTGGCGCTCTTGATCCTGCGGTTCTGCACGTCCGAAATGAATTCGGAATAGGCAACCGTGCTGCCCGGTCCCGTTGCACCTGTCTCGAACTGTTTGAAGACGGTGAAGAGCACCATGGCAACCACGAACCATACTGCGACTTTTGATAGCAATTGCCTGTTCAAGCCTTACTCCATGACATTCCATGGCATGCAGAAGGCATGCCGATATTTCCATATGGGGCCATTTTAGGTGTTTCAAGACATGGGCAGGACAGCATTTTGTGTCCGTCCATGTCGGATACACGGATATGCGCCGGCCTTCAGTCCTGCTGCGGTGCCTTCAGGCGCATGCCGACGATGAAGGTTTCAGACGACTTGTCGCGCGAAGCCTTGGGCTTGACCGGCTTGACCACCTGGAAGGTTTCCTTGAACAGCTTGACCAGCTGGCTGTAGCCGCTGCCGTGGAACACCTTGGTCACCAGCGCACCCTCCGGCTTGAGGTGCTGCAGCGAAAACTCGATCGCCAGCTCGATCAGGTGCGCCACGCGCGCGGCATCGGCCGATTCCACGCCGGACAGGTTGGGCGCCATGTCGGACACCACCACATCGGCCTTGCGCCCCTGCAGTTTTTCCTGCAGCTGTTCCAGCACCTCGTCCTCACGAAAATCCCCCTGCAGGAATTCGACACCCTCGATCGGCTGCATGGGAAGCAGGTCCAGTGCGATAATCCTGCCATTGAGCTCACCAACCGCCGCTCCGTCCGGAGACAGCTTGCGCCGCAGATACTGGCTCCAGGCTCCCGGCGCAGATCCCAGATCGACGACCCAGTCGCCCGGGCGGATCAGGTTCAGCGTCTCGTCAATT
Source organism: Brachymonas sp. J145 (assembly GCF_036312245.1). Lineage (NCBI taxonomy): Bacteria > Pseudomonadati > Pseudomonadota > Betaproteobacteria > Burkholderiales > Comamonadaceae > Allobrachymonas > Brachymonas sp. J145. The sequence goes on along the minus strand of NZ_JAZDCI010000003.1, from coordinate 58,898 downwards.
TCCTTGAGCTTGTAGGCTGCGCGCGCACGATACCCTTCCCGCTGCGCCAGCTTGACGTACGGATCGTTGATATGGTCATGCAGCCATGACTTGTTGACTTTCTTGCTTTTGGTTTTGAATTTCATGTTTGTCGCCTGCATACTGCAGACACTCCCTTTTCAGGAATCATAGTCCAATGCCCCAGATTGTATTGACCACGCAGCAACGCAAGGTCCACCGCGCCGAAGCCCATCACCTGTCACCGGTCGTGATGATCGGTGCCGATGGCCTGTCTGAAGCCGTGCTGCGCGAAGCCGATGCTGCCCTCAACGCCCACGGCCTGATCAAGATCCGCGTGCTCGGCGACGACCGCGAAGCGCGCGAACAGATGTACCAGCAGATCGCCGACCAACTCAATGCTGCCCCGATCCAGCATATCGGCAAGCTGTTCGTGCTGTGGCGCCCGATCCCCGAAAAGGAGCGCGAGATTGACGAGGACCGCATGCCCGGCCCACGCGACATCAAGGTCATCAAGAACAGTAGCCGTGGCGGCCAGCGTCCGCAGGTGCGCACGGTACGCGTGCTCGGCAACCAGCGCCTGACTGCCGGCGGCATCCTCAAGCGCGCCAAGAAGCGCCAGGTATCGCCCAAGAAGCGCCAGGGAGACTGAGCCCATGAGCGATGATCGCATCATCCTGTGCATGAAATGGGGCACCAAGTACGGCCCCGAGTACATCAACCGCCTGTACGCCATGGTGCGCCGTCACCTGAGTGGCGATTTTCGTCTGGTCTGCCTGACCGATGACAGCAAGGGCATTCGCGAAGAAGTCGAATGCTACCCGATTCCGCCGCTGGATCTGCCGCCCGGCATTCCCGAACGTGGCTGGAACAAGCTGACCACCTTCACCGCAGACCTGCACGGCCTGCAAGGCACCGCCCTGTTCCTGGATGTGGATGTCGTCATCACCGGCCCGCTGGACGACTTTTTTACCTATCCCGGCGACTTCGTCATCATCCACGATTACAAGCGCCCCTGGCGCATTACCGGCAACTCCTCGGTCTACCGTTTCAAGATTGGCGCCTATCCGGAAATCCTCGACAAGTTCCGCAAGGAGTTTGCGACCATCCGCGAGCAGTTCCGCAACGAGCAGGCCTACCTGTCGGACGAGATGCACAAGCTGGGCAAGCTGAGCTACTGGCCGAAAGACTGGTGCCCGAGCTTCAAGTACCACTGCATTCCCGCCTGGCCAACCAACTACTGGAAGCCGCCCTTTGTGCCGAAGAACGCGCGCATCGTGATCTTCCATGGCGAATGCAACCCGCCGGATGCCCTGGCGGGCCGCCGCAACCGCCGCTTCCGCCATATCGAACCCGCCACCTGGGTATCGCAATACTGGCGCGAATAAGGCGCGCATACAGCAACAGCAAGGCCGGCTTGAAGCCGGCCTTTTGCATCCTGCGTGCCTGTGGCGGTGCTTACTCCGCCTTGGCCTCGTCCTCGTTCTCGCTGTCAGGCGACTTGCTGACGCGATTGAACCAGCCCGACCCCCAGATGCCGACCTCGTACAGCAAGCACATGGGAATCGCCAGTGCCAGCTGTGACAGCACGTCAGGCGGCGTGACAATCGCGGCCACGACGAAAGCAAGTACGATGAAATAGCCCCGGAAGGACTTGAGCTGCGCCACCGTGACCATGCCGAAACGCACCAGCAGCATCACCACGATAGGCACCTGGAAGGCCAGCGCAAACGCCAGATAGAGCGACAGGATCGCCTGCACGTAGGAAGCGACGTCAGGCGTGGCCGCCACCGAATCCGGCGTGAAGTGCTGGATGAAATTGAACATCTTGTCCAGCACGAAGAATTGCACGAAGGCAATGCCGGCATAGGCCAGCAGGCTGCCGAAGATGATCAGCGGCATCGCGAATTTCTTTTCGTGGTTGTACAGGCCCGGCGCGACAAAGGCCCAGGCCTGGTACATCAGCCAGGGCAAGGCTGCCAGCACCGCAACCATCATCAATACCTTGAGCGGCACGAAGAAAGGGGAAAACACATCGACCGCGATCAGGCGCGAATCGGCCGGCATATGGGCCCGGATCGGCTGCGCAATGAAGTTGAGCAGGCCATCCGGACCGGGAAAGAAGGCCAGCACCAGCGCCACCGCGGCGACCCCGTACAGCATGTACAGGATGCGGTCGCGCAGCTCGATCAGATGCTCGACGAAGGGCTGCTCGCTACCCGCGAGCTCGTCCTGCTTGTTGTCCTCAGCCATGGTACCTGTTCAGATGGAAAAGATGGCCGGCACCGGAAGATCCGGCACCGGGTGTGCATCAGATGCGTTTCTTGGGGCGGAAGCGTGCCACGCGCGCAGCTGCCGACTGGATATGGGTGCGAACGCCCTGCTGCTGCTTGTACCAGACCGGCGTGGCACCGCGCTTGACGCGCCAGTTCTTGCGCGGATGGCGATACGACGAGGCCGGACGCGGCGTGTAGCCGGTGTGGCCACCTTCTGCCGTGGCATAGCTGTCGTCAGACTGGAACACCGAGCCGGCACCGGAACTGGAGCTGCTGTCAGCAGCGCTACCCATCGTGCTACTGGTACTGCCGCTGTCGTAACTGCCTTCCAGGTCGGTCTGCACGCTGCGGCCGGTTTCGTGGATCTCGCGCTCGACATCGCGCGCGGCACCCTCGACCGTTTCCTTCATCTTGCGCAGCTCGTCCAGCTCCATGCTGCGCGTGACCTCCGCCTTGACGTCGCTCACATAGCGTTGCGCCTTGCCAACCAGCGCACCCACGGTGCGCGCCACGCGCGGCAGCTTTTCCGGCCCGATGACGACGAGCGCCACCACGCCGATCAGCGCCAGCTTGGAAATACCGAGATCAATCACGCTCGCCTGCTCCTGTCACCGTCAGACGGCGCATCAGGACTTGTTCTTGGCTTCGACGTCGATGGTGTTGGCCTGGTCAGCCGCCTTGCTGGCCGTGACCTGCTGCTGGGCAGCGGCATCGGCCGGCGTTTCGCCTTCCTTCATGCCGTCCTTGAAACCCTTGACGGCGCCGCCCAGGTCGGTGCCGATGTTCTTCAGCTTCTTGGTACCGAATACCAGGACCACGATCAGCAGCACGATCAGCCAGTGCCAGATGGACAGAGAACCCATGTTGAACTCCTTGATGTATGTTCAGTTCAGAAAAATGATTGTAATGTGCGGTGCAGCAAGGCGGAATGCCCTGACTCAGCCTTTTTTCCACGGACGCGGTCCGCCGATCACGTGGACGTGCAGGTGGTGCACTTCCTGACCGCCCTGCTCGCCGGTGTTGATGACCACGCGGAAGCCGCCTTCGGGATAGGGCTCGCAGCCCTGCTCCATGGCCAGCTTCGGTGCCAGCGTCATGATCTTGCCCATCAGGGCCGCATCGGCCTCGGTCAGCGCCGCCATCGAGCTGATATGGCGCTTGGGAATGATCAGGAAATGCACGGGTGCCCACGGGTTGATGTCATGGAAGGCGAAGATGTCTTCGTCCTCGTACACCTTGTTCGAGGGAATCTGTCCTGCGGCAATCTTGCAGAAAATGCAGTCGGCTTGCATGCTCACGTCCGGGTGGTTTGACAAACAATCCGTGGATTATCACCCGGAACCGTGACACATAGCTGACATTGCTGCGTCATGCACCTACCGGACGGTTGTCATTCATGCGCACCATGCCGCGCACGATGCGGTACAGGAACCAGATCGAGACAATGCCCCAGGCCAGGTAGCCGGGCACGATCAGCAGCAGGAACAGCGGGCTGGTCACCACATACCAGAAGGTGGCCCAGAGCACGGAGCGGATGCGCCAGCTGAAATGGCTTTCCTGCCAGGTACCCTTGGCGTCATCGCGCTTGACCAGGTCAATCACGAAGGCCAGGATCAGCACCGCCACCCCCACCTGCAGGCCCGGAATGACGGCGGCCAGCGCCACCGCCAAGTGCAGCAGATAGCTGACCCAGCCCACGGCCTTGAGGTTGCGGGCGCGGGTTTCCAGGTCGTATCCCTGCGGGAAGGCTGGCGGCTGCACTTGCGCCTGGGGCCGGGTTTCGCGGGCTTTTACGTCAAGCACGTCGTTCATGGCAACTCCTTGTCGAGAACGGTGGGTGGCGCGGAGTCAGTCGGCCGGACGGCTCGCCTTCTCTGCAATGCCACTGATCCCTTCGCGGCGCGCAAGTTCCGCCGTAATGTCTTCCGGACGCAGGCCGTAGTGCGTGAGCGCGATCATGCTGTGGAACCAGAGATCGGCGATTTCATACACCAGTTTGGCCTTGTCGGCACCGGCATCCACATCCTTGGCTGCCATCACGGTTTCGGTGGCTTCCTCGCCAATTTTCTTGAGGAAGGCGTCCGGGCCCTTGTGCAGCAGTTTCGCCACATAACTGGTCTCGGGATTGCCACCGCGTGCCGGCAGGCGCGATTCCAGCGTGTCGGCGACACGGGCGAGGATGTCTTGCGTGGTGAAGGTCATGGCCATTACTTGTAGATGCTTTCAGGGTCTTTCAAGACCGGATCGATGGCTTGCCAGTGGCCGTTTTGCAAGCTTTGGTAAAAGCAGCTGTGGCGGCCGGTGTGGCAGGCAATGCCGGGCTCGTGGCCGAGCTGCGTGATCTTGAGCAGCACCACGTCGTTGTCGCAGTCGAGGCGGATATCGTGCACGGTCTGCACATGGCCGCTTTCCTCGCCCTTGAACCAGAGCTTGTTGCGCGAACGACTGAAGTAGACGGCGCGACCAAGCTCGGCAGTCTTCTGCAGCGCTTCACGGTTCATCCAGGCGAACATCATCACGTCGCCGGTAGCGGCTTCCTGGGCAATCACCGGCACCAGGCCGTTGGCATCCCAACGCACGGCATCGAGCCAGTCTGGCGTCATCGTCATGGCGTCTCCTTACAGGCGCACCGGAATGCCGCGCGCCGCCATGTGCTGTTTGGCCTGCAGCACGGTGTATTCGCCATAGTGGAAGATGCTGGCGGCCAGTACGGCATCGGCACCGCCCTGCTGCACGCCATCGGCCAGGTGATCCAGGTTGCCAACACCACCGGAAGCGATTACCGGTACCGAAATCGCATCGCTGACGGCACGCGTGAGTTCCAGGTCAAAACCGCTCTTGGTGCCATCCTTGTCCATGCTGGTGAGCAGGATTTCGCCGGCACCATAGTCGGCCATCTGGCGCGCCCAGGCCACGGCATCGAGGCCGGTGTTCTGGCGGCCGCCGTGGCTATAAACGTCCCAGCCCTCTCCGCGTGCGGCAATATCTTCGGGCAGCACGCGGCGCTTGGCGTCGATTGCCACCACAATGCACTGCGAGCCGTAGCGGCCGGCAGCCTCGCGGATGACCTCGGGATTGGCAATGGCCGCCGAGTTGAAACTGGTCTTGTCGGCGCCAGCGTTGAGCAGGCGACGTACATCATCGACCGTGCGCACGCCACCGCCTACCGTCAGTGGGATAAAGACCTGGCTGGCCACCGCCTCGATGATGTGCAGGATCATGTCGCGCCCATCGCTGGTGGCGGTAATGTCCAGGAAAGTGAGTTCGTCGGCGCCCTGCTCGTTATAGCGGGCGGCGATTTCGACCGGGTCACCGGCATCGCGCAGTTCGACAAAATTGACGCCCTTGACCACGCGGCCACCGGTAACGTCGAGACAGGGGATGATTCGTTTGGCTAGCATGATGCGGATTGTAACGGCTGCCTTGGCAGCAGCCCCTGTTCCGGCGTCGGATAACGCAGCACCAGCCCCAGTTCCTGTTTCAGGCGGCGGTTGTCCAACTGGCGCGATTCCTGCATGAAACTCAGCAGCATCGGCGACAGCTGTTCGCGCGCCGCAGCCAGGCTGATGCGTGGCGGACGAGGCAAGCCATACAGATCAGCCGCCAGATCAAAATAGTCCCCCATTTTCAGGCGCGCATCGTCGTTCACGTGCACGATGCGCTGTGGCCGGCCACGCCATAACGCCAACCAGCAGGCACGCGCCAGGTCATCGGCATGGATGTGGTTGCTGTAGCTGTCATCCTGCGGCTGCAAGGCCGGTGTGCCACGCAACAAGCGTTCACGCGGCGTGCCTTGTGGCCGGTCTGGCGCGTAGATGCCCGGTATGCGCAGGATGCTGATGGCAGGCTGGCCCAGGCCTTGCCGGCCCCAGCGGCGCAGGGTCTGTTCGGCATGCACGCGGCGGCGCGCGCGATCGGTGGCGGGGGCCACGACATCGGTTTCACGCAGCAAAGCACCGTGGCGGTTGCCATAGACACCGCTGGTGCTGCCATAGGCCAGTTGCAAGGGTTGTCGGCCACGCCGCAAGGCCTGCACCAGGGTGCGTGTGCGCAGGTCCAATGCGCCACCATCGGCACCCGGTGGCGCCAGATGCAGCACGCGATGCGCCCAGCCAGCCAGCCGGCGCAGGCTGTGCGGCTGGTCCAGGTTGCCGGACAGCACCGCCAGCCCCTGTGTGCGCAGCGCAGCCAGCCGCTGCGGCTGGCTGCTCAATGCCAGCAGCTGCACGCCGCGGCGTGGCACGGCTTGCCGCACCACGCGCGCACCGACATCGCCACAGCCGACTATCAGCAGACGCTGGCGGCGGAAACGGGCCGGCCATGCGCGCGGGCGTCGGGTCTCGGGATCAACGGTGCGGGGACGGAACAAGGACATGGAACAGCATCATGACAGGCTCAGGCAGCCCCGAATGTAGCAGCGACTGACCCTGCACCGATCAGGGAGCCCCAAGATACAGGACAATAGAGCATGATGGCTCCCGCGTGGAGCCGCCCTTTTCCATCCGATTTTTGCAGGAGAACACCTCCCATGGGATACCAGGTCCATATCCAGCCCAGCGGCCGCCAGTTTGAGGTTCTGGACGGCGAAACCGTGCTCGAAGCCGGCATCCGTCTGACCATCGGCCTGCCCTATGGCTGCAAGGATGGTGCCTGTGGCTCCTGCAAGTGCAAGAAGATCAGCGGCGAGGTCACGCACCACCCCTATCAGGAAAAAGCCCTGTCCGAGGCCGAACTGGCAGCCGGCATGGTGCTGGCCTGCCGTGCCGTACCGCAGTCCGACCTGGTGCTGGAATCGCGCCAGGTGACGGCAGCCGGCGCTTTCCCGGTGCGCAAGATGCCGGCGCGCGTGATGGGCCTGGCGCGCCTGGCCGATGACGTGATGCAGATCACCCTGCAGTTGCCGACCAATGCACCGCTGCAATACCACGCCGGCCAGTACATCGATTTCCTGCTGGCCGATGGCCAGCGCCGCAGCTATTCCATGGCCACCGCCCCGCAGGACATCGATCCGGCGCAGCCGCGTGTCGATCTGCATGTGCGCCACATGCCCGGCGGCAAGTTCACCGACCATGTGTTCGACGGCATGAAGGAAAAGGAAATCCTGCGCATCGAAGGTCCGTTCGGCAGCTTCCACCTGCGCGAAGAAGACGGCCAGGGCCCGCTGATCTTTCTGGCCTCCGGCACCGGCTTTGCCCCGATCAAGGCCATGCTGGAACACATGGCACACACCGGCAGCCAGCGCCATGCAGTGCTCTACTGGGGCGCGCGCCGCCCGGCCGACGTCTACATGCACGACTGGATCACGGACTATTGCGCGCGCCATCCGCAGGTACGCTATGTGCCGGTGATTTCCGATGCCCTGCCGGAAGACGGCTGGACCGGCCTGAGTGGCCTGGCGCTGGACGTGATGCTGCAGGAGAACCCGGACATGCGCGATGCCCAGCTCTATGCCTGTGGCGCTCCCGCCATGGTGGATGCCGCCAAGGAACGCGCCATTGCCAGCCACCAGCTGGATCCGGACAACTTCTTTGCCGATGCCTTTACCTCGCTGAAGGACAAGGCGGATCCGCAAGCCTGAGTAATAGCGGCTGGTTCAGTAGCAGAGCTCGACCAGCCTCAAGCGGTTACCGTCAGGATCCAGCACGCGCAGGATGCGCAAGCCACTGATTCTGCCCTCGTACAGCACCGGTCCCTGGAAGTTGACCCAGCCTTCGCGCTGCAGGCGGGTAGAAATCGCGGACACCGGCTGGGACGCCAGGAAGTAGAACTCCTGCATCACAGGGTTCATGTGCGCATCAACGCTATTTTCGGCAAGCTGTCGCTGGACTTCGACCAGCTGGATGCTGCCCGGGCTCAATCGGAATACATAGCCAGCATACGCCTGTGCCATGCAGGCATCGAGCTCCAGGTTCGGAACATGCTGCAGCTTGAGCACTCGGGTATAAAAATCCAGGCACTCAAATGGCCTGGTGCTGGTAATCAGGGGATCCGGCATATCTGAAATTGTTGCCGGAAGCAATGATCATTACGCCATCACACATGTTTCATGCGGAAATAAACATCCAAAAAACGTGAAATAGTCCCGCAAGCCAGTTTACTCGCCCAGATAGGCTGCACGCACGCGCGGATCCTCCAGCATGCTGCCTGCCTCGCCCTGCATGGTCATCACGCCCGACTCCATCACGTAGCCGCGATCGGCAATCGACAGCGCACGGCTGGCGTTCTGTTCCACCAGCAACAGCGTCATGCCGCGCTGGTGCACGTCCTGCACCACCTCGAAGATCTTGTCCACCATGATCGGTGACAAGCCCATGGATGGCTCATCCAGCAGCAACAGGCGCGGACGTGCCATCAGGCCACGCGCCATCGCCAGCATCTGCTGCTCGCCGCCGGACATGGTGCCGGCCAATTGGGCACGGCGTTCCTTCAGCCGCGGGAACAACTCCAGCATGCGCTCCATATCCTGTGCCACGGCGGCCTTGTCCTTGCGCAGGAAGGCGCCCATCTGCAGGTTCTCGATGATGCTCATGCGCGTGAAGATGCCGCGTCCTTCCGGAATCATCACCAGCCCTGCCCGGGCAATATCCCAGGCGCCCTTGCCGCGGATGCTCTTGCCCAGGAACTGGATATCGCCGTTGCGCACCGGCTGCAGCCCGGTGATCGCCTTCATGGTGGTGGTCTTGCCGGCACCGTTGGAGCCGATCAGCGAGACCAGTTCGCCCTCGCGCACTTCCAGGTCGATGCCCTTGACCGCATTGATGCCGCCGTAGGCCACTTCCAGTCCACTGATTTTCAACAGGGTTTTGCTCATGCTGTGTTCTGCCTCAATGCTGCCCGGTGCCCAGATAGGCCTCGATCACCTTCTCGTCCTTCTGCACCTGCGCCGGCGTGCCTTCGGCGATCACCTTGCCATAGTCCAGCACCGTCACGCGGTCGCACAAGCCCATGACCAGCTTCACGTCGTGCTCGATCAGCAGGATGGTGCGGTTGTCCTTGCGGATGCGGTCGATCAGCTCGCGCAGCTGCACTTTTTCGGTGGCGTTCATGCCGGCTGCCGGCTCGTCGAGCGCGATCAGCTGCGGCTCGGTCGCCAGCGCGCGGGCAATCTCCAGCCGGCGCTGATCGCCATAACTCAGCGTACGCGCACGGAAATCCGCATATTGGCCAATGCCGACATAGTCCAGCAGTTCCTGTGCACGCTCGCGGATGGCGGCTTCCTCGGCACGGAAGGCGCGTGTCTGGAAGATGGCACCCAGCACGCCGGAATGGGTACGCACATGGCGCCCCACCATCACGTTTTCCAGCGCCGTCATCTCGGCAAACAGGCGGATGTTCTGGAAGGTCCGAGCGATGCCAGCCTGGGCCACCTTGTGTACCGCCGTCGGCTCGTAGGCCTTGCCGGCCAGTTCAAAGCTGCCACTATCCGGCGTATACAGGCCGGTGATGACGTTGAAAAAGGTCGTCTTGCCGGCGCCGTTGGGACCGATCAGGCCGTAGACCTGGCCCTGCTCGATATGCAGCTTGACCTCGCTCAGCGCCTGCAGGCCGCCAAAGCGCTTGGACACATTGCGGACTTCGAGAATCGTCGTGCTCATGCTGTTTCCGCCTCAGGGGTTGACGCTGTCCTGGCGGACCGTAGTAGTGCCGGGAACGGCATCGGCGGGCGAGTCGACGCCAGGCGGGTTCTGCTGGGCCGTCACCGGCTGGGCCTTGCTGGCACCCACCTTGCGGCTGGCCGACTTGCCATGCTCGGGCGAAGGCCACAGACCGCGCGGACGCAGCAGCATCACCGAGATCATGGCCAGTGCAATCAGCAGCTGGCGCAGGATCGCCGGATCCAGGCGACCATCGGTCATGGCCTGCAACGGGTGCGCCACATAGCGCAGCACCTCGGGCAGTGCCGACAGCAACACTGCGCCCAGGATCACGCCCGGCAGGTGGCCCAGGCCACCGAGCACCACCATGGCGACGATCATGATCGACTCCATCAGGCTGAAGGATTCGGGCGAGACAAAGCCCTGGAAGCTGGCAAACATGGCACCGGAAATGCCACCAAAAGTGGCCCCCATGCCGAAGGCCAGCAGCTTGAGGTTGCGCGTGTTCAGGCCCATCGCCTGCGCCGCCGTCTGGTCTTCGCGGATCGCCATCCAGGCGCGGCCGATACGCGAGTCCTGCAGGCGGTAGCAGACCACCACCGTCAGCACCACCAGCACCAGGAACAGGTAGTAGTACAGGCTGACCGAAGCCACGGTAAAACCGCCGATATCGAGCGAACGCGACAGCGAATGGCCGGCCACGGTGACCGGATCGATCTGGCCGATGCCCTTGGGCCCGTTGGTGATATTGACCGGCGCATCCAGGTTGTTCATGAAGATACGGATGATCTCGCCAAAGCCCAGCGTAACGATGGCCAGGTAATCACCGCGCAGCTTGAGCAGCGGGTAGCCCAACAGCACACCGACAATGCCGGCCAGCGCCGCCGCCAGCGGAATCACCGCCCAGAGCGGCAAGTGCATGCCGTTGGGAAACACCGCCACCAGCTGTGGAAAGGTGCCGAGCAGATGCGGCGAAGCCAGTAGCGCGAACAGGTAGGCACCCACGGCATAAAACGCCACATAGCCCAGATCCAGCAGGCCGGCGTAGCCGACCACGATATTCAGGCCCAGCGCCAGCATGATGTACAGCAGCGCCAGGTCGGCGATGCGCACCCAGGCGTTGCCGAACTGCTGCAGCACCAGCGGCAGTACCAGCAGGCCAATCGCCGCCAGCAGGAAGACAAACAGTTTGCTCTTGCTCGATGTCATGCGGTTCTCCCGGTCAGACGCGGTCGGCCACGCGTTCGCCCAGCAGGCCGGACGGGCGCAGGATCAGGATCAGCACCAGCACCAGGAAGCCCAGGATGTCGGTGTAATGGCTGCCCAGCACGCCGCCGGTCAGCACACCCAGGTAGCCGGAGCCGATCGATTCGATCAGGCCCAGCAACAGGCCGCCAACCACGGCTCCGCCGAGGTTGCCAATGCCGCCCAGCACCGCGGCGGTAAACGCCTTCAGGCCCGGCAGAAAGCCCATGGTGTGCTGCACTGTGCCGTAGTTGGCGGCAAACATGACGCCGGCCACGGCGGCCAGCACGGCGCCGATGATGAAGGTGGCAGAAATCACGGTATCGGGCTTGACCCCCATCAGCGAGGCCACGCTCGGATTTTCGGCGGTGGCACGCATGGCACGGCCCAGGCTGGTGCGGTGTACCACGTAGAGCAGCACCGACAGGCAGATGGCGGTCACGCCCAGCACCATCACCTGGGTCACGGTGATGACAGCTCCGGCGACCTGGAACGGCTCGGCCGCCAGCAGCGTCGGGTAGGACTTGTAGTTGGGCTTCCAGATGATCATGGCCAGCGTCTGCAGCAGGATGCTCATGCCAATGGCGGTGATCAGCGGTGCCAGCCGCGGGCTGTTGCGCAGCGGCCGGTAGGCAATTTTCTCGATGCTGAAGTTGAGCACGGCAGCCACCACGCAGGCCACCAGCATGGCAATCAGCAGCACCATCCAGCCTGGCAGGCCCGGCATGCTTTCCTGGATCAGACCGACAATCGTCCAGCTGGTGAGCGCGCCAATCATCAGCACTTCGCCGTGCGCAAAGTTGATCAGGTTGATGATGCCGTACACCATGGTGTAGCCAAGGGCGACCAGCGCGTACATGCTCCCCAGGACCAGACCATTGATGATCTGTTGCAACAAGATTTCCATCGTCTGGGTTCTCCCCTGATCTGACCGGCAACGGTGTGCGCTACCTCTATAACCGGTGCGTGTGACACCTGTCGCGGTACCGCCAGCCCTGTTGCAAATCCTTACCCAGCGAGCAGCGGCAAACGATTGTAGCAAGCACGATCGTACGCTCCCGACTGTTTTGCGTGGGGGATTCCCTGATCTGTCATCCCTGAAATCAGGGCTTGCCGGCCTCTTCGTCCCAGCGTTTCAGCTGCGCCAGCTTCTCGCCAATGCGCAGTTCCAGCCCGCGCGGCACCGGCTGGTACCAGCCGGGATCGGCCATGTCATCAGGCAGATAGTGCTCGCCGGCGGCATAGGCATGCGGTTCGTCATGCGCATAGCGGTAGGCACGACCATGGCCCAGTTCTTTCATGAGTTTGGTGGGCGCATTGCGCAGATGCACCGGCACCTCGCGGCTCTTGTCCTGCTTGACGAAGGCGCGCGCCTGGTTATAGGCCTTGTAGCCGGCATTGCTCTTGGCGGCTATCGCCAGATAAATCACCGCCTGCGCCAGCGCTAGCTCCCCTTCCGGGCTGCCGAGGCGTTCGTAGGTCAGCGCGGCGTCGTTGGCGATCTGCATGGCGCGCGGATCGGCCAGGCCGATGTCTTCCCAGGCCATGCGGATGATGCGGCGCGACAGGTAGCGCGGATCGGCGCCGCCATCCAGCATGCGCGTCAGCCAGTAGAGTGCGGCATCGGGACTGGAACCTCGCACCGACTTGTGCAGCGCCGAAATCTGGTCGTAGAAGTTGTCGCCGCCCTTGTCAAAGCGGCGCGCATTCAGCGTCAGCGCGTTTTCGATAAAGGCGGCCTCGATCTGCTGCACGCCAGTGGTGTGCGCAGCCGTCTGGCACTGCTCCAGCAGGTTCAGGAAGCGGCGCGCATCACCATCGGCATAGCCGATCAGGGTATCCACCGCCAGTTCGTCAAACTGCAGCTCACCCAGCGCCATGGCCTGCGCGCGCTGCAGCAGCTGGCGCAGCTCCTCATCGGTGAGCGACTTGAGCACATAGACCTGCGCCCGTGACAGCAGTGCCGAGTTGACCTCAAATGAGGGGTTTTCTGTGGTGGCACCGATAAAGGTAACCAGGCCGCTTTCGGCATAGGGCAGCAAGGCGTCCTGCTGCGACTTGTTGAAGCGGTGGATCTCGTCCACGAACAGGATGGTGTGGCGGCCCTGCGCCAGATTCTGCTCGGCCTGCTCCATGGCGGCACGGATGTCCTTGACGCCAGAAAACACCGCCGACAGCGCGATAAAGGCGCAGTCAAACGCCGTCGCCGTCAGGCGCGCCAGCGTGGTCTTGCCCACGCCGGGCGGGCCCCAGAAGATCATCGAGTGCGGCTTGCCCGACAGGAAGGCCAGCCGCAGCGGCTTGCCTTCACCCAGCAAATGGGTCTGGCCGATCACCTCGTCCAGCGTTTTCGGCCGCAGCGCCTCGGCCAGCGGCGGGATCGGATCCTGCGAGAACAGGTCAGCCATGGGCATCCTCCTGCACAAGAGACAGCAACAGCACAGCCCTGTGCGCCGGCAGGCAGACAGGGCTGTGGGATTCGGGATTGCAGGCCATCAGACGCATCATCATGCCTGCATGTTACCCGTATTGCCTGCCACTACGGGCAGGATCATGCCGTGCTTACTGCTTCAGCACGTCGGCACCAGCCGGCGGCTTGAAGTTGAAGCTGACATTGGCCGGCAGCTTGCTGCCAAAGTTCTGAAACTGGATATCGGAACGCTGGCCGAAGTTGTCCAGGATCACCAGCGAACGCAGGTCCTTGCCCTGGAAACCGATCATCACGTTCTTGATCTGGCCGTCCTGGGCCTTGGGCGTGGCGCGCACCCACTCCAGGCCACCCTGCCCGGTCGCATTTTCCAGCTTGTAATGCGTCTGCAGCGACTTCAGGCTGGTCGCCGAGGCCACCAGGGCGGCCGGCGTGGCGTCCAGCACCTGGGCCTGGCTGCGCTGCGTCACCTGGTTCAGGCCGGCGTCGTACATCCACAGCGTCTTGCCATCAGCGACGATGGTCTGCTTGAACGGCTTGGTGTAATCGAAACGGAACTGGCCCGGTCGCTTGAAGCTGAAGGTGCCGGAGCTCTGGCGTGCCGTGCCTTTCTTGTTCACATTGGTCACGGTCTGGGTAAAAGTGGCCTGACCGGACTTGCTGTTCTTGATGTAGCTGTCGAGCGTGGACAGGCCATCCGCATGGGCGGCGCCACTCCAGCCAGCCAGACCCACGGCCAGGACGGATGCAGCTCCCAGCAGCGAACGGCGACGGGAAGCGGCAGCGGGCTGCACGGATTTGGCGGTTTCTTGCTTGAACATCAGCGATTTCTCCTTCGTAGGCTGACCTGCCACACGGCCCCATGCCGTGCATCTGCAGACGGGCTGCTTCAGGTCTTGCTGTCAGTTTAGAGGGGGAAACGGGCAGGAGTTCAGGTGCAAGCGTTGCAAAAGTCCTGCCATGGCAGAAAATGTAACAGCTAACGGCGCAAGTCCCTGCCGGTCTTGCCACCGCACAGGGACTTGTTACAAAACAAGGACAGAAAGCTGACGTTTATTCGTCGCGATTCGGCACCAGGATGTCGCGCTGGCCGCTGCTGGACAGGCTGCTGACCAGGCCAGCACGCTCCATATCCTCCAGCAGGCGGGCAGCGCGGTTGTAGCCGATGCGCAGTTCACGCTGCACCAGCGAGATGCTGGCCTTGCGCTTCTTCAGCACCACTTCGACGGCCTGGTCGTACATCGGATCCTGCTCGCCACCACCCTGGCCATCGGCACCGCCCTCCTCGCCATCGACGGTACCGCCTTCCAGCACGCCCTCGATGTAGTTGGGCTCGCCGTGCTCCTTCAGGAAGGTCACGACGCGGTGCACTTCGTCATCGCTGACAAAGGCGCCGTGCACGCGCGTCGGCATGCCTTGGCCCGACGGCAGGTAAAGCATGTCACCCATGCCCAGCAGGCTTTCGGCACCCATCTGGTCCAAAATGGTGCGGCTGTCGATCTTGCTCGATACCTGGAAGGCGATACGCGTCGGGATGTTGGCCTTGATCAGGCCGGTGATCACGTCCACGCTCGGGCGCTGCGTCGCCAGGATCAGGTGGATGCCGGCAGCACGCGCCTTCTGCGCCAGACGCGCAATCAACTCCTCGATCTTCTTGCCGACCACCATCATCAGGTCGGCCAGCTCGTCGATCACCACCACCAGATACGGCAGGCGCTCCAGCGGCTCAGGCGAATCGGGCGTCAGGCTGAACGGGTTCGGGATCAGCTCCTCACGGGCCTTGGCCTCCTCGATCTTGGCGTTGTAGCCCGCCAGGTTGCGCACGCCCATCTTGCTCATCAGCTTGTAGCGACGCTCCATCTCGCCGACGCACCAGTTCAGGCCGTGGGCGGCCTGGCGCATGTCAGTCACGACCGGCGCAATCAGGTGCGGAATGTCTTCGTAGACCGACATTTCCAGCATCTTGGGGTCGATCATCAGCAGGCGCACTTGCTCGGGCGATGCCTTGTAGAGCAGGCTCAGGATCATGGCGTTGATGCCGACCGACTTGCCGGAGCCGGTGGTACCGGCCACCATCACGTGCGGCATCTTGGCCAGGTCAGCCACGATCGGCGTACCGACGATGTCCTTGCCCAGGCCGACCGTCAGCAGCGACTTGCCGTCGTGGTAGGCGTTGGAGCCCAGCACCTCGCTCAGATGGATAGTCTGGCGACGCGCATTCGGCAACTCCAGCGCCATCAGGTTCTTGCCCGGAATGTTCTCGACCACGCGGATCGACACCAGACTCAGCGAACGCGCCAGGTCCTTGGCCAGGTTGACGATCTGCGAGCCCTTGACGCCGGTCGCCGGCTCCATCTCGTAGCGCGTGACCACCGGGCCCGGCTTGGCCGCCACCACGCGCACCTCCACGCCAAAGTCCTTGAGTTTCTTTTCGATCAGGCGGCTGGTCATTTCCAGCGTCTCGTGCGGGATCGCTTCACGGTTGGCCGGCGCTTCGTCCAGCAGGCTGATCTGTGGCAGCGTGCTGTCAGGCAGTTCGGTAAACAGCGGCTTCTGGCGCTCCTTGGCAACACGCACACTGGGCTCGGCCGCCAGCGGTCGTACCGGCATGTCGACGGCCACCGGAATCGGATGGTTCTCGCGCACCTGTTCCAGCTCCTGCTCGACCTCGACTTCGCGCTGGCGGGCGGCTTCCTGGCCGGCTGCCACATCTGCCGCCACTTCACGACGGGTACGCGCGGCATCGATGCGCTGCTCGATCCAGGCACCGATCTGCTGCGACACCTGGCCCCAGGAGAAGCGGAACACCCAGGCAAACGCCGCTACCAGCAGCACGATGCCCAGCACGCCGGAACCCAGCCCGCCCAGGAAAGACTGCATCAGCGGGCCGACAAAGCTGCCCAGCATGCCGCCAGCGCCCCCCGGCAGCGAGGCTGCACCGGCATACAGGCGGCTCCATTCCAGGCCAGCGGCCGACGCCAACAACACCAGCAGGGCCAGCCACCAGACCAGGCGCTGGTCAAACCAGCCCAGCCAGCGCTGACGCCAGCCGATGTTGTCTGCCTGCGCTACGCCTGCCACCTCGGGCAGCATCTGGCCGCGGATCCAGCTGCGGAACAGGCGCACCCAGCCGGCAAACAGCGCCAGGAACAGCAGCCAGACCGAGCGGCCCAGCAGGAAATAGCTGATGTCGGCGACCCAGGCGCCGGCATGGCCAAGCCAGTTGCGCGGCTCGGAATAGACGCCGGTGGTGCTCCAGGCAGGGTCAGCGGTATCGTGGCTGACCAGGGCGGCCAGCCAGAATACCAGCAGCAGCAGGCCGACAAACAGCACGGTCTCCTGGCTGAAACGCCGGAAAAAGGCGGGGACCAGCGGCTTGTCGTCTACGGGGGCGGGTTCAGTCTGGGTATTGCGAATCAGGTATGCCATTCAACTTCCTTGGCAGCCGTCTTCAGTCTGCCTGCTGGCTGCGCGGGGTCAGCACGAAGCTGCCATCCGGACGCTCAACCAGCGTGCCATCTTCCTCAAAGTGTTTCATCACGCGGCTGACCATCTCGCGCGAGGCGCCAACCATCTTGGCCACGTCCTGGCGCGATACCTTCTGGCGCAACACCATGCTGCCGTCGGCATCGGTTTCCGTCATGTCGATCAGTACCGTCTGCACGCGGCCATAGACATCCATCAGCGCCAGCGACTCGATCTGCTTGTCG
The DNA here is from genome assembly GCF_036312245.1 of Brachymonas sp. J145. Lineage (NCBI taxonomy): Bacteria > Pseudomonadati > Pseudomonadota > Betaproteobacteria > Burkholderiales > Comamonadaceae > Allobrachymonas > Brachymonas sp. J145. The sequence goes on along the minus strand of NZ_JAZDCI010000003.1, from coordinate 41,647 downwards.
GCCTTGCGCAGGCGGCGCACCAGGCCCCGCATGACCGCCTCGGCCATGCTGGAGTTCTCGCGCAGGCTGTTGAGGAAGGCGTCGCGATCCAGCGTGAGCACGTCGGTCTGCACCTCGGCACGTACCGTGGCGGAATGCGGCTCGCCGTCGATCAGGCTCATTTCGCCGATGCAGTCACCCACCTCCAGCGTGGCCATGATGACCTCGCGCCCACGGTGATCCTGCAGCAGGACGCGCGCCCGGCCGGACAGGATCATGTAGAGGGTGCCGGAGATACGGCCCTCTTCCACAATGTTTTCACCGCGCTTGAAGCGCTTTTTTCCGATGTTGGCGTACAGCACGCTGGTTTGTGTCGTAGTCAAGTCACTGAACAGGGGAACCCTGCGGATCAGATCCAGATTGGAAACAATGGTCATCTCGTCCTTTCCCTGGCTAGCCGGTCATGCCGGTAGCTGCCATTTTGCCCTAATAGCATGACATAAATCATGGATACTGCAGGGGAATTGTCCATTACTGACCGATCGTGCACGATGCTTCACACGAAATGCTCTGTTTTGTACATATCCGCTTGCCCTCTGCCCTATCGGCAAACGGCTACACTGCAGTGCATTGACCCCTGCCAACAAGAAAGGATACACGCCATGACGACTCCGACGCACGCCAAAGTCCTGATCCTGGGCTCCGGCCCAGCCGGCTATTCTGCCGCGATCTACGCTGCGCGCGCCAACCTGCAACCGCTGCTGATCACCGGCATGGCCCAGGGCGGCCAACTGATGACCACCACCGATGTGGACAACTGGCCGGCAGACGTGCATGGCGTACAAGGCCCGGAACTGATGCAGCGCTTCCTGGAGCACGCACAGCGCTTCAACGCCACCATCCAGTTCGACCATATCCACACGGTGGAACTGGGCCAGCGCCCGTTCACCCTGACTGGCGACAGCGGCAGCTACACCTGCGACACGCTGATCATTGCCACGGGTGCCTCGGCGCGCTACATCGGTCTGCCGTCCGAAGAAGCCTTCATGGGCCGCGGCGTCAGCGCCTGCGCTACCTGTGACGGTTTCTTCTACCGCGACCAGGATGTCTGCGTGGTGGGCGGCGGCAACACCGCCGTGGAAGAAGCGTTGTATCTGAGCAACATTGCCCGCAAGGTCACGCTGATCCATCGCCGGGACAGCTTCCGTGCCGAAGCGATCCTGGTCGACAAGCTGATGGACAAGGTGCAAGCCGGCAAGATCGAGCTGAAGCTGTTTGCCACGCTCGAGGAAGTGCTGGGCGATGCCAGCGGCGTGACCGGCGTGCGCATCCGCAGCACCAAGGACGAGAGCACCGAGGAGATACCCGTGCATGGCTGCTTCATCGCCATTGGCCATTCACCCAATACCGACATCTTCAAGGACAAGCTGGCCATGCAGGATGGCTACCTGATCACCCAGGGCGGCCAGCAGGGCTTTGCCACGCAAACCAGCGTGCCAGGCGTGTTCGCGGCCGGCGACGTGCAGGACCATATCTACCGCCAGGCCATCACCAGCGCCGGTACCGGCTGCATGGCGGCGCTGGACGCCCAGCGCTTCCTGGAGCAGCACCAGGGCTGATCCGGATCTGTGGCAAGAACCGCGCAGGGCAGCTTCGGCTGCCCTGTTGCATGGTGCAAGTCCTTCACGAAAAACAGTTTTTGTTCTATAATCCGAGGTTTTGCGAAACAGCCGATTGGCTAGTTTCTCAAATAAACCGCCTGCAAGCAGGCATACAGGGGTTTTCTAGGCCTTTGCATGCCGCAGGCGAGGTGCAGGATCGGCCAGCGTTGTCGGCCCTGTTATTGCAACAACCACAGTCAAAGGAGTGCTTCAATGGCACGCAAATGTGAAGTCACGGGCAAGGGCCCGCAAGTGGGCAACCATGTTTCCCACGCCAACAACAAGACCAAGCGTCGTTTCCTGCCCAACCTGCAGTCTCGCCGTTTCTGGGTAGAGAGCGAAAACCGCTGGGTGCGCCTGCGCGTGACCAACGCCGCCCTGCGCCTGATCGACAAGAATGGCATCGACTCCGTGCTCGCCGACATGCGTGCCCGTGGCCAGGCCTGATCCACAACACTGACTGAAAGGACATCATCATGGCAAGCAAAGGCGGACGCGAAAAGATCAAGCTGGAATCCACTGCGGGTACCGGCCACTTCTACACCACGACCAAGAACAAGAAGACCATGCCCGAGAAAATGACGATCATGAAATTTGATCCGAAGGCTCGCAAGCACGTCGAATACAAGGAAATCAAGCTGCGTTAATCCGGCTTTTTCCCTGTACCCAAGAAGCCCGCTCCAGCGGGCTTTTTTGCGTCTGTACGCCAGCCCTGGGGCCAAAAAACGGCACCCGCAGGTGCCGTGAGAGCTGCTGTTGCAGACTCAGGCCTTCTGCCAGACAGCAGCAAAGAAGCCGTCCATGTCGTGCAGGTCCGGCCACAGGCGCAGATAGCGCCCAGCTTCGGTCTCGCCCTGCTCCGGACTGCCCAGCAGCTCGGCCTGCTCGACCTTGCGCTGCGCCAGCAGCTCCACCACATTCAGCGGCTTGAACCCAGGATTGGCCTGACTGAAGGCTTCGGCGATCTGGTCGTTCTCCTGTGGCAGCACGCTGCAGGTGGCATAGACCAGACGGCCGCCGGACTTGACCAGGCGCGCGGCGCTGGCCAGGATGGCAGTCTGTTTCGCGACCAGTTCCTGCACCGTCTGCTCGGACTGGCGCCATTTCAGGTCCGGGCTGCGGCGCAGCGTGCCCAGGCCGGAGCATGGGGCATCAACCAGCACGCGATCGATCTTGCCGCTGAGGCGCTTGATGCGCTCGTCGCGTTCGTGCGCGATGGCGGCCGGATGCACGTTGCTCAGGCCGCTGCGTGCCAGACGCGGCTTGAGCTTTTCCAGCCGGTGTGCCGACACGTCAAATGCGTACAGGCGGCCAGTGTTGCGCATTTCTGCACCCAGTGCCAGTGTCTTGCCGCCGGCACCGGCACAGAAGTCCACCACCATCTCGCCACGGCGTGCATCCAGCAGCAGTGCCAGCAACTGCGAGCCCTCATCCTGCACCTCGAAAGCGCCCTCCTTGAACAACTCCAGTCGTGTCAGCGCCGGGCGTTCGCGCAGGCGTATGCCCCAGGGCGAGAAACGCGTGGCTTCGGCCTGCAGCTGCTCCTGCGCCAGCGCCTTGAGCACATCGGGCCGCTTGGCCTTGAGGGCGTTGACACGCAGATCCAGCGGTGCGCCCTGCAGCAGGCTGTCGGCCAGCTGCTGGAAGCGCTCGGCACCCAGCTGCTGCTGCAGCGCATCGGCCAGCCAGTTGGGCAGGTTGTGGCGGTGGATCGGCAGCAGCTGCTCATCCGTAATCTGCTGGCAGGCCGCCAGCCATTCCTTTTCCTGCGGCTGGATCGCGCCCTGGACGAAATCGGCCGGTGCAGCCAGCCCCAGGATCGCTAGGCGACGCTCGCGCGCACCACTGCCGCTGCGGGCCAGCAGCTCGAAATACGGCTTGCGGCGCAGCACCTGGTAGACGGTTTCGGTCAGCGTGGCGCGCTCGCGAGAACCGAGTTCACGATGCTCGCGGAAATAGCGCGACACGATGGCGTCGGCTGGATGGTCAAAACGCAGGATCTGGCCTACCAGGGTGGCAGCATGGTCCAGCAGGGCTTTGGGATGCATGGAAACTCTCTCAGTCAGGGCCCGATACGCTTCGGGCCGGAAAATTCGGATCAGGCAGGTCTGGTGCCCTGCCCGCTTGGGTTCAGAACAGCTCGGACAGCAAGTCCAGCGCCTGCATGTAGGCGCTGCTGCACATCAATTCGTCCCAGTCCGGTGCCGGGCCGGTCGGCAACAGGGCGCGGCGGCGCAGCTCGCTGGCTTCGTCCAGCAACAGCTGCTGCTTGACCACGGCTTCGCTGACGTGCGCCATGGCGGCATCGAGTGCTTCGCCGCCATCCAGGCTCTGATTGCACAGCAGCACCAGGTCACAGCCGGCGCGAATCGCGGCCACGGCGGCTTCGCCATGCGTGAGCGTGCGGCCCTGCATCTGGCGTGCGCCCTGCATGCTCAGGTCATCGCTGATCACGGCGCCCCGGAAATCCAGCTCGCCACGCAGGATGTCCTGGATCCAGGTAGCGCTGAAACCGGCCGGACGCGCATCGACCTTGGGGTAGATCACGTGGGCCGGCATGACGGCGGTCAGCGTGTTGTTGAGCCAGCCATAGGGACGCACATCGTCCTTCAGGATGCGCTTCAGGCTGCGCTTGTCGACCGGAATCGCCACGTGCGAATCGGCCTTGACGTAGCCGTGACCCGGGAAGTGCTTGCCGCAGTTGCCCATGCCGGCCTGCAGCAGGCCGAGCATCAGGCTTTGCGATAGCTGCGTCACCAGGTGCGGATCGGCATCAAAGGCGCGATCACCGATCACGCTGCTTTCGCCGTAGTCGAGATCGAGCACCGGGGTAAAGCTGAAATCGATGCCGCAGGCGCGCAGCTCGGAGGCCAGCACGTAGCCACAGGCGGTCGCCACCTGGCTGGCATGCTGCGCCTGCTTATTGAGGCGGCGCTTGCCGCCCTGCCCCTGGCGCCACAGTTCGCCCAGCGCGCGCATGGGCGGCAGGCGGGTGAAGCCATCGGTGCGGAAACGCTGCACGCGGCCGCCTTCGTGATCGACCGCGATCAGGATATCGGGCCGGATCGACTTGATCTCGGCGCTCAGGGCGCTGATCTGCGCACGGCTTTCCCAGTTGCGGCCAAAGTAGATCAGGCCACCCACCAGCGGGTGTTGCAGGCGTTCACGGTCGGCAGCGTCCAGGTGGGTGCCGGCAATATCGATGATCAGGGGATGCATGGCGGACGGTCTCGGAAAAAAACAGATAAGAAATCAGGAGTCGGAATCGGGCAGATACTCGACGATGACAAAACTGGAGGCCTGCTCGGCCTCGTCGGTGACGCTGACATGGGCGTGCAGGCGGCGTTCGCGGAACCAGCGGTCCAGGTCACCGTGCAGCACGATCTGCGGCTGGCCGCTGGGCGCATTCAGGATCTCGCAACGGCGCCAGTGCATGGGCATGCGCATGCCCATGCCAATCGCCTTGCTGAAGGCTTCCTTGGCGGAAAAGCGCGTGGCCAGATAGCTGACACCACGATCGGCCCAGCGCGCGCTGCGCTGGCGGTAGACCTGCAGCTCGCTCGGGCCGAGTACGGTTTCGGCAAAGCGCTCGCCGCGCCGCTCCAGCGTGGCACGGATGCGGCGGATATCGCACAGGTCGGTGCCGATGCCGTAAATCATGCGAGTACACCCCAGTCCTGCAGCACCTGCAGCATCGCCTGTTGCGTGACCTCAGGATTCTCCAGATGCGGCGAATGGCCGCAATCGGGCAGCAATAGATCAGTGGCGCCCGGAATGCCGGCGGCGATATCGTGCATGTGCTGCACCGTGGCGTACTGGTCGCCAGCGCCCTGCATCACGCAGGTGGGCACTTGAACAGCGGGCAAGGCATAGGCCAAGTTCCAGTGGGCAAACGCCGGCAGCTGCCAGGTCGCGTTCCAGGCCATGAACACCGTTTCGACGCGGTCTGCGCCATGGTAGCGCGCCAGGCCGCGCGACAGCTTGCCGGCGTCCCAGGCCACACGCGCCTCGCGGATACCCTGCAGCGTCACCTCTTCCACGTAGATGTGGGCGGCCAGCGTGATCAGGCCACGCAGGCGTTCAGGCTGTTCGGCCGCGTGCAACAGGCCGATGCTGCCGCCATCGGAATGGCCGATGGTCACGTAGTCACGATCGGGAATCGCTTGCGCCAGTACCTGCGGCAGTTCTTCCAGTGCATAGCGATGCAGGTAGTGGATGGTGCGCGGCTGCTGTTGCGGATCGGACTGGCCATGGCCCTGGCGGTCAAACAGCAGGCCGTCGCAGCCGGCGGCATCGCACAGGGCTTGCGGAAAGCCCTTCCACATGCGCGTGCTGCCCAGGCCCTCGTGCAGGAACACCAGCACCGGTCGGCTGGCGGCCTGGCTGGCATCAGCTGGTTGCAGCGCCTCGGCATGGATGCGGGCGCCGTTGTTCAGAAGGATGTTGTCGGTATTCATGCGTGGCGGCCTGCGGCGCGCAGGCATTGCAGATAGGCTTCCACCGTTGACGCGTAGCCCAGCTCCAGCGCATCGGCGATCAGGGCGTGGCCAATCGAGACTTCCTGCAGGCCTGGTACGGTACGGGCAAAGTCGATCAGGTTGTCCCGGTTCAGGTCATGGCCGGCATTCACGCCCAGGCCGGCGTCGAGTGCGGCCTGCGCGGCAGCGGCAAAACGCTGCAGCTGTTGCTGCTGCTGATCCGTACCCCAGGCGGCGGCATAGGGCTCGGTATACAGCTCGATGCGGTCCGCACCGACTTCACGTGCCAGCGGCATCAGCGCCGGCTCGGCATCCATGAACAGGCTGACACGCACGCCCAGCCCATGGCACTCCTCGATCAGCGGACGCAGGCGATCGCGCACACTGACATCTTGCAGATCCCAGCCATGGTCGCTGGTGAACTGGTCTTCGCTATCAGGCACGAAAGTGGCCTGGTGCGGACGCGTCTGGCGGATGAAATCCATCAGGTTCTGGGTCGGATTACCCTCGATATTGAATTCCTGCTGCGGCCAGTTCTGCATCAGATCGGCCAGTTCCTGCACATCGCTGCTGCGGATATGGCGCTCATCCGGACGCGGGTGGATGGTGATGCCATCGGCGCCGGCCTGCAGGCACAGGGCCGCCGCACGCGTGACGCTGGGAATGCCCAGATGGCGCGTATTGCGCAGCAAGGCCACCTTGTTCACGTTTACCGACAGCTGGGTGGTTCCGGTTGGATTCATAGTTTCTGCAACTCCATCATCATCTTGCGCGTACGCAACATCTCCACGCCACAATGGGCATGCAGCACGCCACGCAGCTGCTGTTTCAGGCCCTGCGCCACGTCACGCTGTGCCATGCACAGCTGCATCACCGCCTGCAGCGACTGCTCACCCTGCATCGCCTGCTCCAGCGCCAGCCAGTGCGACGCGGCCAGTGCCTGGCGCCGTTCTTCCGGCTGTGCCAGCCGCAGGCCGCTGTGCGCCAGCAGCACATAGTGCCGGTCGGCTTGCAGCGGCTGGTGCGTCAGTGTCTGCACATCGAGCGCCGGCAACAGGCCGACTTCGCGCAGCAGCGTCAGTTCGAAGGCGCGCAGCACCGCTTCCAGCCATTCGCCGGCATGGTCGGACGCCATCAGCGCCAGTGCGCGCGCATAGACATCGAACAGCGCCGGATGCGGATCATCCCGTGCCAGCATGCGCAGCAGCAATTCATTCAGATAATAGCCCGACAGCAGGCGTTCCCCGGTCGGCATGATATGGCCGCCGATCCATTCGGCCGAACGCAGCATGCGGATATCGGCATCGCCGCCAAAGCTCAGGTGCAAGGGCTGCAGCGGCAGCAGCACCGGCCGGAAATTCGAACTGGGCTTTTTCGCGCCACGCGCCATCAGCGCGGTGCGGCCATGGTGGCGCGTGAACACCTCCAGGATCAGGCTGCTTTCGCTCCAGTCATAGTGATGCAGCACGAAAGCCGGCTCATGCGCCACGCGTTTCATGCTGCCTCCAGGGGCCGCCGCATGGGCTTACTCGTAACCGAAGGAGCGCACGCGCGCTTCGTCGTCGGCCCAGCCGGAACGCACCTTGACCCACAGCTCCAGGAACACCTTGGCATCCATCAGGCGCTCCAGCTCCTGGCGCGCCTCGGTGCCGATGCGCTTGATGCGCTCGCCCTTGTCGCCAATCACCATCGCCTTGTGGCCATCGCGCTCCACCACGATGGTGGCGGCAATGCGCACCATGCGTGCAGCCGCCTTGCCCGGCTCCTCCTGGAACTGGTCGATCACCACGGTCGAGGTATAGGGCAGCTCGTCACCCGTCAGGCGGAACAGCTTTTCACGCACGATCTCGCTGGCCAGGAAGCGCTCGCTCTTGTCGGTCAGCTCGGCTTCGTCATGCCACCAGGGCTGTTGCGGCAGATATTTGGCCACGATGTCGAGCAGGCGCTCGATATCGCGGGAATTCTTGGCCGACATCGGCACGAATTCGGCAAACGGATGGCGCTCCTGCATGTCGCGCAGCCAGGGCGCGATTTCGCTGCGGCGGTGCACGGTATCCAGCTTGTTGGCCACCAGCAGCACCGGTACATCGGTCGGCAACAGCGACAGCACCTTGGCATCGGCCAGACTGAAGCTGCCAGCCTCGACCACGAACAGCACCACCTGCACGTCAGAGACGGCGCCGGTCACGGCCTTGTTCAGCGACTTGTTCAGCGCATTGCCGTGGCGCGTCTGGAAACCCGGGGTATCGACAAACACGAACTGGTCGTCGCCGCGCGTGCGGATGCCGGTGATGCGGTGGCGCGTGGTCTGCGCCTTGCGCGAGGTGATGCTGATTTTCTGGCCGACCAGCGCATTCAGCAGCGTGGACTTGCCAACGTTGGGCTTGCCGACGATGGCCACCATGCCGCAACGCTGCTGCTCCGGGTCGGAAGCACCCGGCTGGCTGCCCGGCTGTGCCGGTGCCAGCGGTTCCTTGCCCAGCAGGCGCTGCAGCTGGGCCTCGGTATCGGCATCCAGTGCAGCGGCGGCAGGCTTGGGATCGGTCGGGGAAGAAGAACTCATGTCGGTTTCCGGGTAGAAAGTAAGGGGCGGCGCGGCTTGGCCGCAGCGGCGGCCTGCTGTTGTTGCAGCAGCACCAGCACGCGGCTGGCGGCATCCTGCTCGGCAGCGCGGCGGGAACGGCCCTGGCCACGCTGGCTGATCTGCAGTGCCGGAATCTGGCAATCGACCAGGAAGGTCTGGCTATGCGCCTCGCCCTCGATACCAGCCACATCATACGTGGGGACCTTCATCTTGCGCGCCTGCAGCCATTCCTGCAAGGAGGTCTTGGCATCCTTGGCGGTGACGGACTGGTTCTGGCTCAGGTCGACATCGGCAAACAGGCGATGCACCAGGGTTTCGGCCGCCAGATAACCGGCGTCCAGGTAGATGGCGCCAATGATGGCTTCGAAGGCATCGGCCAGGATCGACGGGCGTTTCAGGCCACCGGAGCGCAGCTCGCCCTCGCCCAGCCGCAGGCAGTTCGCCAGCTTCAGTTGCAGTGCCAGCTGGTGCAGGCTGTCCTGCTTGACCAGGTTGGCGCGGATGCGTGACAGGTCGCCTTCGGGCGATGCCTTCAGGCGCTCGAACAGCAGGCTGGAAATCGCCAGGCCAAGCACCGAATCGCCCAGAAATTCCAGGCGCTCGTTGTGGTCGGCAGAAAAGCTGCGGTGTGTCAGGGCACGCTGCAGCAAGGCCGGCTGGGCAAAATCGTGCTGCAGCCGTTGTGCCAGCTGTTGCAGGGGGGTCAGGGATTCAGCAGGACTCATATCGGGAAAAGGCAGACAACCCGCCCGGCCGGACATCGGTTCGCCGAGCGCAGGGGCAGGTCATCGGGCAACACCATGCTTACTGGATCTTGCCAATGCGATTGAAATCGCCAAAGTTCATCCACACCGCCACCGCCTTGCCGACCACATGGTCATCCGGCACAAAGCCCCAGAAGCGGGAATCAAGCGAGTTGTCGCGGTTGTCGCCCAGCACGAAGTAATGGCCTTCGGGCACCTTGCAGGTCACGCCGTCCACGCTGTAGTTGCAGTTCTCGCTCTGCGGGAAGTCGGCCAGCACCGGGATGCCGGAGGGACGGCTGTCATCGATCAGGATCTGGTGCTGGTGCGTACCAATCTGCTCGTCGAACAGCTGGTGGTAGCGCATCGTGCTCTGGTCGAGGAAATCAGCCTGCTGCGTCTGCGTGATCTCCTTGCCGTTGATCGTCAGGCGCTTGTTGATATAGGCCACGGTATCGCCCGGCAGGCCCACCACGCGCTTGATGTAGTCGGTGCTCGGCTTGGGCGGGTAGTGGAACACCATGACCTCGCCGCGCTGCACCGGCGTACCGGCAGTGATCTTGCTGTTGAGCACCGGCAGGCGCATGCCCCATTCGTACTTGTTGACCAGGATCAGGTCACCGATCATCAGCGTCGGGATCATGGAACCGGACGGAATGCGGAACGGCTCGAAGGCAAACGAGCGCAGCAGGAACACCAGCAGGATCACCGGGAACAGGCCGGCCGTCCAGTCCAGCCACCAGGGCTGCTCCATCAGGCGCGCCTTGGTGCTGCGCACATCGATGGCATCGGCCTTGACACCTTGCGCGGCCAGCTCGGCCTGGCGCTTGTCCTGCGCCTGCTCGAAAGCCAGCGCGGCCTGGCGGCGATGCGGCTTGAACCAGATCTTCTCGGCCAGCCAGTACAGGCCGGTCACGACCGAGGCAACGAACAGCAGCAAGGCCATATTGCCTTCCAGGTAGCCCAGGAACCAGGCCGCCATATAGGCCACGAAGCCCCCGAGTACCAGTGCAGTAATGAATGGCATGTGTCAGTCTTCCACTTGCAAAATGGCCAGGAACGCTTCTTGCGGCACCTCGACCGAACCAATCTGTTTCATGCGCTTCTTGCCCGCCTTCTGCTTTTCGAGCAGCTTGCGCTTGCGCGAGATGTCGCCGCCGTAACACTTGGCCAGCACGTTCTTGCGCAGCGCCTTCACGGTTTCACGCGCGATGATGTTGCCACCGATGGCAGCCTGGATCGCCACGTCGAACTGCTGGCGGCTGATGATCTCGCGCATCTTGGCCACCACGGCACGGCCGCGGTACTGCGCCTGCGTACGGTGCACGATAATGGACAGCGCATCGACCTTCTCGCCGTTGAGCAGGATGTCCACCTTCACCACGTCGGACGGGCGGTTTTCCTTGAATTCGTAGTCCATGCTGGCGTAGCCACGGCTGACCGACTTGAGCTTGTCGAAGAAGTCCAGCACGATCTCGCCCAGCGGCAGGTCGTAGGTCAGCATGACCTGGCGGCCGTGGTACTGCATGTTCAGCTGCACGCCGCGCTTCTGGTTGCACAGCGTCATCACCGGGCCCACATAGTCCTGCGGCATGTACAGGTGCACCGTCACGATCGGCTCGCGCACCTCCTGGATGCGGCCGGCATCGGGCATCTTGGACGGGTTCTCGACCTGGATCACCTCGCCATCGCCCTTGACCACCTCGTACACCACGCTGGGCGCGGTGGTGATCAGGTCCATGTCGAATTCGCGTTCCAGGCGTTCCTGCACGATTTCCATGTGCAGCAGGCCCAGGAAGCCGCAGCGGAAACCAAAGCCCAGCGCCTGTGATACCTCGGGCTCGTAGTGCAACGAGGCGTCGTTGAGCTGCAGCTTTTCCAGGCTGTCACGCAGCGCATCGTACTGGCTGGCTTCGGTCGGATAGAGGCCGGCAAACACCTGCGGCTGCACTTCCTTGAAGCCAGGCAGCGCTTGCTCGGCCGGGCCCAGGTTGTTCGGCAGCTTTTTCTCCAGCGTGATGGTGTCACCCACCTTGGCCGCCTTCAGCTCCTTGATGCCGGCGATGATATAACCCACCTCGCCCGCATTCAGCGTCTCGCGTGGCTCCTGCGCCGGCGTGAACACGCCGATGTTGTTGGCATCGTAGGCAGCGTTGGAAGCCATCATCTTGAAACGTTCGCCCTTGCGCAGCTGGCCATCGACCACGCGCACCAGCATCACCACGCCGACATAGGCGTCAAACCAGCTGTCGATGATCATGGCGCGCAGCGGTGCATCCGGCTCGCCACGCGGCGGCGGCACCTTGGCGACGATCATTTCGAGGATTTCGTCAATGCCCAGGCCAGTCTTGGCCGAACATGGAATCGCGTCGCTGGCATCGATGCCGATCACGTCCTCGACTTCGGCCTTGGCGTTGTCGGGATCGGCCTGGGGCAGGTCCATCTTGTTGAGCACCGGCAGCACTTCCACGCCCAGATCCAGCGCGGTATAGCAGTTGGCCACGGTCTGCGCCTCCACCCCCTGGCTGGCGTCCACCACCAGCAGCGCACCCTCACAGGCGCTCAGGGAACGGCTCACCTCGTAGGAAAAGTCGACGTGGCCGGGGGTATCAATCAGGTTCAGGTTGTAGATCTGGCCATCCTGCGCCTTGTATTGCAACGCGGCGGTCTGCGCCTTGATGGTGATGCCGCGCTCCTTCTCGATGTCCATCGAGTCGAGCACCTGCTCACTCATCTCGCGGTCGGACAGGCCACCGCAGCGCGAAATCAGGCGGTCGGCCAGGGTCGACTTGCCATGGTCGATGTGCGCAATGATGGAAAAGTTGCGGATATGCTTCATGAAAACTGGGTCTAGAAAGGCGATGGGCCATGTCGGGCCAGCGTGCCCGGATGCCGATGATTTGCCCCGTGCGGAGCGCAAGACATGTCCCGCGGGCGACAAAAAGCGCCGGCTGCCCAGGGTGGACAAGCCGGCGACTGCAGGCTGCGTTAGCCAGAACGCACTATTTTAGCGTTTTTGTGGCACTCTGCCCACCCGACTGTGCGCAAGCCTCGCATCAGCGCGCCTGCGGGCGGATCATGCCGTACTGGGCATAGCCATCACGCACGTAGAGCACGCTGACCGGGTGGTTTTGCGGCAGGGCCGAGACGGCGCGCGAGAAGCTCTCCACGCTGTCCACCGACTGGCGCCCCACCGACAGGATCAGGTCGCCGGCGCGCAAGCCAGTGCGTGCTGCCGGGCCGCCATCCGTCACGCTGCTGACCGCCACGCCGGGACGGCCACGCAGCTGCTGGCGTTGTGCCGACGTGAGCTCGCTCACGCTCATGCCCAAAGCCGCCACCGCCGTGGCTGCGCTATCGGCCTTCGGCTCCGCGCCACCCAGCAGGCCACGTGGCGTACCGGCCTCCTCGGCCTTTTCCACCGTCAGCGTCAGGTCCTGCGTGCTGCCGTTGCGCAACACGGTGATGCTGGCGCGCGTGCCGGGCTTGGTCTCGCCGACCAGGCGCGGCAGGTCGGCCGTCTTCTCGATGGTCTTGCCGTCAAAGCGCGTGATGATGTCGCCCTGCTGCACGCCCGCCTTGGCTGCCGGCGAATCGGCTTCGACATTGCGCACCAGCGCGCCCTGCTGGTTGGCCGGCAGGCCGAGCGAACTGGCCACTTCACGGTCCACATCGCCAATCATCACGCCGATACGGCCACGAGTCACGGTACCGGTCTGGCGCAGCTGGTCGGCAATGCGCATTGCCTCGTCGATCGGAATCGAGAAGGAAATGCCCATGAAACCTCCGGAGCGGGAATAGATCTGGCTGTTGATGCCGACCACCTGGCCGGCCATGTTGATCAAGGGGCCGCCGGAGTTGCCCGGGTTGATCGCGACGTCAGTCTGGATGAACGGCAGGTAGTCGCCGGTATCGCGCTGCTTGGCACTGACGATGCCGGCCGTGACCGAGTTTTCCAGGCCAAAGGGGGAGCCGATCGCCAGCACCCAGTCACCCACGCGCAGCTGTTCCACGTTGCCGATCTGCACCGCCGGCAAACCGGTACCGTCAATCTTCACCACGGCGACATCGGTGCGCTTGTCCTGGCCAACCACCTTGGCGCTGAATTCGCGCTTGTCCGGCAGCGTCACGATCAGGTTGTCGGCCCCCTCCACCACGTGGGCGTTGGTCATGATGTAGCCGTCAGGCGAAATGATGAAGCCGGAACCGATACCAGCCTGGCGCTCGCGTCCGCTGTCCGGGGCCGGCTGCGCACCACCACCTCCACGCGGCATGTTCGGGATCTCGATACCGAAGAAGCGGCGCAGCAACTCTTCCATCTGCGCTTCCGGCGAGCCGGGTACGGCTCCGCTGCGTGCGCTACGCACCTTTTCCATGGCGCGGATATTTACTACTGATGGCCCGACACGCTCGACCAGCGGCGCGAAATTGGGCAGGCCGGTGACCAGTGGCGGTGCCTGCAGCGTGGAAGCCGCCGGTGCCGGGGGTGCCACCACCACGGCCGGAGCCGCTTCGCTGGCCGACTGGCCCGACTGTTGCGCCGACGCCTGGTAGTTGCAGCCCAGCAGCGTCAGCGCCACACCGGCGCTCAGCGCCTGGCGTGCCAAGCCGGGCCAGCGCTTGCCGGCTGCCGCCTGGGCAGGGGTTTCGGTACCGTGGAATCGCTGCATGACATTTCTCCTCGAAAGCTCTATGTGGCCCTGCAGACGCGTGCGGCCTGCAGGCACCGGATCGCCATGACCGCCCTGCCCACGGCAGTGCGGCCACACATGAAATACTCCGCCACAGATGCGGTCGGCTGCGGCAGATTCAACGCCGCCACTGTCACGGTTTGCTACGTGCCAGACCGTCCAGCAGCGCCTGCAGCGCCGCTGCCGGCACCTCGCCCATGGCCGTGGCCAGTTGCCCGCCCGGGTAGCTGCGCGAGACAAAGCGCGTGGCACCACGCGCAGCCGGCTGTTGGCCCTTGCCAGCTTCCGCCGCCTGCAGGAACAACGAGATGCTGGACAGGCCATCGGAGAGCACGCACTGCGTCACCTTGCCGCCCAGGCCTGCTTGCGGCTGCCCCTTGTCACGCAGCGGCGGCCGCAGATAGCAATGCGTGATCGCATAGCCCGGCAGTGACCGCAGGCTCCAGCCCTGCTGCTGCGGCGTAGTCGTCTGCAATGCCTGCTGCTCGACGCGGTAGCCCTTGGTCTGCTCCATCATCTGTTGCAGCGTGGCGTATTGCAAGGGTGCCTGGATCTGCAAGTCGGAGAAGGCGACCTCGCGCAACATGCGTGCACGCTGGAAATCGGTGGCACCCGCCGGCAACTCCAGCAGCTGCCACTTCAGCAGCAAGCCGGATTTCTGCTCGCTCCAGAACCGGAAACCGTGACGCAAGCCATCTTGCGGCAGAAAGCCGACGATATCGGCCGTGTGGTTGGCCACGCGCTCCTGGCCCAGCTGGCGCGCCTGATAACGCGCCGCGCCCTGGGCCTGCTGCGCTGCCGGCAAGGGTTGCATGCCGGGGAACATCATGCCGCCACGCGGCAGGTTCGACTGCACCCGCACCAGTTTCTGATCATGCAGGAAGACACGCGAACCGCTGTCGGTGCGGAACATGCTGCGCGAATGGCCGGCCAGGTTGTCGACCCGCTCGATCTGGCGACCACCCTGCACCGCATGCCAGACACGCGCGCTGCGCAGATTGCCATTCGGGCCGGACACCGCCATGGTGCCGGCAAAACTGTTGCTGGCTGCGGCCTGCTGCCAGCGCTGCAGCCATTGCAGGCTGGAACGATCCTGGGCCGCATCGGCCTGTGCCGACCAGGCCCACAGCCCGGCTGATAGCGGCAGGCTGCCCAGCGCCAGTGTGCCGATCGCGGTACGACGTGTGACCATCACCCCCTCCTGCTCACTGCGTATAGCTGACCGTGCTCATGCTGGCGCCATCGCCCAGCAGCGCATAGTCGCCAAACTGGGCATGCGCCTGCAGCATGGCCTGGGTGTCCTGGTCCAGCGCCTCCTGCAGCGGGTCAGCCGGCAATGCGGCCGGTGCCGTGGCCACCACGGCAGGCGGCGGCATCTGGACCGCAGCCAGCACTTGCCCCTGGGCATTGGCTGGGTCGTGCTGCTGCAGGCCGACCAGGTTCCAGCCCAGCGCGGCCACCGCCAGCACCGAGGCAAAGCCGGCTGCCAGCTTCCAGCGCCAGACGCCCTCGTTCGCGGCCTTGCGCGGCAGCATGCGCACGGAGTCCATCCTGGGCAGGGCCGGCGGCGTGACCTTGTACGGTTGCTCCTGTTGCAGCACATCTTCCTGCAGGCTGCAGGCTTCCGTCTGTGCCAATGTCTGCTGCAGCTGCTGCATCCAGGCGCTGCCACCAACGCTATCGCCAGGCGATTGCGAGATCTCGTCATGGCGCAGCTGTTCGCCCAGCTGCTGCCAGCAGTCCCAGCAGTCGCGTCCTTCCTCCTGCGTGCCCAGCCAGTCCAGCAACAGCGTTTCGTCCACGCCGTCAGGCAGCGGCTCGCCATCCATCCAGGCCGACAAGGCCTGGGCCATGGTGGCCGTTTCCGGCAGGGAAGCAGAAATGATTGGGGTGCGCTCGCTCGTCATGATTCCATCCTTTGCCTGACTACCAGCGCTTGCCGCTGCGGTGCTCCAGCAGCGGCCGGATCTTGGCTGCCACCGCTTCGCGGGCACGGAAGATGCGGGAGCGCACCGTTCCGATCGGACAATCCATCAGTTCGGCAATCTCGTCATAGGACAGGCCATCAATCTCGCGCAGCGTCAGGGCGCGGCGCAGATCTTCGGGCAACTGCTCCATGGCCAGGTTCACCATCTGGGCGATTTCCTTGGCCGCCAGCAGGGCTTCAGGCGTTTCTTCCGTACTTGGTTCATGCTGGCGCAAGAAAGTTTCATCTTCTTCGGCATCGGACGGCTGCAATGCCGTCGCCGTGATCGGCTGGCGCTTCAGGTCCAGCAGCGCCTTGCGCGCCGTATTCATGGCAATCCGGTGCAGCCAGGTATAGAACTGCGCTTCGCCACGAAACTGGTGCAGCGCCTTGTAGGCCCGGATAAAGGTTTCCTGGGTGATATCGGGAATCAGGTCCACGTCGCGCACCATGCGCGCCACCAGCCGCTCGATGCGCTTCTGGTACTTGATCACCAGCAGTTCAAAGGCCTTCTGGTCGCCGGCCAGGGTACGTTGCACCAGCGCCCAGTCGACCTGCTGCTCGGGCGTACGCACGATCTCCGGCTTGGTGTCCGATTCGCTCACCGGCGCTCCCCATCAGCCGGCTGGCTGCGCTGCGACCAGTGCAGCACGGCGCGCAGCAGCGCCCAGTCGGCCGGTGCCATGACATTGCGCAACCATAGCCACTGGGCCGGCGCACGCGGCACGCCATGCAGGCGCACCAGCATGCCCCACTGCAGATCCAGTGCGATACGGCATTGCCAGGCCTGCGGGAGCGGGGTGTCGGATGCTTTCTGTTCGTCGATCGGCGCCGTCTGCAGTTGCTGCTGGCCGCGCGGAGCCGACAAGGGCTTGAAGGACCAGTGCTCGCCGGTCCAGTGCAACCAGCCCTGCGGCAGGCGCCGGTACCAGTGCCAGCCACGCCAGGCCATCAGCAACAGCCAGGCCCAGGCCAGTGCCCAGACAATACCCAGCCAATCAGGGGCGTTCTGCCAGCCCAGACGCCAGCTGGCCAACACGCTGGCAACCGTCATGCCCAACAGCAACAGCCCGGCTGCCAGCGCCGGATCGGTGCTGACCGGATACTGCATGGCAGGCGGGCGTCGGGTGCTACTCATGGGAATCGATCAGGCCTGCCGGCGCACATGCGCACAGCAGGCCGGCCGCGCGATCAGACGCGCTTGAACACCAGGGTGCCGTTAGTGCCGCCAAAGCCGAAGTTGTTCTTCACGGCCACGTCGATCTTCAGGTCGCGTGCGGTATTGGCGCAGAAGTCCAGATCGCAGTCCGGATCCTGGTCGTTCAGGTTGATGGTGGGCGGCACTTTCTGCTCGTACACGGACAGCGCGGTGAACACGCTCTCGACGCCACCGGCGCCACCCAGCAGGTGGCCAGTCATGCTCTTGGTGGAACTGACCACCATCTTGTAGGCGTGGTCGCCCAGCGCGGCCTTGATGGCGTTGCACTCGTTGACGTCGCCCAGCGGCGTGGACGTGCCGTGCGCGTTCAGGTAGTCGACCTGGTCGGCGTTGATGCCGGCATTGTTCAGGGCGGCCAGCATGGCGCGGCGCGGGCCATCCATATTGGGCGCGGTCATGTGACCGGCGTCACCGCTCATGCCGAAGCCGGCGACTTCGGCGTAGATCCTGGCGCCGCGTGCCTTGGCGTGCTCGTACTCTTCCAGCACCATCATGCCGGCGCCCTCGCCCAGCACGAAGCCATCACGGCCCTTGTCCCAGGGACGGCTGGCGGCTTCGGGATCGTCGTTGCGGGTGGACAGCGCGCGCATGGCAGCGAAACCGCCAATGCCCAGCGGGCTCACGGTCGATTCGGAACCGCCAGCCAGCACCACGTCGGCATCACCGTATTCGATCAGACGTGCCGCCTGGCCGATGCAGTGCAGGCCGGTGGTACAGGCCGTGACGATGGCCAGGTTCGGGCCCTTGAAGCCGAAGCGCATGGACGCCTGGCCCGCCACCATGTTGGTGATGGAAGCCGGCACGAAGAACGGCGTGATGCGGCGCGGACCGCGCTGCATGTACTCGGCGTGCGTGTCCTCGATCAGCGGCAGGCCGCCAATGCCGGAGCCCATGACGCAGCCGATGCGCTCGGCCAGCTCGGGCGACAGCGCCTCGCCTGTCGGCAGGCCGGCATCTTCCACTGCTTCCTGGGACGCGGCCAGGCCATAGTGGATGAAGGTGTCCATGGTGCGTGCTTCCTTGCTGGACAGGTACTTGTCCAGCTCGAAGCCCTTGACTTCACCGGCGATCTGGCAGGCAAAGGCAGATGCATCAAAGCGGGTGATGCGGCCAATGCCGGAGCGGCCGGCCAGCAGGTTGGCCCAGGATTCACTGACGGTGTTGCCCACGGGCGTTACACACCCCAGGCCTGTAATCACGACACGACGACGGGTCATGGCAGTTCTCGCGCTAGTGCCTGCAACCGCCACCAGCCAGGCCGGTGCGCATGCAGGCGATCAACAATACAAACAACTTGGCGCCCATCACCGGCTGCCGACAGCAGACTGAAGCCAGCCACTCGGCAAACCCGTGCATGAGCGCCATGGGAAAGAGCCCCGGCCATCAGCCCCGGCAGAAAGATCTGCCTCCGCCAGCCAGGTCAGAGGCGTATCAGGCCTTCTGGTGCTCCTTGGCGTAGTCGATGGCGTTTTGCACCGTGGTGATCTTCTCGGCGTCTTCATCGGGGATTTCGATGCCGAATTCGTCTTCCAGGGCCATCACCAGTTCAACGGTGTCCAGGGAGTCAGCACCCAGGTCAGCAACGAAAGCCTTTTCGTTGGTCACTTGTGCTTCTTCAACGCCCAGCTGTTCAGCAATGATCTTCTTGACGCGTGCTTCGATGTCGCTCATGGTTATCTCTATCTTGGTTAGTGGTAAACAGGGAGTGATTCTATCCGTTTGACGGAGTTTTTCACAGACTGCCGGGAAATCCATATCCCTGCGCCTGTATGGATCATATCTTATCAGGCCATGAACATGCCGCCATTGACATGCAGTTCCTGTCCGGTAATGTAGCCATTGTCGGCCGCTGCCAGGAAAGCCACGGCACGTGCCACATCCTGCGGTGAACCCAGGTGACCCATGGGAATCTGCGCCATCAGGGCCTTCTGCTGCTCTTCACCCAGCTCGGCGGTCATGTCGGTGGCGATAAAGCCCGGTGCCACGCAATTGACGGTGATGCCACGGCTGCCCAGTTCGCGTGCCAGGGCGCGCGTCATGCCGGCCACGCCAGCCTTGGCCGCAGCGTAATTGGCCTGACCCGGATTGCCGGAGGCGCCCACCACGCTGGTGATGCTGACGATGCGACCATGACGCTGCTTCATCATCGGCTTGATGACGGCGCGGCTGACACGGAACACCGCCTTGAGATTGGTATCGAGCACGGCATCCCAGTCCTCGTCCTTGAGGCGCATGGCCAGCATGTCACGCGTGATGCCGGCGTTGTTCACCAGCACATGCAGTGCGCCATGTTCCTTGACGATATCGGCAATCAGCGCCTCGACAGCGGCCAGATCGTTCACGTCCAGCACGGCGCCGCGGCAGCCGGGGAAAGCCGCCAGGGCCTGGTTGATGCCGTCGCGGCCCTTGTCGCTGGTGGCGGTGCCGATCACCAGGCAGCCGGCCTGGGCCAGTTCCTGGGCAATGGCGGCGCCGATGCCGCGTGAAGCGCCGGTCACCAGGGCGATACGGGGGGTGGAGCTAGTCATGTCCGGTTCCTTGTCTCTGGGGTTGTCTTATTGTTCCTGCTCAAGCAGGCTGCGTGCCTCGGCCAGACTGGCCGGGTCAAACACGGAGGCGCTCACGATGGTGCCATCGATGCGCTTGTTCATGCCGGCCAGCACCTTGCCCGGGCCACATTCCAGCACATGGTTGATGCCACGCGCCTGGATCGCCTGCACGCACTCGACCCAGCGCACCGGGCCGAATGCCTGGCGATACAGGGCATCGCGGATGCGCGCCGGATCGGTTTCAACGGCCACGTCGATATTGTTGACCACCGGAATCACGGGAGTCGCCAGTTCGGTGACAGCCAGCCTTTCGCGCAGGCGCTCGGCAGCAGGCTTCATCAGGCTGGAATGGAACGGTGCCGACACCGGCAGCGGCAGTGCGCGCTTGGCACCCATGTCCTTGAGCACCTTGCAGGCATGCTCGACACCGGCCTTGCTGCCGGCGATCACGGTCTGCGCGGTATCGTTGAAGTTGACCGCCTCGGCCACTTCACCGGGCACTTCCTGCATCGCCTGGGCACAGCCGGCGGCGACCTGATCTGCGGGCAGGCCGAGAATGGCCGCCATGGCGCCCTCACCCACCGGCACGGCTTCCTGCATCGCCTGGGCGCGGAAGCGCACCAACGGTGCCGCCTGGGCCAGCGTCAGCACGCCGGAAGCGACCAGCGCGGAGTACTCGCCCAGTGAATGACCAGCAACCACGGCCGGCTTCGGACCGCCTTCGGCCAGCCAGGCACGATACGCCGCCACCCCAGCCACCAGCATCACCGGCTGGGTATTGGTCGTCAGGGCCAGCGCTTCCTTGGGGCCTTCCTGGATCAGGCGGGCCACATCCTCGCCCAGGGCATCGGAGGCTTCTTTCAGGGTATCGGTCACGGCGGGATGATCGCCCCAGCCATCGAGCATGCCGACGGCTTGCGAGCCCTGACCGGGAAAAACAAATGCGAATTGCGTCATGGTGATTCAAACAGGGAATGCGCCGGCCACACAAGGCAACCGGCCTGAACAGACAGGCCTGGCAAAACTGCACGCCAGGGTGAAGAAATCAGTACTTGAGCAGCACGGAGCCCCAGGTAAAGCCACCGCCCACGCCTTCCAGCAGCAGGGTCTGGCCTGGCTGGATCTGGCCGGAGCGCACACCGGCATCGAGGGCCAGCGGAATCGAGGCCGCCGAGGTATTGCCCTGCTCTTCCAGCGTGACAATGACTTTGTCGGCCGGCAGGCGCAGCTTGCGTGCCGTGCTCATCATGATGCGGATATTGGCCTGGTGCGGCACCAGCCAGTCGACCTGCTCTTTCTCCATGCCGGCCTTGGCCAGCACGGCGGTCGCGGTTTTTTCGAGCAGGCCAACGGCCAGCTTGAACACGGCCTGGCCATCCATCTGCAGCAGCGGGCTGCCGCTGATCTCGCCGCCGGACACATGACCCGGCACATGCAGGATCTCGCGGTAGCTGCCATCGGCATGCAGGTCGGTCGCCAGGATGCCGGGCTGCTCGCTGGCTTCGAGCAGGATGGCACCAGCGCCATCGCCGAACAGCACACAGGTGGTACGGTCATCAAAATCGAGAATGCGGGAGAAGATTTCGGTGCCGATGACCAGCGCCTTGCGCGCCGTGCCGCTGCGGATCATGGCGTCGGCCACGGTCAGGGCATAGATGAAACCCGTGCACACCGCCTGCACGTCAAAGGCCGGACAACCGGCAATGCCCAGCTTGTGCTGCACGATGCTGGCGGTTGACGGAAACACCATGTCGGGCGTGGAAGTGGCGACGATGATCAGGTCGACCTCGTCCGCCGTGGCACCCGCAGCGGCCAGCGCCTTGCGTGCAGCCTCCACCGCCAGATCGCTGCTATATGTGCCCTCATCGGCAAAATGACGGGCACGGATGCCGGTACGCGCGACGATCCACTCGTCGGAAGTCTCGACGCCACGCGCAGCCAGCTGTTCTACCAGCTGCTGGTTGGTCACGAGACGGGGGGGCAGGTAGCTGCCGGTACCGGTGATACGGGAAAACAAGGGCATGTTCTGATCTCGAAAAAATCGCCGTCACTGCCAGCCAGGCTGGGCACCCATGACGGAATAGTGGATCATTCTAGCGCCGCCCGGCGGGCCGCGCACCAGCCGGAAGCCGCATGCTTCAATGCGCAGCGGCTTCCTGCTGCGGCCACTGCAGCGTTGCCGCCTTGGCAATGCGCTGTTCCACGCGTGTCAGCAACGCGTGGCTGGCGGCTTCGTAGGCGGTCTCGAGCGCATAGCTGAACGCCACCTCGTCGGCCGAGCCGTGGCTCTTGAACACCAGGCCGCGCAAGCCCAGCAGTGCCGCGCCGTTGTAGCGACGGTGGTCGACGCGACGCTTGAAGCTGGCCAGCACCGGATAGGCGACCACGGCAATCAGCTTGGTGAAGATATTGCGCGAGAACTCCTGCTTGAGCAGGTTGGCTACCATGGACGCCAGACCCTCGCTGGCCTTGAGCGCCACGTTGCCAACAAAGCCGTCACAGACAACGATATCGGTGGTGCCCTTGAAGATGTCGTTACCCTCGACGTTGCCGTAGAAGTTGAGCACGCCGGCGTTGCCCGCTGTGCGCAGCAGCTCGCCGGCCTTCTTGACCACTTCGCTGCCCTTGATCGCTTCTTCGCCAATATTCAGCAGGCCGACCGTGGGAGATTGGTTGTTGAGCTGCACCGACACCAGGGCCGAGCCCATGATGCCGAACTGCAGCAGGTGCTCGGGCGTGCAGTCCACATTTGCACCCAGATCCAGTACCGTGGTGGCACCGCCCTGCCCATTGGGCATCTGCGTGGCAATGGCAGGACGGTCAATACCGGGAATGGTCTTGAGCACATAGCGCGCCACGGCCATCAAGGCGCCGGTATTGCCAGCCGATACGGCGGCCTGCGCCAGGCCGTCCTTGACCTGCAGGATCGCCACGCGCATGGACGAATCCTTTTTCTTGCGCAGTGCCACCTCGACCGGATCATCCATGGTGACGACCTCGGTCGCCGGCACAATGCGGGTTCGCGACTTGACGGCGGCGGCCCCCTTGGTCCGGCCCCACTGCGCCTCGAGCACCTCAGGCTGACCAACCAGCAGCAGCTGGACATCAGGATGGGACTCCAGAAAACGCACACAGGCGGGCAAGGTAATCGCCACGCCATGATCGCCCCCCATGCAATCGACTGCCAGGGTCACCGCTTGCGTTGAATCCGTCATCTTTGAGCTACCGCGCCAGAAAAAGAAAAGCCCGAGGCTGCAAGAGCGTCGGGCCCTGTCATCAGACCTGGAATCAGGCTTCAGACTTGTTCTTCAGCACCTGACGGCCACGGTAGAAACCGTTGGGGCTGATGTGGTGGCGCAGGTGCAGTTCACCGGTGGTCGGCTCCGTGACGACGTTGGGTGCCGTCAGGGCGTTGTGGGAACGGTGCATGCCGCGCTTGGAAGGAGATTTCTTGTTTTGCTGAACGGCCATGGTCCGCTCCTCTGAAAAAGTTGAATGGAATAACGGGGTTTGCCGGCATGACTGCGCCATGCGCCATGTGATCATGGCCGGACCCTCGCGATCCCGGGCGTTTTTGCCTGCAGTTTGCCGATACCGGACGAACCAGATCGGCAGTAAGAGGAAGATTATAGCTGAATTTATGCGGCAGCGACAAGTCAGTGTGTGCCAGTCACGCCACGCCCCTGCTCAGGACTTCGGTTTTTTCAGCGCCTCGAGGGCGGCAAACGGATTCGGCTTCTCGGCTTCTTCCTCGCGGAAATCTGCTGTTTGCACCTGCATGCGTGGCGCCTGCGGACAGACCTCATGGCGTGGCGCCACCGGCAGCTCCATTAGCAGCTCGTCCTCGATCAGGGCCTGCAGGTCAAAGTCGCGGCTGATGACGAGTACATCATCTTCCAGCTCGTCATCCAGCATTTCGGCCGTGGCCTCATCCTGCACAAAACGGAAACGGCGCGATATTTCCAGGCGCTGGCGCATCGGCTCCAGACAGCGCTGGCACTGCATCGGCAACTCTGCCTCGGCCTCCAGTTCCAGCCAGATTTCCGGACTGCCGCCGAGCACCGGCACCATGCTGCCCTGCGCCTGCCAGCGCACCGGCGTCATCTGATCGCCGTCCTGCACCACATCGGCCAGCCGCGGGTAATGCGACAATACCGTCTCTTCGGCAAGTCGCGCGCCAGCCTCGGCAAATGCCGTGATGTCCAGATGCCGCGCTGAAAATGGCGGCGCTGCGCGTGATCCGCCCTGTTGTTTGTCCGTAGCCATGCCCACAGTGTAAAAGAATCTGCCATGTCCGACGCTGTCTTCCCCCACATCATCCTTGCTTCCACCTCGCCCTATCGCCGCGAACTGCTGCAGCGCCTGCGCATTCCCTTTGAGACGATCTCGCCCCAGGTGAACGAAACCCCGTTTGCCGACGAACAGCCGCGCCAGCTGGCACGCCGCCTGGCCGAAGCTAAGGCGCGTGCCGTGGCCGAGCTGCATCCCGATGCCGTGGTGATCGGCTCTGACCAGGTGGCGGACCTGCATGGCAAATCGCTGGGCAAACCCTTGCAGCACGATCGCGCCGTGACACAGCTGCGCGCCATGCGCGGCCAGACCGTGGTGTTCCATACCGCGGTCGCCGTGGTCTGCCTGGCACGCCAGCACACCGAGGTCGATGTGGCGCAGGTCAGCGTCACTTTCCGCGATGTCGATACCGGCATGAGTGACGAGGAGATCGAATCCTATCTGCGCCTGGAGCAGCCCTACGACTGCGCCGGCAGCGCCAAGAGCGAAGGCCTGGGCATCGCCCTGCTGGCACGCATCCAGAACGATGACCCGACCGCGCTGATCGGCCTGCCGATGATCAAGACCTGCAGCATGTTGCGCGCCGCCGGCGTGCCGCTGCTGACCGGAGCGCGTGCATGAGCCGCACCGGCCACCTGTTCCTCTGCCCGGCACCGCTGGATTTTGGCTGCGAGCCACCGCTGCCAGCTATCACCGATGTGCTGCCGGCGGGCACGCTGCAGGCCATGGCCGGCCTGCAGTACTGGGCCTGCGAAAACGCCAAGACGCTGCGCCAGTTGCTCAAGCGCGTGGATGAAGTGGCACCGTTGCAACATGCGCTGCAGGAACTGCAGATCAGCGTGCTGCCACGCGACATGCACAAGAAAGGCGACCACGCTGGCGGGTCCACCCGCTCCTGGAAACAAGAAGCGCTGCAACTGCTGCAGCCTGCGCTGCAAGGCCATGACATGGGCCTGGCCAGCGAAGCCGGCATGCCGGCCGTCGCCGATCCAGGATCGTCGCTGGTACGCGCCGCGCATGAAGCCGGCATTCAGGTAGTGCCACTGACCGGCCCCAGTTCGATATTGCTGGCTCTGGCGGCCAGCGGCCTGAATGGCCAGAATTTCGCATTTATCGGCTATTTGCCGCAGGATAACACGGCGCGCGAGAAACGTTTGCGTGAATTGGAGAATGTTGCACGCAAAACTGGTCAGGCCCAACTGTGGATTGAAACGCCTTATCGCAACGCCGTGATGTTGGAGCAAGTATTGCGCACGCTCTCTCCCGATATGGTGTTGTGCGTGGCACACGGATTAACCTTGGCCAGCATGGGTATCCTTTCTGCAACAGTGTCGCGCCACCGACAATCACCTCCCGTATTGCCCGCCAAAGTCCCTGCCATTTTTGGCATTGGCCCATAAAAAAACGCCATGCAGATGCATGGCGTTTTCATGAGACATTCGGACGGTCAGATCAGATAATCATCTCGGTTCTTGTCCTGGATCCACTTCGGCGGCTTGCCGCGGCCGGTCCAGGTGGCACCGGTAGCGGGATCGCGGTATTTGGGAGCGACCTTGCTGCCAGCAGTCAAGCCAGCGCGGGCACGGGTGCGGCCACCGAACAGGTCGGCTTCGGTCAGGTCGTATTGGGCAATCAGTTCACGGCATTGCGCCACGGCAGCAGCAGTCTGCTCCTTGCGCGCTTGCTGGATCTTCAGCTCCAGCGCTTCCTTTTGCTGCATGAGTGCTTGCAGAGATTCCATTTCAACTCCTGATAAGGAAAAGACAGATACACGTGTATCCAACGGAATCAATTATAGGAGCAAAAAAAGCGCTGTTAAAAAGAAACTCGCATCAATCTGTTTCCGGAGATTTACGCGCCATCACCCATTCCACACGCTTGCCAACCAGCTTCAGGACTTCGAAATCCCAGCCAGCGCAGTTGATGACCTGCCCCTCTACCGGCAGGCTGCCGGAAACAAACATCAGCAATCCGGCCAGCGTGTTGTAATGCGCCTTGTCTTCATCCGGCAGATCCTCGATGTCGAGACGCGCCTTCAATTCGCTGGCGGGAATCATGCCATCCAGTTTCCAGCTGCCATCGACCTGGGGCAATGCCCAGGCCACTTCATGCAGCGCCGGCTGCAATTCACCGGTAATCGCTTCCAGCAGGTCACGCGGCGTCAGCAGGCCCTGGATTTCGCCATATTCATCCACCACGAACACCATGCGGCCAACATGGCTGCGGTATTGCTCCAGCAGCTCCATGCCGGTGAGCGTTTCCGGCACAAACACGGCCGGCTTGGCAAACGACTCCAGCGTGCGCGTGCTGTCGGTGCGCACCACCTGCAGGATGCGGCCCATGCTGACCACGCCCACCACGTGATCAAGCTCGCCGTCCTTGCAGACCGGATACCAGGAGTGGGCATGCACGAACTTCTCGGGCGTGGCACCTTGCGTGAGGCGTTCATGCGCCTGCGCCGCCGTCATCTCGGCATCTAGCCAGACGATATCGCTGCGCGGCACCATGATGGACGACAGCAGACGGTCATCAAGCCCCAGCACGTTCTGCACCAGGCGGTGCTCCTGCTCCTCGATCAGGCCGGCATCCACGCCCTCTTCCAGGCTGGCAGCCAGTTCTTCCTCGGTCACGCGGTGCGTCACCGTGGTGTCGATCGGCAGCATGCGCAGCACGGCCTGGGTGGTGGTGGACAGCAGGTAGACAAAGGGCTTGGTCAGCCGCGCCAGTCCGGCCATGGGGCGGGAAATCCAGCGCGATACGGCTTCCGGGTAGAGCTGGCCAATGCGCTTGGGCACCAGCTCGCCAAAAATGATGGTGGTAAAGGTGATGACGGTGACCACCAGCGTGGTCGCCAGTATCGAGGATACCGATTCAGGCGTACCCAGTCCACGCAGCCATTCGGCCACGATCGGGCTGAACGCCGCTTCACCAACGATACCGTTGAGGACGCCGATCGAGGTAATGCCGACCTGCACCGTGGACAGGAACTGGGTCGGATTCGCCATCAGGTTGAGTGCAGATGCAGCTCCGGCATCGCCGGCAGCCGACATGGCTTCGAGACGCGCCTTGCGGCTGGAGGCAATGGCCAGCTCGGACATGGCAAAAATGCCATTGAGCAGGGTCAGGAAAATGATGATCAGAAGGTCCATCAGTTCATTGGATAATGCAAGTCATCATGGGAATATACTGTATTGGCGACATACAGGGCTGCCACCAGGCTTTCGAAGACTTGCTGCAGGCCCTCGATTTCTCCCCCAGCCGCGACACCTTGTACGTGCTGGGTGATCTGGTCAACCGTGGCCCGGATTCGGTTGGCGTGCTGCGTCGCATGATGCAGCTCGAAGGCAGCGTGCACTGCCTGCTCGGCAACCACGACATCCACCTGCTAGCCGTAGCCCAGGGTATACGCCCGATGGGCCGGCGCGATACCCTGCTGGAGATCTTGCATGCGCCCGATGCCGCCATCCTGCTCGACTGGCTGCGGCGCCAGCCGCTGGCCATGCAGGCGCACGGCTGCATGATGGTGCACGCCGGTGTACAGCCAGGCTGGGATGCCGCGCAAACCCTGTCCTGTGCCAACGAAATCAGCGAACAACTGCAGGATGCTCACTGGCAATCCTTCCTCGGCGACCTGTTCGGCAACGTGCCGGACCGCTGGAACAACCGGCTGCAAGGCATGGATCGTGCGCGCGTGATCGTGAATACGCTGACGCGCATCCGCTTCCTGGATGTGGAGGGGCATATGGATTTCCACCACAAGCGTGGGCTGGATGAAGCGCCGGAGCACCTGATCCCGTGGTTTGCCCATCCGCTGCGCCGCACCATGGACACGCTGGTGGCCTTCGGCCACTGGTCGGCGCTTGGCCTGGTCAAGCGCCACAACCTGCTGTCGCTTGATACGGGAGCTGTCTGGGGTGGCGAACTGACGGCAGTGGAAATCCTGCCGCCGGGCCGTCCTGGACGCATCGTTCAGGTACAGAGTCACAGCAGCGCCGAGTTCTGAGCGCCACCGGCTTCAGCCTTCCTGGCTGTCCTCGCTACGCGGTGCGGCCGGCTTGAACAGCGCTGCCATGGACCGCTTGGGACGGATATTGGCGCTGGCACCCGGACGCGTGACCGGGCTGCGCGGCTCGGCCTTTTCCCAGGAGGCCGACTCGCTGCGCGCTGAAGCCTCATACGGCTTGTCAAAGAAGGGATCGACCAGCTTGGGCGCACGACGATAGCGATCGCCCTGCGGTTCGCGCTCGTCGTGGCTGCGGCGCGGCTCGCGGCGACGCTCGCCACCCTCAGCACGCGACGGATAGTCACCGCGCGAGCCTCGACCACCACGCGCTTCCAGCGCAATCTCGAGCGGCTGGATCTTCTGGTTGGTCAGCTTGCCGATTTCTGCCACATGCTTGCCATCGGCATTGCCGACCAGGCTGATCGCCAGGCCTTCGGCGCCAGCGCGGCCGGTACGGCCAATGCGGTGCACATAGTCTTCGGCGTGGAACGGCAGGTCATAGTTGAACACCGCCGGCACGTCCTTGATGTCCAGGCCACGCGCGGCCACATCGGTACAGATCAGGTAGTCGACCTCGCCAGCCTTGAACGCTTCCAGCGCCTTCAGGCGCTCGTCCTGGCTCTTGTCGCCATGCAGGGCCGCGGTCTTGAAGCCGTCGCGTTCCAGCGCACGTGCCAGCCGGCCACAACCGAGCTTGCTGTTGGTAAAGACAAAGGCCTGCTTGACCTCGTTCTGGCGGATCAGCTGCGCCAGCATCGGGCGCTTGTCCTCATCGCTATTGACGCGGACAAAGCGCTGCTCCACGGTGGAGGCGGTGGCGTTGGAACGCGCCACCTCGATCGTGACCGGATTCTGCAGATAGCTGCCGGCCAGACGCTTGATATCGTTGGAAAAGGTGGCCGAGAACAACAGCGTGGTGCGCTGCTTCGGCAGATAGCCGAGGATTCGCTCCAGGTCCGGCAAGAAGCCGATATCCAGCATGCGGTCGGCCTCGTCCAGCACCACGTACTCGACCTGGTTGAGCACGCAGTTGCGCGCCTCGATATGGTCCAGCAGGCGACCTGGCGTGGCCACCAGCACCTCGACGCCCTTCTTCAGCTCGGCAGTCTGCGGCTTCATGTCCATGCCGCCAAACACCACGGCGGAGCGCAGATTGGTGTACTGGGCATACTGCTTGATCTGCTGCGCCACCTGGTCGGCCAGCTCACGCGTGGGCAGCAGCACCAGTGCGCGCACCGGGTGGCGCGCCGGCGATGCCGACGTGTTGTCGTGCTTGAGCAGGCGCTGCAGCAGCGGCAGCGAGAACGCCGCCGTCTTGCCGGTACCAGTCTGGGCCGCACCCATCACGTCCTGACCAGCCAGTACCACGGGAATGGCCTGGGCCTGGATAGGCGTGGTCTGGACATAGCCCATCTCGGCAACGGCGCGCTGGATGGGTTCTGCCAGGGGAAGCTGGGCGTAGGCAATGGTAGCGTTTTCTGTCATGCAGGATGTGTCTCAAATAGACGGCAGGCACAAAGCCTGATAGCCAAGGTGCGGGTAGCACCTTGGCGCGTAGGACGCTGGCAGCAGCCTGATCAGAGACTGCTGGCGTTGAACGTGTCGCAGGCTTGTACCGAGCCTGTCTGGATGCCGGTGGTAAACCAGCGGACGCGTTGCGCGCTGGAACCATGCGTGAAGCTGTCCGGGACCACATAGCCCTGGCTGCGCTTCTGGATGGCGTCATCCCCGATTTTAGCCGCTGCGTTCATGGCGCGCTCAATATCTCCGTTTTCGAGGATCTGACGCGACTTGTGCGCATGATGACCCCAGACACCGGCCAGGCAGTCAGCCTGCAGTTCAAGGCGCACGCTCAGGGCGTTCATCTGAGTTTCGCTGATACGGCCGCGCATGGCATCTACTTTGTCGGTAATTCCCAACAGATTCTGCACATGGTGTGCCACTTCGTGGGCAATCACGTAGGCCTGGGCGAATTCACCATCGGCACCGAGGTCACGCTTGAGCGTGTTGAAAAAGTCCAGGTCCAGGTAGACCTTCTGGTCGCCCGGGCAGTAGAACGGGCCCATGGCCGACTGGCCGGTGCCACAGGCCGTGGGGGTCACGCCACGGTACAGCACCAGGCGCGGCTCCTGGTAGCGGCCACCCGATTGCTGGAACAGCTGGTTCCAGACATCTTCGGTATCGGCCAGCACGGTAGAGACAAACGCGCCCTGCGGGTCATTGGCCGGCGGCGCCGGTGCCGGCTGCTGCACCTGCGGCGAGCCCGATCCGGACAGCACGCCAATCGTGGTCAGCGGGTTTACGCCAAAAAACACGAAACCCAGAATCGCCAGCACGATGGTACCAATGCCGATACTGCGGCCACCAAAAATGCCACCGCCTCCACGCTGGCTACGGCGGTCTTCCACATTGCCTGATTGGCGGTTGCCTTCCCATTTCATGCTGTACTCCCTGTTCCATGCCCCGCAATCGGGGATTTTGGCGGATTATGCGCGATTCGGCTGCGCATGGCTGTCAGCGCTTTCCTGCAGCTGTTGCAGGACCGCAGCGTGATCAGGTCTTGGGCAGTGTCACGCCGATCTGACCCTGATATTTGCCGCCACGATCCTTGTACGAGGTTTCGCAGACTTCATCGCTTTCGAAGAACAGCACCTGGGCGCAGCCTTCGCCGGCGTAAATCTTGGCCGGCAGCGGTGTGGTGTTGCTGAATTCCAGCGTCACATAGCCTTCCCATTCGGGTTCGAACGGCGTCACGTTGACGATGATGCCGCAGCGCGCATAGGTGCTCTTGCCGAGACAAATCGTCAGCACATTGCGCGGAATGCGGAAATACTCCACCGTGCGCGCCAGCGCAAAGCTGTTGGGCGGAATGATGCAGACATCGCTATGGATATCGACAAAGCTTTTTTCGTCGAAATTCTTCGGATCCACCACGGTGCTATGGATATTGGTGAAGACCTTGAATTCGGGCGCGCAACGGATGTCGTAGCCATAACTGCTGGTGCCATAGCTGACGATCTTCTGGCCATCGGCAGCGTAACGCACCTGGCCGGGCTCGAACGGCTCGATCATGCCGTGTTGTTCTGCCATGCGACGGATCCACTTGTCGCTCTTGATACTCATGCTGCGCCTCGGTTGGTTTATCTTGGTAATGCCTTGATTTTATGCTGCTAGCGCCACAATCTGTGCCGACAGACACAATGCCGCAGGAGATGGCAGCCGGAAGCCTCGCCGAAGCTGTTTACACTAGGCACTTTTCCCGCTTCCGGCAGTACCCATGCAAGCCTCCCCTCCCCCTCTTTATCCCGTCAGCCTGGTCGGTGCCGGTCCTGGCGCCGCCGACCTGTTGACGGTGCGTGCGCTGCAGCGCCTGCAGCAGGCCGATGTGGTGCTGTACGACCTGCTGGTCTCACCGGAGATCCTGGCGCTGCTGCCGAAGAACTGCGAGCGCATCTGCGTCGGCAAGCGTTCCAGCCGGCACACGCTGCCCCAGGCGGAGATCAATCGCCTGATCGTGGCGCAGGCACGGTTGGGACGGCGCGTGGTGCGACTCAAGGGTGGCGATCCGTTCATTTTTGGCCGCGGTGGCGAAGAGATGCAGGAGCTGGCGGCTGCCGGCATTCCCTGCGAGGTAGTGCCGGCCGTGACCGCCGCCATGGGCGCAGCTGCGGCCAGCGGCATTCCGCTGACGCACCGTGACCATGCACAGATGGTGAGCTTTGTCACCGGTCACCGCCGCATGGATGACGGAGCGGCAAAGCTGGACTGGATCCGGCTGCTGAGTGCCGAATCCACTCTGGTGATTTATATGGGATTGGGTGAAGCCACGCGTATTGCCGCCGAACTGATGGAGCACGGCGAACATGCCGCCGATACGCCCATGGCGATCGTCTCCAGCGCGACCACGCCGCAGCAGCACATCGTGCACACCACGCTGGGCGAATTGCCACAGGCGCTGCAGGACGAGCGCCTGGTATCGCCTGCCCTGCTGATTATTGGCAGCGTGACCACGCTGCATGAAGAGCTGTATCCACTGATTGTCCAGGCGCAGGCCATGCGCCCGGCAGGCAGCACATCAGAGTGACAGGATCCAGCGTGCCAGCTGCTGCGCCTCGGCCTCGGAGACGTTGGGGCTGGCCGGCATCGGGATGCTGCCAAAGCTGCCGGAGCCACCGGCACGGATCTTTTGCGCCAGGGCGGCTTCGGCACCCTGGCCCTTGTACTTGATGGCGATGTCCTTGTACGAGGGGCCGACGACGCGCTTGTTGACGGTGTGGCAGGACAGGCAGTTCTTGGACCGGGCCAGCGCCTCGGAAGCGTGCGCACCCTGTGCCACGCCCAGCAGCAGACCGGCGGCGATCAAGGCAGAGGAGACGACAGAGACTTTCATGCGGATATTCCTTGCTGTGCCCGACAGGGGCACCTGTACTGCATGAGATTATCCCATTGGGGCAGAAGTTCCGCAGGCAGCATGGACAAGAAAAAACCATGCCGGCTTGCGCGGGCATGGTTCAGGCATGGAGGTCAGGAGATTCGCCACATCTCATCGACGGCTGGCATCTGTACTCGCTGGTATCGGATGAAGCCGTTGGCTGGTGCATTTCCAGTCCACTGACCGAGGCCTTCAGGTTAAAGGCGACAGCGATTTTTCCTGCTCAGGGCATACCCTGTGCTGCGTCACAAAAAATGCAAAAAACTGTAAACACCCTCCACCATCCGGGGAATCGTCAAACGGGAAGACGATGGGTGACAATGTTTAGACATTTTCTGGAGATACGTCATGAAACCCGTGCAGCTGACTGAGCCCGGACAACAGAAACCCGCGACTTTCGAAGATCCCGAATCCATGCTGCTGGCCTGCCACCAGCGCGTGCAGCGCATGTGCGCCCTGCTGCTGCGCCTGCATGCGCATGCCAACCAGAACGGTGCCGACGAACAGGCACGTCGCGCCGCCGCCGACATCATCCGCTACTTCGACATGGCCGGGCCGCACCACCATGAAGACGAGGAGCGCCACCTGGTACCGCGCATGCTGGCAAGCGGAGATCCCTCGCAGATCCACATGGCCGAGAACATCCTGCGCCAGCACAAGGATCTGGATCAGGCCTGGGCCGAACTGCGACCGCTGCTGGTACAGCTGACCGAAGGCGATGCCGCCGCGCTGCTAGCCCAGGAAACGCTGTGCCTGCGCTTTGCCCACATGTACCAGTCACATATCGAACTGGAAGAGCTGCACGCCTATCCCGCGGTATTTCCCGGCATGGGTGCCGAGGTGCTGGAACAGGCCGGCGCAGAGATGGCGCAGCGCCGCGTTGACCAGCCGGTGCTGCAGACGCCCGTCAACCCGGCCTGACAACTTGGGCTAGGATAGCGGCATGTCCTTGCTGCCAGGAGCTGCCATGTCCCTGCCCTCTTCTCCCGCTGCCAGCGACTCCCCGAATCAGGAGCGCCGCCTGCTGGTGCGCCTGACCGGCGCCCTGGGTGCTTTTGCCGGCATGGTGCTGGCTGGTTGCGGCATCAGCATTGGCGGGGGTGGCGCACGCGGCCCGCAGGACATGGCGTATCGCCGGCGCGCCGCGCAACACCTGTACCTGCGCAATCCCGGCAACGTTTACCACGGCCAGCTACCGCCCATGCTGCATGCAATTGCCATCATGGAAGTCCGCATCGGCGGCAATGGCCGCGTTCAGGGCATCCGCTGGCGCCGACGGCCAGACCACGCGCCCGAGGTGGTGCAGCTGGCGAACCGCTTGGTGCAGGCGGCATCGCCGTTTCCGGCTCCGGGCGGCGCTGGCGTGACCTATACCGATACCTGGCTGTTTGTGGATAGCCAGCGCTTCCAGCTCGATTCGATTACCGAGGGGCAGCAGAGTTATGCCACGGGCGAGCCGGAGTGGTGAACAAGGCGCTTCTGATGCCAGGATTGCCGTACAATGGCAGGCTTCCGGAAGCGTGGGAGAGTGGTTTAATCCAGCGGTCTTGAAAACTTACGTTCAGGCGGTGCGGGAGCAGCAATAAGCAGAGTAAAAACAACGTGTTAGCGTATTCGCCTTGGCGCTGTTGCTTGCGCCGTTTAGCGGATTCCTAGCGCATCACAGAAACGGTGGGTTGGCCGAGCGGTTGAAGGCACTAGTCTTGAAAACTAGCAAGGGGGTGACCCCTTCCAGGGTTCGAATCCCTGACCCACCGCCATCACAGTAGCGAAGGGAGCGCTATGGGTACGTATCGAGTCGCACAGGTTTGTCCCAATGGGCACGTCGCAACGACTGCCGCAGACCAGAACCCAGAACTGCGAGAAGCATTCTGTTCCCAGTGTGGTGATGCGACCATCATGCAGTGCCCAAAGTGCAGCGCATCCATTCGCGGCGATTACTACGTTGAAGGTGTTTTCGGGTTCGGAGGCGACTACCAGCCGCCCGCGTTCTGCCACAACTGCGGTAACGCCTTCCCATGGACTGAACGCAAGATCGCAAGCGCGGTCGAGTTGGTCGAGATTGGCGCAGAACTACCAGCAGAAGAGCTTGAACAGTTCCGGGCAGATCTGGCGGAACTGACAAAAGACAGCCCGAAGACACAGGTGGCGTCCCTCCGGTTCAAGAGGGTAATGGCGAAGGTCGGCACTTCGGTTGCGTCCGGGGTGCGTGACATTGTTGTCGATGTGTTGAGCGAAGCTGCCAAGAAAGCAATTTGGGGAGCCTAGAAGGAATGTCAATGACTCTCGATGAGATTAGGGCTTGCCTCCAAGCAGGCAACTTCCAAGTTGCGAATGAAACGGCGCTGGCGAATGGCACGGGTACACAGCTCCGTTTGCAGAACGGCGCAATCGTCAACAGCTACCACACCGGCAACTTCAACGTTCAGGGCAAGAACCAAGATGCGGTGAAAGCATGCCTTGGCGTGCAAGCCGCACCGGCTGCGGCAGCACCCGCACCGCAGAATGGTCCTGCTGCCAAGCCGATGCTGAGCAAGGTCTTTGTCGTCTACGGGCATGACGCAGCAGCCCGCACCGAGCTTGAAGCAATGCTGCGCCGCTGGAGGCTTGAGCCGTTGATCTTGGATCAGCTTCCATCGGAGGGGCAAACCATCATTGAGAAGCTGGAAAAGTACACGGCGGAGGTGAAGTTCGCAGTAGTGCTGGCCACACCCGACGACGAGGGCTTCCGTGCCGGACATGAGGACGAAAAGGCGTTTCGTGCGCGCCAGAACGTTGTGATGGAACTGGGCATGATGCTGACGCTGCTCGGTCGCAAAAATGTTGCCATTCTCATGAAGCAGCAGGACAACATGGAGCGTCCGTCCGACATTCAGGGATTGCTCTATATCCCGTTCAAGGACAACCTGCAAAAGGACGCAGGGCCGCTTCTGGCGAAGGAAATGGCGGCTCAGGGCTACCCGATTTCATTGGCGAACCTGTAGCAAGCAAAGGCGCTCTGCTCCCAATAGGCTAGAGCGCTGCAAGTTCCACCGACCTAACTACAAGCGCAGCAATCAGTTAGCAGGCAAGCCCGCCTAATTCCGGGTTTGCCGTTCCCCGCTCGCTGGCATGCGCGGCGCTACAGGCCGCGTGCCGTTGCCGCCAGTACCCTAGCGGCGGCAGTGTGGTGATCGCGGCCTGTGCCGCCCGCTACGCTCGCGCAGCCGCACAAACGACAACGGGTGCCAGCGGCACCCGTTGAAGGCCAGGTCGCACGGGTAGGAGTGGCCCCGTTCCTGACTGAGTCCGTTTGATTAACGTCCAACGGTTCCCGATGGGACGGCGCAGCTTCTCCGGGACTGCGCGCCACTGCACCGCTGACGACGATAAGGGCGGTGCAGGGTTTTTCAGATGCCGTCGTCGTCTTGCCTGCTCCTGCATCCTTGGCGGTTCGGTTGCGGGGTACAGAGACGCAAGCGCTGCACGTCTTCCGACCAGAAAAGCTGACCACACCGCATACACTTCCGCCAGCCGACATGGCGCACGGCGCGCGGTGGCTTGGCGTCCATGTCCATCACAGGCTCGCGCCGTGTTCCGCCGTCCTGCGGCCACATGCGAGGCTCAACGAACCCTTGGAAGTTCGGCTTCATCGCATCAGCCCTTCGCCAGCGAATCCGCTGCGTGCGGTGCCGTCGCTGAGCCACTTCAGCAGGCAGTCCCGCACCACGCGACCATCAACCGGGCACATACGCCCGTCAGCAATCGCGGCACCAAAGGAGTCAGCGACCCAGCCGCGCATTTCGTCGGTGGCGCCGTGCGAGCGCTCCAGCTTCTTGAGTCGGACAAGCATGCCCTTGGCGCTGCTGATGCTCATGTGGTTAGTCCTGAGACTCGCGCAACGCCGCGCCCAGCTTGACCGCGCGGAGCAGGTTCAGCGCGTCGCTGGTCTCGCGGGCTGCATGCGCCTCGATGCGGCGCTGTTGAATCTGGCGCAACTCGTCGGGCGTGATACCGTACTTGACCGGGCGGTTCTCGTGGTCGAGGTTGTCATTCTTCATTGGAGCGTTCCTTTCATCGGGCCGATTGCTTGCAACAGGCGCGCGGCCTGATAGCGCACTGCTGGGTCGTCGCACTTCAAAATCGCCTCGTAGCAGACATTGACGATCAGCTTGAGGTCGGATTGCCCATGTGGTGTGTCTATCGGGCGTTCGATCTTTGGCCGACCCCAGCCGTAAAAGGGAATGCTGTCGGTGTCGTAGATGCTCATGCTTGTTTCTCCTCCAGCGCGATAAGGCGCGCTTCCAGTTCATCGACAGCACGGATGCCCGCAACCGACTGGATGCAGTCGATCAACATCCGCCCGGTTTCAGGATCGACGCGCCCCTCGGATACGGCGACGAGTACCTGATTGGCCTGCTCGTGCAGGGGCTTGTCAGGGTCAAGCTCAAACTCCACAGCAGCAGCACGCGCACGCAGCGGCGGCTCAAGTCGTTGCGCCCACAGGTTCATGGCGCTGGTGTCGCCTGCAAGCGCTGCCTCCTTGATGACGCGGGCCAGTTCGGAACCGTCCTTCTGTAGTTCTTCCGCGAGTTGCGTCTTGCGGTTCTTGCTGCCCTTGGGACGGCCTGCCGGATTGCCGCTCTGGCCCGGTTGCCAGCCCTTCGGCGGCTTGTTTGGCTGAGGGGTGAAGCCCTGCAACCATTCAGGCTGAACTGTTTCAGTCATTTGATTGCTTCCTGTTGTTTGCAGAGGATCAGCAGCGTTACTCGCCGAACTTGAGAGCAGCCAGCGCTTTGCTGTTGGCTTCACGAAGTGCGGTGACGCGCCCCCAATCTGCGCCCATCGCCTTCTCAACCTGCCCCATCACCAGCGGACCGACTTTTTCAACGTGAGCCTTGGCACTGCGAAGGGCGGTAAGGCGGCCAACAACCTCGGGATGCTGAATCTCGTGGAGCTTGCGCGTGTAGTGCGTAACTTCGGCATCCATCAACCCGGACAGATAACCCGGGCCGCCCAGAATCGCCGTCAGTGTGGTCAGGTCTTTGCGAGCCAGCGCGTCCTCCAGGAACTTCTGGCGTTCCTCAGTCGGCATAGCGCGGACGTGGTTCCGAATCTCGGTGTTCAGCGTGCCCATGCCCGCCTTCTGTTGCAGGGGGCCGGTCAGCATCTCGTCCATCGACTTGATCTGCTGATCGAGGGTCTTTGACAACTTGTCGAACTTCGACAGGAGGCGCTGCTGTTGCTTGTATGCGGCATCGGATACGGCGATCACAGCCTGCTCAGGCGTCCATGCCTGATTGCGGCTGGCGTGGTCGCGCGCATCATGAATCTTTGCGAGAGTCAGATACGCATCGTCCAGCGTTTCCATCACGGGGCCGAGATACGGCGCGCTGTCGTCGCTGTAGCCGTCAAGCTGGCGAACATTCTCCGAGTGGAGCGACGGGGTAATACGGGCATCGATTGGGGTGGGCATGGTGAAAACTCCTTGATAAATGGCGGCGCGGCTGCGCATGTGCAAAACGGTAGGGCTATCAAGCGAAAGTCCGCAAGGAAAAGCAGTTGCAAAACAATTGCTTAGAGTTCTAGAACAAGCGGAGAACAGCTAATTCGGTGTTTGTTGTTCTGCTTTCCCGGCGTTGTCGCGTGCATCCAAAAAGTCGTTGCCGAGTCTCGGAGACCTGTCTTGCAATGTGCCTCCATCAACCCGCACAGGAGCAACGACATGACCGCCAAGACCTACACGAAGCGCGAGAACGCCAAGCGCGCAGCCATTGCCGCGGGCGTGCCCGCCGAGCTGGTGCAGATCACCGTTCACAAATCCGCGGACGGCACGCGGTTCGGTTGGAAGCAGAAGGAAGCATCGACACCCGTTGCCGAGGCCGTACCCGCCGAAGCTGTGGTGACCACAAGCAAGCCGAAGAAAGCGGCCGTCCCGAAGGTGGAGCGTGTCGAGCAGAACGGGGTCAAGCGTCCCGGCCCCGGCAAGTGCCTGGAGGTGTGGGAGTACCTAGACCAGCACGGCAACATGATGCCGAAGGACTTGAAGCCGGTAGCCGCTGAGAAGGGCTGGAACGAAAACAACGCCTTGATAGAACTCTATGGATGGCGTCGCTTCAACGGCATCAGCGGACGGGTCAAAGCTGCTGCCTGATACCTCTGCACCACAAGCAAGCGCCCCGCATGGGGCGCTTTTCGTTTGTGTGTCCTTGATGTATGGTATGTAGCGAAACCCTACATACCATACACTCAAAAATGGCAACCTCGAATCAACGACAGAGACCAAAGGCAGGCTCACTTCCCCTGCCAGAGAACGATCCCACGCCCCCGCCAGACCCAAGCATTGAGGCGGCACGTCAGGCAGGAATGCCGTTCATTGCAAAAAAGCTGGAGCGACGAACGAAGGCTCTTCCGTCAAAGATCGACATGGCAATCACCGGGCTGCAACAGGCGCGAGCGGAGGCAGAAAAGCAAGCCGGCTGGCTGCAAGACTTGGTCTTTGACGACTGGATACGCCGTTGCGTGGTTGAAGTGGATGACCCGCGCGAATGGACGCAGGCGCGCGTTCTCTATGAGGACTACCTCGCCCATGCGCGCACCTTTGGCAATAAGGCGAATGAGAAGCGGGTAGTGCGTCAGGAGTTGGTGACGGAGACGCAATGGGGGCGCTTGATCGCCACGCTGTACCCCAAGAGGCGGCGCACGGCGGGCGTGTTCTACCCGCTGAAGCGCGTGCGCGACGGGTAGTTGGTACGGCTGGGGGCCACGCACGGGCCGCGTAGGCCGCGATTGCAGGGTAGTCAGTGCAACGGTACTGGCGGCGCGGTGCGGGGCTTGCACGCGCTGCGCATGCACGAAACTCCGCCCTCGCTACGAATGGGCTAGAACGAGCTCACCACATGGGCGGCTCACCCGCGTGGGTGCTGCATTCACTCGCTTCCGACCGCCGTTTTCCTAGTTTGGCGTTCGGGCTGCGTTAGCTGTTAGTGGCGTTAGCGGTGTTGTACGTGTTGCGGGACGTGCAGGGCCACTTGCTGCACAAGAATTAAGCAAACGACCGCTGACCCATACGAAGTGCAAAGAACGCAACAAACAAACTAACAAACACACACACAACACCCTTAAACCCCTTATAGGTACTGCGTTTTGCCGGTGTCCCGGTCGTTTGTTTGACGTGTCACTAACGAGGGGGGTTTG
This sequence comes from Brachymonas sp. J145, assembly GCF_036312245.1. NCBI lineage: Bacteria > Pseudomonadati > Pseudomonadota > Betaproteobacteria > Burkholderiales > Comamonadaceae > Allobrachymonas > Brachymonas sp. J145. Next base: position 1,876 of record NZ_JAZDCI010000003.1, on the reverse strand, counting down.
CAGCAAACAAGACGGGGATCGGATGCATCGAAGTTGCGCCTTGTGTGCTGCCTGTTAGCCGCCCACCAGCTAACGCTGGCCCAGTTCCACCACGCGCCAGCATTCAGCACGCGCGTTGAAGTCCTCCCAAGCCTTGGTCTCGTGGATTTTCACGAGAAAGCCATTCTCGACCAGACTCTTCATCGTGTGGTTAAAGACCGTCGTAGCGCCAAGGCGGTGCTTCTTGAACAGGTCTCGTGAGCAGACCTCTTGTTGCAGGAAGCGGCGCGAGACGACGCCGTGCTGGCGCAGCTTTTCTTCCTTCGGGTCTTTGCGCTGAACCGCGAGCCAGCGGCGGCACCGCTGAAGAATCATCTGCTCGCGTGCATGGTCGGCGTCGTCCGAAATATCGCCGTCGCAGACGCGGCGCTGCACGGTCAGGTTGGCGTGGCGGAGCATGCCGATAGCCCATTCCACATGCTCAACCTGGACGACAGGGAACAGGTAGTTGTCGGCCACCGCCAGCAGCGCGGCAAGCCGAATGACCTTTTCATAGGCGCGTACCCATAGCTGGCGCTGCGCCGGGTCTCTGTGGAGTTGGAGTTCCCCCTATCTCACGGACGGTTGAGCGCTGAAGAATTCAGCGCGGTAACGGTGGTATTTTCTACCGGGGACTGCCCGGATTGTGCATTGATTTGCTCGAATTCGTTGGGAGCAAGGTAGCCCAGTGCGCTGTGCAACCGATGTGGGTTGTACCAGCCCTCTATCCAGGTAAACACGGCATGCCTGGCCTCGGTCTGGCTTTTCCAGCTTCTTCGGTTGACCAGTTCGCATTCCAGGCTGGCAAAGAAACTCTCGGCCATGGCGTTGTCGTAAGCATCCCCCACCGATCCCATGCTTGGGCGCACGCCCATTTCCTCGCAACGCTTGCCAAACACCGTGCTGGTGTATTGGCTGCCCTGATCGGAGTGGTGGATGACGCCCTGGGGCTTGCGCGTGAAGGCGGCCATCTCCAACGCCTGCACCACCAGATCGGCCGTCATGCGCGTGCCAAAGGCCCAACCCACTACTTTGCGGCTGTATACGTCGATGACTACCGCCAGATAGGCAAACCCGCTCCAGGTAGGCAGGTAGGTCATGTCTGCCACCCAAAGTTGGTTAGGAGCATCCGCCGCAAAGCGGCGATTGACCAGATCGCTGGCCAGCCCAGCCTCTCGATCACGGCGCGTTGTCACGCACCAGCCGCGCCGGCGGCTGACACCCTTCAGACTCGCCTGACGCATCAGGCGTTCGACGCGCTTCTTGTTGACGATCACCCCATCGCGCGCCAGTTGCGCGACCATGCGCGGCACGCCGTAGGTGGTATCGCTCATCTGATGGATGGCTTTGATGCGCAGCAGCAGCTCGGCATTGGCCTGATCGCGTGCACTGGGTCGGCGATTTAGCCAGTCGTGGTAACCACTGCTGGACACACCCAACACCCGGGCCATGGTGCGTATTGGGAGATCGGCCTGGTTCGCCTGCATCAGCGCGTAGACGGCGTGGACGTCTTCTCGCTTTGTCCGGCAAACCAGGCCGTAGCCTTTGCCAGGATGTCGCGCTCCGTTTGAAGACGCTTGACCTCCCGGCGCAAGCGGACGAGTTCCTCGCGCTCGGACGTTGTCAACACATCCTTGCCGGATAACGGCTTGCCAGCATCGGCTGCAGCGCGTGCAACCCAGTTGGCAATGCTCACCGCTGACACATCGAACTCACGTGCCAGCTCGGATTGGCTGCGACCGGAATGAAACAGCTCGACGATCTGCTGTTTGAATGCCTCGGGGTACGGGGGCTTGGTTTTTCCCATGGGGGCTCCTTTCTTCTCAGTGAAAGTGTCCGTCAAATGGGGGGAACTCCA